>NZ_JBDGTV010000012.1:0-147131 GCF_042216475.1 Halosegnis sp.
GGATTCTCAAGTACGCCCACGACACCGACGGCACGGCGGTCGGGTCGCTCGACCTTTCAGACGAACGCGACCGCTTGGAGCGCGAGCAACGGAAGCTCTCGCGCAAACAGCACGGGTCGAACAACTACGAGAAGCAACGGCGTCGAGTCGCGGAGTGTCACGCCGACCTCCGACGGAAGCGCCGTGACTTCTTGCACAAGCTCTCGGCGTACTACGCTCGGGAGTACGACTTCGTGGCGGTCGAAGAGTTGAACGTGAAGAGAATGCTGGAGTCGCCGTCGAACAGCCGCAACACGGCGTCTGCTGCGTGGCGAACGTTCCGCTCGTTGCTCAAATACAACTGCGAGCGTGAGGGGACACACTTCGTGGCGGTCAACCCAAGAGGGACAACGAGAAAGTGCGCCTCTTGTGGTGTGGAGACGGACAAACCGCTGTGGGTCCGTGAGCACTCCTGTCCCGCCTGCGGGTTCGAGGCGGACAGAGACGCGAACGCGGCGTGGAACATCCGTTCTCGCGGTCTCGAAGATGTAGGAGTGGGACACTCCGAACAAACGCCTGTGGAGACTGCGCTCCCTGTGGATACACCCGTATCTGCAAAGCGCGTCGTAGAAGCAGGAAGCCCTCCCCTCACGGAGCGAACCGCGCAACGGTGAGCGAGTAGGGTAGGGTAGTTCACTTGGGAGCCTGTTTGTAGATGAGGTTGCGCTGTATCTCGTTTGCTCCCTCGTAGACAACGGGGATACGCACGTCCCGGTAGACCCGCGAGATGCGGTTTTCGACGAGGACGGATCGACCGCCGTGGAGTTGCATCCCGCGCTCGGCGCAGTTGTTGGCCACCTCCGTCGACTTCACCTTCGCCATCGACGCCCAGAAGCCGCCGTGGTCATCCGTCTGCACCTTTTCGGCGGCTCGCCAGTTGAGCGCCCGGGCTGCCTCAAACTCCATGCGCATGTCCGCGAGGATATGCTGGACCGCCTGGAACTCGTTTATTTGCCGGCCGAAGGCGTTGCGACCGTGAACGAACTCCCAGGCCTCCTCGATTGCGGCGGCCGCGAGCCCGAGCCCGTGCCCGCCGACCACGATTCGGCCGTTGTTGAAGAAGTCCGCCAGCATGTAGAAGCCAGCTCCCTCGTTGCCGACGAGATTCTTTTCGGGAATCCGAGCGTTATCGAGCACGATGTGGGCCTGTTTCGAGGCACGCATCCCCATCTTCTCAGGAATGTGTTCGGCCTCGTAGCCGTCTGTGTCCGTCGGGACGATGAACATCGAGAAGTTGCCATAGCGGTTGTTGGCGTCATCGCCCGTCTTGGCGTACAGCGTCACCCAGTCGGCCTCTACCCCGTTCCCGACCCAGTACTTCTCGCCGTTCAACACCCACTCGTCGCCGTCCTTCTCCGCGCGGGTCTCCATCCCCGCAAGGTCACTCCCCGTCTCCGGCTCCGACACCGCAAGCCCTGTGATCTGTTCGTTCTCTGCGACGGGCCGGAGATACTGCTCGGCCTGTTGCTCGGTCCCGTACTTCTCGATCATTTCGGCCCCAAAGCTCGCCAGCTGGAGCGTCAGCGCGATGCCGGCATCGGCGCGGTAGAATTCCTCTGCGACAGCCAGTACCTGCTGGAGGTCCAGCCCGCGACCGCCGTACTCCTCGCCGATGTCCTGTGCGATGAGCCCGGCGTCCATGCCAGCCTCGAGTACCTCCCACGGGTACTCACCCGAGCGATAGTACTCCTCGGCGTTCGGGGCGATGTGTTCCTCGGCGAACGCCCGTGCCTCGGCTTTCACCTCACGGGCATGCTCCGGGACGATAGACTCGTCGAGCAGTTCCATGTCTATCGTAGGGACCGCCCGGCCAAATACCCCGGGAAACGGCGGGTGGGTTGGCGGGCGTTTAGTCGTCGCTCTCTGGAGCGGCTTCCTCCGGTGCCGACCCCTCGTGGAGTTCCACGCTGCCGGTGTACTGCTCGCGGAGGTCCTTCTTCGAGAACTTCCCAGTCGCGGTCTTGGGCACCTCCTCGATGTACTCGACGGCATCCGGGAGCCACCATTTGGGGTACTCCTCGTCGAGCAGCTCAAGTATCTCGTCGTCGAGGCCCTCGCGGTCGGCCCCCTCCGTCGGCACGACAAACGCAACTGGCCGTTCCTGCCACTTCTCGTGGGGGACGCCGATGACGGTCGCCTCCGAGACGTCTTCGTGGGCCATGATCGCGTTCTCCAGCTCGACCGAGGAGATCCACTCCCCGCCGGACTTGATGACGTCCTTCGCGCGGTCGACGATCTTGATGTAGCCGTCCGGGTCGACGCTCACCACGTCACCCGTCTTGAGCCAGCCGTCCTCGAAGTCCTCTTCGTTGGCCTCTGGGCGCTTGAAGTACTCCTTCGTCACCGACGGCCCCCGGACGTACAGCTCGCCGAATTCCTCGCCGTCCCATGCGATGCGGTTACCGTCTTCGTCGATCACCTTGAATTCGAGGCCGGGCACCATGATGCCCTGCTTGCTCCGCTTGTCGAGCTGGGTCTGGTAGTCCTCGTCCTCGAGGTCGCTCTTGAGGTGGGCGACACTCCCGATGGGAGACATCTCCGTCATGCCCCACGCGTGGAGCACCTCGACGCCGCGGTCGTCGAACCAGCGGATCATTGACTCTGGCGCGGCGCTGCCGCCGACAATCACCTGGTCGAGCGTCGAAAGGTCGACCTCGTTGTCCTCACAGTACTCCATCAGCCCCAGCCAGACGGTGGGGACGCCCGCCGTGATGGTGACGCCCTCCTCCTCGATGAGTCTCGCGAGGTCGTCGGCGTCCGGCGACGGGCCGGGGAACACCTGCTTGGCGCCGCCCGCGGTCGCCGTGAACGGCATCCCCCACGCGTTGACGTGGAACATCGGAACGACGGGCATCACCACATCGTCGTCCTCCATCGGGATGCCCTGCGGCGACTGGGACATCATCGTGTGACTCCAGAGCATCGACTGGGTGTACTCGACACCCTTCGGCTTCCCCGTCGTCCCCGAGGTGTAACACATCCCCGCGGGCTGCTCACTCGGCAGCTCCGGCCAGTCATAGTCGGTATCGTGCCCGGCAACGAACTCCTCGTAGACGGGGCCGTCGATGGCCTCGACTGGCGAGTCGTCCATCACGATGAGGTCGACCCCCTCGAACTCCTCGGCCCCCTCTGCAGCGCCCGCGATTTTCTCGGCCAGCGACGGGTCGACGAAGATGACCTCGTCGTTGGCATCGTCAACGATGTAGCGGATGTGCTCGTCGGGCAACAGCGGGTTGATGGTGTGGAGTTGTGCGCCCATCGACGGCGCGGCGAAGTACACCTCGAAGTGGCGGTCGGTGTTCCAGCAGAACGTGCCGACGCGGTCGCCCTGCTCGATACCGTGCTCATCGAGCGCGTTCGCCAACTGGGCCGTGCGCTCCTCGTACTCCGCGTACGTCTGTCGTGACATCCCGTCATGGTTGCGCGAGACGACCTCGGTGTCCGGGTAGAGTTTGCTCGCGCGCCACAGGAATGGTCGGAGCGTCTGCGTATGTCCTCCAGGCATCTCGTCTTACATCTCTGCGCCGTCGCTAATGATTCTTGCTTTGGATTCCTCGGCCGCTCGCCTGGACCCGTCTACCGCCGCCGAGCGACTGCAACCCCCTCCCCAAGCGGCAAGAGCGCCGTCTCGAAGGCCGGGGCCTCCCGCAGCGTCACCAGCAGTTCGGCCACCCCTCGGCTGGCGGCGTCGGCGGCGTCGCCCGCGCCTTCGACATGTGCGAGGATAGCCTCGAAGTCGAGTGTGCCGGCGGTAACCGCGTTATCGACGAGCACGACCCCGCCCGGAGCGACCTTCTCACGGACGGCTGCAAACGCCTCCGGGTACCGCTCTTTTTCGTTGTCGATGAGTACGACATCGAACGGGCCGTCGTACTGTTCGACCGTCTCGAGGGCGTCGCCGTGCTCGAACCGGCAGCGGTCGGCGTAGCCACCCCGGCGCAGGTACTCACGTGCGTCCGCCAGTTCGTCAGCGTCCACCTCCGTCAGAACGAGTTCGCCGTCTGGCGGGAACGCGTCGGCCAGCCAGTAGGCGGAGTAGCCAAAGCCGGAGCCGAACTCGAAGCCACGCCGGGCGTCGACCCCTCGCGCGAGCAGCCGAAGCCAGCCGCCCACCGCCGGGCCAACCGTCGGGAACCCCGATGCCGCTGTGCGGGCGTCCATCTCCTCGATGATTGCGTCCGTCTCGGTTAGCGCGCGTGCCAGCCGACCCACCTCTTCGGGGTCGATGTCGTGCATGCGAGAACCTCCGCCGGGACCCTAATCAGTGCTGTCGTGTCCGCGGCCCGAACGCAGAATCACGGGGCGACCCACCCGCACCGAGGGAGCGTTTAGGCCTCCGTACAACCCCCCTCGGCAGGAGTACATACATCCGTCCCGCCGGGTCTCGCCAGCGACCTACAGGCTCGCCGAGGAAAAGTTGGGCCGCTACAGCTTGTTTTCGGCGTCCTCGGCAAGCTCCTGCATCCGCTTGCCGATGCGGCCGGCGTCGGAGAACTCGTCGTCGGACATCACTTCCGCGAGCGCATTGCCGAGGACGAAGACGGCATGTTTGTGCTCGCTTTTCGACATGTGGACATCATCGGGGGTGACCTCGAGTTCGTCATAAGGGTCGAAGACGCTGCCGTCGACGTCCTCCATCCCACGGAACGTGTTCATAATCTCCACCATGTAGCCGTGGAGCTCCAAGAGTTCGTCCTTGTGCATGTCCGTGGTACCGTTGAGACGCGAATAAGCCTTGCGCGCTAGAACACGTACTCGTCGTCGTGGCCCATCATCCCGTCTTCCTCGAACTCCGGTTCCTCGTCGTCCATCGGGCCGGATGTCTTGTACGCCCGGATTCCGGCCGACAACACGTCTTCGAGCGCCTCCTCGCGGTCGTCGAATTCCCCGCGCTCTACGAGCTGGGCGATCTGCATCTCCAGGTGCTCGGGCACGGTGATGTTGACCCTGGCCATCTCGCGTGAAGATTCGACGGTGGGGTATTTAAGACTAGTGGGGAATTTTGGCCACGGCAAACTGTCGCTTTCGAACAGCGTAGTTTTGTTTCCGTACGGCTGGTTTACGTTGTTAGGACGGCAACTGCGGAACGGTACGCTAACGGGCCGTCAGCCCGAACATCGGGTATGTACGACGCCACGTCTCTCCACGAAGAGTTCGGCGGCGACCGCCTCCCGCCTGGCCAGCGCCGAACCGAGGAGTTTCCCGTGCTCTCGAAAGGCGCGACACCGTCGGTCGACCGCGAGGCGTGGACCTTCGAGGTCTGGGGCGCTGTCGACGAGTCGCTGTCGCTGTCGTTCGAGGCATTCACTGACCTTCCCTCCGAGACTCAGCGACAGGACTTCCACTGCGTCACTGGCTGGTCGCGGTTCGACAACGAGTTCACTGGCGTCACGTTCCCCACGGTGATGGAGGCGGCCGGCGTCCGCGATGAGGCAGTGCACGTCATGTTCCACGCCGCCGACGGCTATACGACGAACCTGCCGCTTGCGGACTGTGCCCGCCGCGAGGTACTGTTCGCTTGGGCACTCGATGGCGACCCGCTTCCCGCAGACCACGGCGGCCCTGTCCGGGTCGTTACCCCGCACCGGTACGCCTACAAGGGCGCCAAGTGGGTTACCGGTGTCGAGTTCCTCACCGAGCCGGAGCGGGGATACTGGGAGCGGCGCGGCTACTCGAACACGGCGAACCCGTGGGAAGAAGAGCGGTACGCGTAGGCCCGCCCGCCGGGAACGGGAATCATAAAACGGTGGGTCCCCAACTCCCCAGCGATGGAACCGCTCGGCGAGGAGACCGGCGTCGTGTCGCGGGCGACGCGGCTCCCGTCTCCGTCCGTCCGTGCGGCCCTTTCGGCCGCGGAGTCGCCACGCACCTTCTGGAGCGCGCCCGACGAACCGACCGTCGTCGGATCGGGTGCCGCCGCGGTGGTGACGGCGACTGGCACCGACCGGTTCACCGCTGTCCGCGAGGCCGGCGAGTCGCTGTTCGACCACGGCAACGTTCACGCCGGCACGGAAGCCGCCCGCCCGCGACTGTTCGGTGGCTTTGCCTTCCACGACGACCATGCCGGCGAGTCCCCGTGGAACGGCTTTCCCGGCGCCCAGTTTCTGCTCCCGCGTCGGCAGGTCACCTACACTGCCGACGGGGCGTGGCTCACAGTGAACGCCGTTGGCCCCGATGCTACCCCCCGGACCGTCGAGCGGCGCCTAGAAGAGAGCGTCGACCGGCTGTCGTCGCTGTCGGAACCGGCACCCGCCGACCCGACGGCCGTACTCGAACGCACCCGCACGACGAGCCGTGAGGAGTGGCGCGAGTCGGTGACAGACGCGACCGACCGCATCGCGGCCGGCGAACTCCGGAAGGTGGTGCTCGCGCAGGCGCTGCGCGCCCGCCTCGACCGGCCTATTGCTGTTCACGACGTACTCGCGCGGCTATCGGATACTTACCCCGACTGCTACCGCTTCCTTGTCGAGCCGGCCGGCGACGGAGCGACTCCCTCGTTCTTCGGGGCGACACCGGAACGGCTGGTCGGCCTGCGTGGCCGCACCGTCTCGACGGGCGCGCTCGCGGGGACGACCGGCCGGGGCGACACCCCCGCGGAAGACGAGTGGCTCGCGCGCGAATTGATGGCCGATGAGAAGAATGTCCACGAACACGAAATCGTCGCCGAGACCATCCGCGACCAGTTGGAGCCGTACGCGGCGGCCGTTTCGACGGGCGAGCGGACGGTGCGCCGGCTCGCGACCGTCCAACACCTGGAGACACCGATCACGGCTGAACTCGCCGACGAGGAACACGTCCTATCGTTAGTCGAGGCGCTCCACCCCACACCGGCGGTGGGCGGCCTGCCGCCGGAGCGCGCGCTTGAGACCATCCGCGAGACGGAGCCGTTCGACCGTGGGTGGTACGCTGCGCCTGTCGGCTGGTTCGACGCCGCAGGCTACGGCTCCTTTGCCGTCGCGCTTCGGTCAGCCGTCGCCGCCGGCGAGACGGCGACGCTGTTTGCCGGCGTCGGCATTGTCGCGGATTCCGACCCCGACGCGGAGTGGGACGAGGTACAACTCAAGTACCGCCCGATGCTCGACGAACTCGAATGAGTGTCCCGAACGTCAACACGCTGTGGGGTCGTGCAATCGTCGACGAACTCGCCGCTGCAGGCGTCGACGCGGCCGTCCTCTCGCCGGGGTCGCGGTCAACACCACTCACCGTGGCCTTCGCCGACCACTCCGATATAGAGACGTTCACACACCTCGATGAGCGGTCGGCGGCGTTTTTCGCGCTGGGCCGAGCGAAACAGACAGGCCACCCGACGCCGCTCGTCTGCACATCTGGCACCGCCGTCGCCAACTATCATCCCGCTGTTGTCGAGGCTGACCAGGCACGGGTCCCGATGCTGCTGCTGACGGCCGACCGACCACCCGAACTCACGGATAGCGGCGCCAACCAGACAATCGACCAGCACGACATCTACGGCGACGCGACCCGACACAGCCGGACGCTTCCCGAACCGGAGGCGGCCGACCGGAAGGTGCGCTCGCTCCGCACGGCCGTCGCCCGAGCCGTTGCGACGACGACAGCGACCCACCCCGGGCCGGTCCACCTGAACGTGCCATTCCGGAAGCCACTGGAGCCGACCGTCGAGACCGACGAGGTGCCCGACGGGTGGCTCGAGGCGCACCCGCTGGCGGCGGAGGGCCGCGACGGCCCCTTCGTGCGCACGACCAGCGGGCGGCCGACGCTGTCAGCGGCCGACCGCGCGGCCATTATCGAGGCCGTCGAGGCGGCTGACCGCGGACTTATTGTCTGTGGACCGGCCGACCGGCCAACGCCAGACCGCGACGCCCTGCTCGGATTGGCGACGGCAACGGGATTTCCGGTGCTGGCGGACCCGCTGTCCGGCGTCCGGTTCGGCGAACACGTCGAATCGGCGACGGTGCTGGGCGGCTACGACGCGTGGGCACCAGCGTTGCGCGACACGCTGCCGACGCCCGATGTCGTGTTGCGGTTCGGCGCGTCGCCGACCTCGAAGCCGACCCGGAAGGCGCTGGCGGCGGCCACACTCGACGCACCCGACGAGCCTCCTCGACAGTTCCTTATCGATCCGGCGGGCGGGTGGCGGGAGGCAGAGTTCACCGCGACAGACCTCATCGTCGCCGACCCGACGGCGTTCGCGAGCGCGCTCGCAGGCCGGGTCACCGGCGCAGACAGCGCCTATGCTGACCAACTCGCGAACGTCGAGGCTGACTACTGGGGACTCGTCGCCGACGAAGAGCGGTTCTTCGAGGGAGGACTGCTCCATGAGACAACCGCGCTGGCGCCGGATCCGTCGACGCTGTTCGTCTCCAACTCGATGCCGGTTCGCGACCTCGACCGGTTTGGCGCCCCCCGGGCAGCCGACCTGACGGTGCTTGGCAACCGCGGCGCCTCCGGTATCGATGGCATCACGTCGACAGCGCTGGGCGCCGACAGCGCGACCGACGACCCACTGGTCTGTGTTACCGGCGACGTAGCGTACTTTCACGATACGAACGGCCTGCTAGCGGTGGACCGGTTCGACCTCAACGCGACGATCGTCCTCGTCAACAACGACGGCGGCGGTATCTTCCATCTCCTCCCCATCGAAGCCCACGACACGTTTGAGGGGTACTTCCGGACACCCCATGGGCTGGATTTTGCCCCATCAGCCGACCTCCACGGGCTCGAGTTCGCCCGCGTCGGGAGCCGTGAAGGGTTCCGCGAGGCGTTCACCGCGAGCGTCGAGAGCGAGGGAACACAGGTTATCGAGGTGACCTTCGATGCTGCCGAGAGCCATGCAATCCGGGAGCGCCTCCAAGAGCGGGTCAGCGAGGAGCTGGCGGTCAGGTCCTGAGGGCGAACAGGTTCGCGACCGAGACAGCGAAGGGGACCCAGCAGAACGCCCAGGCGAACACGCCGACGATTGAGAGCAGTCCGACGCCTGTCCCCCACAGGACGACCGGCGCCCCGACGGTCAGGATGCCGAAGACGACGACGGCTACCTCCGGGATGGTGAGCGTCACCACCGCCAGCGCGAGCGCGCCCACCCCGGCAGCGGCTCGGAGTCCGCCTCCGAGTGGGGCAAGAAACGCCGCCCCCAGCAGGAGTGGATAACAGACGATCGAGGCGGCCGCCAGTCCCGTCCGCTGTGCGGTGAACGACAGCCCCGACGCCGAGGCCGTTGAGACGCGGTACCCGCCAGTCGCCTGGCGCCCTGGTTGGCCTGCCGTCGCTCCGCCCTCTGCAGAGGCTGCGGCGGCGCTTGCTCGCATGTCGGCCCGGCGTCTGGCTCGCCGTCGCGCCCGGCGACGCGCTCGTTCGCGGGCCGTCGGCCCGTCCGGACTCGCAGCTGTCTCTCCACGTTCGGCCGTCTGGGCTGCGTGCGTCTGCGCGCTCTGGCCGTCTCCTGACGTATCCAGATTGGCACCGACGTATCGTTCGTGGCCGAGTCGGTCGTACCGGGCGCGCTCGTCGGGATCACAGAGCACGTCCCGTGCGCGGCGAACCGCTCGAAATCGGGCCGCAGCATCGGGATGGTCGGAGACGTCAGGGTGTACCTCCTTGACCCGCTCGCGGTAGGCCGCCTGCACCCCCGCGGCGTCGGCGTCCTCGTCGACCCCAAGGACGTCATAGTACGTCCACCCCATGCGCGGCGTGTTGCACTCCGAGCTTAAGACTCCTCGGCCGGGACCGGCCGGTTTTTGCGCCAGCCGGCCGGACCCAGGGTATGGTCTCCGAACTCTTCGACCCTGACGCGTGGGAGCCGGTCGAGGATGTCGATGTCCACGACCTCACCTACCACCGAGCGACCGACGTCGGCGCTGTACGGATTGCCTTCGACCGCCCCGAGGTGCGCAACGCGTTTCGCCCGGAGACGGTCGATGAGCTGTCGCGTACCCTCGAGCACGCCAAGCGACAGACGGACGTGGGCTGTGTGTTGCTCACCGGCAACGGCCCCTCGCCGAAAGACGGCGGCTGGGCGTTCTGTTCAGGCGGTGACCAGCGCGTCCGCGGTGACGCCGGCTACGAGTACAATGACGGCACCGGAGCAGATGGCGGCGATAGCGGCGGCCAATCGGCCCCGCGGCTGCATATTCTCGAGGTTCAGCGGCAGATTCGCCACATCCCCAAGCCCGTCGTCGCTGTCGTCCCCGGCTGGGCCGTCGGCGGCGGCCACTCGCTGCACGTGGTCTGTGATATGACGCTCGCCAGCGAGGAGCACGCGAAATTCCTCCAGACCGACCCCGACGTCGCGAGCTTCGACGCCGGCTTTGGCTCCGCGTACCTCGCCCACCAGGTCGGCCACAAGAGGGCCCGCGAGGTGTTCTTCCTCGGGAAGACCTACGACGCCGCCGAGGCCGCTGAGATGGGGATGGTCAATGAGACGGTCCCTCACGACCAACTCGAGGAACGCGCGTTGGAGTGGGCCGAGGAGATGCTCGGGAAGTCCCCGACGGCGATGCGCATGCTGAAGTACGCGTTCAATCTCGACACCGACGGGCTCGTGGGCCAGCAACTGTTCGCTGGCGAGGCCACGCGGCTCGGCTACATGACCGACGAAGCGAAAGAGGGCCGAGACGCGTTCACAGAGGGTCGCGAGCCGGACTTCTCGGAGTACCCCTGGCACTACTGACGCCACATCATCGATTCTGTCTGCCTGGCCACCGCCGGCCTGCATCACTGGGTGGGCGTCGAGACAGCTCCTTCTGGCACGCGGCTCTCACCACCGTGCCGTGACTGCCGTCGCAAACGCCCGATCCGCCGAGGCGACCCCCACTGTCGGCACGGTTAGGCCGCCTGTCCGTCACCGCCTGTCAGCCGGTTGTCCGACATGGCCCAACCGCTAATAGCCCCCGGCGGCAACGAGCGCTTATGCCAGACCTTGACGCACGCGCAGACGCGCTCTACCGGCGCTACCTCGGGGAGCCAGAGCGTGACCTCGATGTCTATCTGGGGTTCGCGCTGTTCATCGGAGGGTTCGCGCTCGGCATCCTCGGGCTCCTGCTGTTCGGCGTCGAGCGGGTCGTCGCCGGTGACGGCCCGCTGTGGGCGCTCCGCGAACTCGCCTTCGTCGTCGGAGCGCTCGGCCTCCCGACGCTGCTGCTTGGCGTGACGGTCCTCCTGCCGGTGGACCGACGCGCATCGTACGCGGCCGGCGTTGGCGTCGCCGTCACGCTCGCGGCCGCGGCGTTCTTCGTGACGGTCTATCCGAGTCAGTGGAACGTGACGACGGGCCAGGACTTCTCGCTGCAGGGCGTGCTCGTCTATGCTGTCGGGCTGGTGACTGTCATCGCGGCCACCGGCGCGGCGCTGGTCTCGTACCATGTCGAACGAAGCCGGCCCGCGGTCGATGCGTCGGCGGCGGCCGGTCCCGCAGGAACATCCGGCGACGACGCGACTCCGACGGCTGCTGAGGATGCGGCCGTCGACGAAGAGGCGATTGCCGAGCAGGCCAGACAGGACTACGAGGAGGCGATGGAAGGCGCCGACATCTCCTGGGGCGGCGTCGAGAAGACGGACGTGAGCCGGCGACTGTCGGTCGACACTGGCGAGGTCGACGACATCGACACGTCCGGCTTCGACGAGACCGAGGCGACCCGGACCACATCGTCGGGGACGAACGTTGACGCCGCCGTGGAAGGGCTGAACGCGATGCGGGGTGCTGAGCCGAAGGCCGAGCGAAGCGAGGGAACCACGGACGACCAGGCAGCCGCGCTCGCCGAACTGCGCGAACAGCAGGCCCACGAGGAACAGCAGCGCAAACAGGAGTCGGGTGTCGTCGACAAGCTGAAAGAGCGGCTGGGGATGGAGTGACGACGCGGGGCTGCGGGAGGATTTAATAGCCGCGCCGCCGCCGGTCCGGTATGGCACGCGGCATCGACATCGGCACGATGAATATCGTCTCGGCCCGTCAGGAAGGGTCCGACACGGTGTTCGTACAGCAGCGGAACTCCTTCGTGGAAATAGACTACTCTGACATGGCCGAGCAGATGCTGTCCCGCTCGGATGTCCTCCACATTCGGAAGGGCGACCAGGTATACGTCGTCGGCGACGACGCCCTCAACTTTGCCAATATTTTCAACCAGGAGACGCGCCGGCCGATGAAGCAGGGGATTCTCTCCTCAGAGGAGCAGTCGGCCATCCCGATGATCAAACTCATAATCGAGCAGGTGCTCGGCGAGCCGGACCCCGCCGGCGAACGGGTCTACTACTCGACGCCAGCCGACCCCATCGACTCGGACCTGTCGACGCTGTATCATCAGAAGACGCTCGAATCGTTCCTCGGCGACATGGGCTACGACCCCGAGCCGATTAACGAGGGGATGGCTGTCATCTACTCGGAGCTGGCCGACTCGAACTTCACGGGGCTCGGTATCTCCTTCGGGGCCGGGATGACGAACGTGTGTCTATCGTACTACGCCGTGCCCGTGATGACGTTCTCGGTTGCCCGCGGTGGCGACTGGATTGACAGCCAGACGGCCACCGCGACTGGTGAGACGGTCGACAAGGTCACCTCAATCAAAGAGGAAGACTTCCGGCTCGACTTCACGACGGATGCCGGCGGTGTCGAGGGGGCGTTGTCCATCTACTACGACAACCTGCTCGACTACGTCATCACGAAAATCAGCGAGGAGGTCAACGAAGAGGACGTCGAGGAGGGCCTCGACGTGCCCGTCGTGGTTACCGGTGGGACGGCCTCGCCGGCTGGCTTCGAGGAACTGTTTGAGGAGCGGTTCGAGCAGGCGGATATCCCGTTCAGTATCTCCAGCGTCTCCAAAGTGGACGACCCGCTGTACTCTGTCGCGCGTGGCGCACTCGTCGCAGCCCGCTCGGAGGAGGGCCGCGAGGCCGAATCAGGGGCGGAGGCCAGCGAGTAGCCTACTCGTCGACGCGCACAATCGCTGGCTCGGGATCGTCCGTCTCCTCGCGCGTTCGCTCGCGCTCGAATCGCCGGAGCGCCTCTGCCCACGTCTCTCCTTCGCGGCGCTCGACGTGGTGGTCGACTTCGATACCCGCGTAGCCGCAGGCCTCACAACCGAGCGCCTGCCGGCCATCGAGGGCGTACGCAACCAGCGGTGTCCCGCACCGCGGACAGTCCATACAGATGGTTCCCGGCCTCGGTGCTTAACATTCCCGCCAGTATCGTATGTCTGACGTGCATCCGAAAAGGTATTTGTATTCGCCCCAAGTATGAAGGTGCATGAGCAGGGGAGTGACCGGACCGGGGGTGGTCGCGTGACCTCCCGGCGTCGGTTAGCGAGCGAACTCGGCGTCGTCGCCGGCTTTGACGACCCCCGTGCGCCGCTAGAGCAGTACCACACACCGCCGGACCTGGCGGCTCACATCGTTCACACTGCCGACCTCAACGGCGACATCGAGGACGCGACTATCGTCGACCTCGGGTGCGGGACAGGAATGCTGGCGCTGGGGGCCGCGCTGCGCGGCCCGGAGCGGGTCGTCGGGGTTGAGCTTGATCCTGCGCCGCTGGCGACCGCCGGCGCAAACGAGCGGCGGGTGGCCGCCCGCGCCGATGTCGAATGGGTGCGTGGCGACGCCACACGGGCGCCCCTGTGTGTCGAGGACGCTACCGTCCTGATGAATCCGCCGTTCGGCGCCCAGGATGGGAACGAACACGCCGACCGCGGGTTCCTCGCGACTGCTGCCGACATCGCTGCCGTCTCTTATTCTGTCCACAATGCGGGCAGCCGGGAGTTCGTCGAGTCGTTCGTCGCGGACGCTGGCGGCGAGGTGACCCATGCGTTCGCCGCCGAATTCGACCTTCCGAGACAGTTCGACCATCATGACGACCAGACCCGGCGCATCGACGCCGAGGTGTTCCGGGTCGTCTGGAGCTAGCGATACGTTTCACGAGCGGCAACCCGCACCCGGGTGCCGTTCCGCGCGACAAACAGCGAACCATCCCGGTTCACCACCGACAGTCCGCCGGCAGAGACACTCGTATTCCGTGCGGGGATAGGGACCCGGGCGAGTCGGGTCCCGTTGCGGGAGACAGCGACGGTGAATTCGCCCGCAACAACCCCCAGCGTGACGTTCCGCTCGGCCACGGTCGGCTCGGCACGGGCCGACGCCGAGGTGTACGCCAGCGTCGCTGTGTCGTTATGACGGAGTCGGACCGCGTAGACAGAGCGGTTGCCGACGACGCTCCAGCCGGTCCGGTTGGCGACGACTGTGTCCCGCCAGCCAGGACCGCCGAGGTGGACACGTTGCTTGCCGGCGAACGCCAGCCGGCCCTTCGACACGACGGTCCACCACACCTGTCGGTCGGCGCTGGCGACGACGACGCCGCTCGTAGTCACGTTCGAGGCGTTGTAGAACGGGAGGTCGTAGGCAGCGACGTACTGATTTTCCACATCTTCGGCATAGAAGACAGTGTAGTCGCGCACCTCGACGGTTCCCTGGTCGGGTGCAGCATCACCGACAATGAGCAGGTTGTACGGCACCGCGACGACAGCCAGCGCCAGCAGCACACAGGCAAGCAAGCCGACGGCCGCCTCCCGCCGCGAGAGGTCGATGCGGGCAATCAGTGCACGCGGGGACGCCCCGGCGGCTGCCGACACGAGCGCCGCCAGCAGCAACACCAGACCCAACCCTGCTGCCCGGTAGAGCACGAAGCTATCGCCACCCTCGAAGAGATAGACCGCCCACAGTCCCTGCGAGACGGCGTAGGCGGCGACGCCGAGCCAGACGCGGGCAGGCGACGGAAGCTCGTCACGCGCACGGAACAGGACGATGCCGAGCAGAAAGCCCGCGAGCACGCCCAACGCATGGCCCTGAATCGCGATGTCGGCCCACCACGGGGTCGAATACCCGACCGACCCCGACGCCTCGATGACCGGTGTTCGCAGCGATCGGTAGACGAGGCCGACGAGGTCTCCAGCCGCGAGCAGCACCACCGCGGTAACTGGATAGCGGACGACGGCCACGCCCGCGAGCGCGAATACGACGCCCGAGAACCCGACGACAGGCCCGAGTGCGAACGCGCCCGTGAGGACGGCGAGCACGACGGCCGCCGCCGGCACCGCGAACAGGCGCACGAACGGGTTCGTTCGCGCGGCGGTGAACGATTGTTCGCCCTGGGCCGTCGGGAAGTGACTCCAGGCGTACTCCGCCAGCGAGCCGAAGACGAGCGTCCCGAGCACGTTCCCTGTCAGGTGGGCCGGTCCGGAATGGGCCAGCCCCGCCGTGAGCATACCCAGCGGGTAAAAGTACGACCACGCGCGAAACGGAATGACGACCGGCGCGTACCAGCGGTCGACTCCCCCCTGGACGAAGAGGTAGAAGCCGACGACCAGCCCGACTGTCAGGAGTGTCCCCCACGGAACGCCCAGCAGGAGTCGGCGCCGGAGCCGTCGCCCCCAGCCGCCAGCCGGCCGCGCGAGCACGACGAGCGTCGCCACCGAGATAGCTGCCCCCACGAGCAAGAGAAGCCGCGACAGTGCCGCGACTGTGTCCATACACCCCCCTGTAGGGCGGTCCCGTAAACGGTTACGGGGTAATGACGAGCTTCCCGAATGCGTCCCGCGTCTCCATATCGGCGAACGCTGTGCCGGTCTCTGCAAGCGGATATGTACGGTCGACGATCGGGTCGAAGGTCCCCGCAGCAGCGAGTTCGACGAGCCGCTCCAGCTCCGGCTGGGTGCCCATCGTGCTCCCGAGGATCTCCTGTTGCGAGAGGAAGAACGGCGCCGACAGCTGGTCGAGCGACTCGCCGGCCGTCCGTCCGCAGACCACCTGCCGGCCGCCGGTCCGGAGTACGCGCCCGCAGACGTTCGTGAACTCTCCCGAGAGGTGGTTGAGGGCGGCGTCGGCACTTGATTCGCCCGCCGCAGCCACGAGCTGTTCGGGCTCACGGCCCACCACTACTTCGTCGGCGAACTCGCCGAGTCGGTCGGCCTTCGACTCCGAGGTTGTCGTCCCGACGCTCGTGGCCCCCAGCACGTCCGCGAGCTGGACGCCGGCCAGCCCGACGCCACCTGTCGCACCCGGAATGAATACCCGGTCACCGGCCGTTATGTCCGCCTTTTGGAGCATGTGCCAGGCGGTGAGATACGCCGTCGGCAGCGCTGTCGCTTCCGCGAACGAGAGGCTGTCCGGAATCGGAATCAGCCGGTCGGCGGTCACGGCTGCCTGCTCTGCGAAGCCGCCGTGGTACAGCGAGAACGACTCACAGTGGTTCTCTGGGCCCTCCCGACACCGGTCACAGGTCCCACAGGTCTGGTTCGCACACAGCAGTATCCGGTCGCCTTCGCTGACTCGAGCGTCCGCGGGAGCCTCGCGCACGACGCCTGCGGGGTCCAGCCCAGACACAAAGGGCAGTTCATCTCCCTCGATCATCGCAGAGTGGCCCTGCAGAATCCAGAGGTCGTGGCGGTTCAGCGAGCACGCCTTGACATCGATGACTGCCTCGCCGGGACCAGCCGTGGGATTGTCCTGTTCGAGTAGCTCGACACCGTCCGGCGGTCCGATGAGTTCGCTAAAGGCTGCAACGCGCATGCGTGATGCTCTGCAAGCCGCGTAGAAAAGGTTCCCCTCCCGGCAGCACCGGTGTGCGTGTGCCTCGACACCTCCGACAAAGTGCGCCGGGGCTCACAGCACAACGACATGCCCGGCATCGACGCGGGGAGAAGGAGACGCGACGGACGTGCGGCCCGCGTCACGCATTCCAGCCAGATTTAGCCAACCAGCAAAGGCGACCGTTGCCAGAGTGGGCTTACAGCGGCTCCTCGCCGTCGATGATGCGGAGCGCACGCTCGGCGAGCGCTGGGACGCCTTTGCGCATCTTTGGATACATCGGATCGTCGCTGTTCCCCTCGAGATAGCGCCGGAAGAACATCTCACCGAGGGCCGCCAGCTTGTATACCGCCAGCGTCCGGTAGAACCGATCGTTGTCGTAGGAGAACCCCGTTAACTCCTCGTAACGGGCGACCAGTTCTCGCCGGGTCGGGTACCCCTCGCGGGTCATGAACGTCGACGAGAGCGTGTCGGTGGCCGAGGGCGGAGCGGGGTCTTTCTCGTCCCACCAGTAGGAGAGCATCCACCCGAGGTCCGTGAACGGGTCGCCGAGCGTCGACATCTCCCAGTCCATCACGGCGACGATTTCAGGCTCGTCGCCGGGGCCGTACATCACGTTGTCGAGCTTGTAGTCGCCGTGGACGAGCGTCGCCGGCGGGTCCTCGGGAACGTTCGTCTGGAGCCACTCCATCACCTCGTACAGCTCCGACACCTCCCGCTCGTCAGCGGTCACCTCCATCGCCCATGTTATCTGTTCCGACCAGCGCTCGACTTGCCGTTCGGTGAAGCCGGGCGGATAGCCGAAGTCGCCGTGCTCCAGTCCGACGGCCTCGTAGTCGACGGCGTGGATACGCGCGAGGTTCTCGGCGAGTTCGTAGCCGACGCGTTCGCGCCGCTCGGGCGTGGCGAACCGCTCGGGTTCGTCGTCGCGGAGCACGTCTCCGTCCTCGCGCACCATCACGTAGAAGTCCGAGCCGAGTACGTCGTGGTCGTCACAGGCGAGTATCGTCTCCGGCACGCGCACGTCCGTCCCCTGGAGCGCGTCGACGACGCGATACTCACGGAGCACGTCGTGGGCCTTCTCGGCTGTTTCGCCCGGCGGCGGCCGCCGAATCACCAGCTCCTCGTCGCCCCACGTGACGAACAGTGTCTCGTTGGAGTGGCCCTCCTGGTGATGCCGGACCTCGTACTCGTCTGCAGACCCGAGTTCGGCCGCGAGATACTCCGCCAGCCGCTCCTTGTCGACGATGCGACGGAAGTAGCTCTCGTCGCCCGTCATGCTGCGACCCCTAACATTGTTAGCCGTGCTTACCACTCGGGGTACGAATAGTTGGGGGTTCGCGCGTGCAATCGGCGCACCACCCGGTCGATTGTTTTACAATGGTGTGCGCGAACGGATGGGTATGGAGTACCACGACTCGGAGCAGGCGAAAGAGTTGGCGGCGGAGGCACGCGAGTTCATGGACGAACGGGTTATCCCGACCGAGCGGGAGTATCTCGGCAACGGACCGGTTCCGGAGTCGGTCATCGAGGATTTGCGCGATGAGGCCCGCGAGCGCGGCATCTACTGCCCGCAGATCGACGAGGAGCACGGCGGTGGCGGCTACGACTTCGACGACGTGCTTCCGCTGTTCGAGGAGGCCGGCCGGTCCCTGCTGGGCGCGACGGCAATGCGGGTCGACGCCCCCGACGAAGGGAACATGCACACGATCGAGCTGGTGGGGACGGACTGGCAGAAAGAAGAGTACCTCGAGCCGCTGGTCGCTGGCGATATCTCCTCTGGCTTCTCGATGACGGAGCCCCGGGCTGGCGCCGGCTCCGACCCCAAGATGATGAAGACCCGCGCCGAGAAGGACGGCGACGAGTGGGTCATCAACGGCCACAAGTGGTGGACGACGCAGGGTGACGAGGCGGACTTCCTCATCGTGATGGCTCGGACGGATACTGATGCCCACCCGTACAACGGGACGTCGCTGTTCCTCGTCGACGCCGATACGCCGGGCGTCGAGGTAGTCGAGCCGACGCCACACTTCGGGCCCTCGGTCGTCCACAGCAGCCACGCCGAAATCCAATACAATGACGTCCGCATCCCGGAGGAGAATCTGCTGGGCGAACTCAACGAAGGGTTCACCCATGCGCAGGAGCGGCTCTCCCCGGCTCGGCTCACCCACTGCATGCGCTACACCGGGATGGCGACCCGTGCGCTCAACGTCGCCAAAGCCTACATGTGCGACCGCGAGGCGTTCGACTCCCAGCTGTCAGAAAAGCAGTCCCAGCGGTTCGACATCGCTGAGATGGAGACGAAGCTCCACGCCGTCCGGACGATGGTGCGTCATGCCGCCCGCGAGATTGCCTCCGACCGCGAGGCGCGCATCCCCGTCTCCATGAGCAAGGTGTTCGCCGCCAACACCACTCAAGAGGCCGTCGACCTCGCCGTCCAGTGTACCGGCGGCTCCGGTATCTCGAAGAAGCTGCCGCTGGCGGACTTCATGGAGTCGGTACGGGCGTTCCGTATCGTCGACGGAGCCGACGAGGTCCACAAGCGCGTTATCGCGCGCCACGCCTTCGAGAACGCGGAGAACCCCGACGAACTAGAGAACCTGCCCACGTTCTGAGCGGCGTCGCTACACTGCTCCGCTTTTACAAGACTCACCACTCACCTGTATCGTCTCACGAGGCCCGTGGGCGAGTGCGGCCGCCACGGCCGACTCCAGCCGCCATCGCGCCCGGCAATCGACCGCGTAACTGACCCATCGTGCCCTGGATACGGGGTATCCGTTCGCCAACCACAGCCGCTTAGTCGCTCCCTCACCAATATCGTCCAATGAGCGAGCAGCAGCCCGTCTCACGGCGCCGCGCCTGGCTGATGGCCGCGCGGCCACAGACGCTCCCCGCCGGCGCCGCCCCGGTCGTCGTCGGGACAGGGCTGGCCGTTGGCACGGACGTGTTCGCGCCGCTGCCGGCGCTCGCCGCGCTCATCGGCGCACTGCTCCTGCAAGTCGGCACCAATTTCGCCAACGATTACTACGACGCTATCCGCGGCGCAGATACCCCCGACCGCGAGGGGTTCACGCGGGTCACCGCGGGCGGACTCATCGAACCCGCCCGTGTCAAGCGGGCGATGTACGCGACGTTCGGGCTCGCGATACTGCTGGGGACATATCTCGTCTGGGTCGGCGGGCCAGCTATCCTCGTGATCGGACTTTCGTCGGTTGCGGCCGGCATCGCCTACACTGGGGGACCGGCGCCGTACGGCTACCGGGGACTGGGTGATCTATTCGTGTTCATTTTCTTTGGACTGGTCGCCGTCACAGGTACCTACTACGTACAGGCTGTTGCGGGGGTCGCAGGGATCCCACCGCTGCCTGCCCCCCTCGCCTTCGTCCCGCCGGCGGCCGTCGTCGCGGCGCTGCCCGCTGCTGGCCTCTCGACGTGTATCCTCGTCGTGAACAACGTGCGCGACCGCGAGACGGACGCTGCCGCCGGCAAGCGAACGCTGGCGGTCCTCCTTGGCTACACAGGCTCGCGGATCGAGTTCCTCCTCCTGCTTGGGATGGCGTATGTAGTACCGCTTGTGTTCGCGGCGACGGGTTACGGAGTGGCCGTACTCCTTCCGCTGGTGACGCTGCCGCTCGCGGCGTCACTCGCGCGCACAGTATTGACAGAAACGTCCGGCGCGGCGCTGAACCCCGCCCTCGAGACGGCCGGTCGCCTGCTGTTCGCCCACAGTGTTCTCTTCGCGGCGGGGCTGGCGGTCGTATGAACATCGAGCCGTTCACACTGCCGCTCGCCACGCCGCTCGCGACAGCTGCCGGCGACATCGACGAGCGGCGTGGCTTCCTCGTCACCGTCCAGGCGCCGGCTTCCGGCCTCGGAGAGGCTTGTCCCCTGGCGGGCTGGACCGAGTCGCTGTCGGCGTGTCGCCGCGCACTTGAGGAGTTGCCGGACGCGCCCGATCCTGACGGCCTCGACTCGTTGCCGCCGGCTGCCCGCCACGGCGTCGTCCTCGCGCTGCTTGACGCCGCTGCGAGTGAAGCTGGCCGGCCACTGTATCAACACCTTGGCCGCGACGAGCGGGTAGCGTCCGTGCCGGTCAACGCAACCGTCGGCGATGGAGCCCCCGCAAAGACCGCCGAGCAGGTGGGGGTGGCCGTCGCCGACGGGTTCGAGACAGTGAAACTGAAGATCGGTGCCCGGTCGCTTCGGGCCGATCTCGAGCGGGTACGGACGGTTCGCGACCGACATCCCGATGTCCGGCTACGGCTCGACGCCAATGGCGCCTGGGATCGCGAGACAGCCACGGAGGCATTCGATGCGCTCGCGAGCCTCGACGTGGCATACGTCGAACAGCCGCTTGCGGCCGAGGACCTCGCGGGCCACGCAACGCTGCGCGACGGGCCCGTGGGCGTTGCAATCGACGAGGGCCTCTACGAGCACGACCTCGAGACGGTGCTGACGACAGGCGCGGCCGATGCCGTCGTCCTGAAGCCGATGGCGATGGGCGGACCCGATGTCGCGCTCGAAGCAGCGGTACTCGCCCGGGACGCTGGCGTCGACCCAGTGGTGACGACGACAGTCGATGGTCCTCTCGCCCGGGCGGCAGCCGTCCACGTGGCGGCTGCACTCCCAGACGTGGCGCCCTGTGGGCTCGCGACCGGTGACCGGGTGGCCGGTACTCGACACGACCCGGCACCGGTCGTCGAGGGGCGCGCCCGGGTCCCACAGCAAGAAGGAAATGCCCCGGCGACCTCACCGGCGGACTATGCGTGACTGGCTGGCTCTCCGCGCGCAGGCAACGCCGACCCGGCCGGCACTGATCGACGCCCGTTCGGGCGAGACGACCGACTACGGCCGGCTTGACGAGCGCGTCGAGAAACTCGCGGGCCGGCTGGCCGCGCTGGGTGTCGGCGTCGATGATCACCTCGGGGTTCTTGCGCGCACTCGGCCGGCGTTCGTCGACCTCGTCCACGCGGCTGCCCGCGTCGGCGCCGTCCTCGTGCCGGTGAACGCTCGGCTTACCGAGCGCGAGGTGGAGCAGGCACTCGCACGGGCGGACGTGGACCGGCTGGTCTGCGAGGCGGAGACAGAGGCTGTTGCGACGGCCGCGACAGACGGGGTCGTCTCGCTCGATCCCCCGACCGCGGGCGCCCGTGATCTGGCCCAAGTCGACCCCGAACCGTTCGAGCTCTGCTCGTGGGCTCCCGAGCAAACACAGCTCCTGCTTTCCACCTCGGGGACGACCGGCGACCCGAAGCTGGTTCGGCTGACGATGCGAAACCTCGCGGCCAGTGCTGCGGCCTCGTCGTGGCGGCTCGGCGTTCTCCCCGACGACCGCTGGTACTGCCCGCTCCCGATGTACCACATGGGCGGGCTCGCGCCCGTCTACCGGTCGGTGCTGTACGGGACAGCCGTCGTGCTCGCGGCGCCGGGAAGCTTCGACCCGGAGCAAGCACTCGCGGAGATGGCTACTCACGACGCCACCTGCACGTCAGTCGTGCCGACGATGCTGCGTGATCTACTGGCGGTCGACACGGGGACGCTCGCGGACCTCCGGTTCGTGCTCACAGGCGGTGCGGCGACCCCTGAGCGGCTCGTCGAGCAAGCCCGCGCGGCAGATGTCCCGGTCTGCCCCAGCTACGGGATGACGGAGACGGCCTCGCAGGTTGCGACCGCCCGGCCGGCAGACGCCGACGTGGCCCCCGGTAGCGTCGGCCATCCGCTCGTGTTTACCGAGGTGACCGTCGTCGACGACACAGGAGCTGAACTCCCGGCCGGTGAGACGGGCGAGATCCGCGTCGACGGCGCAACGGTGACGCCGGGCTACTACGATGACCCCGAAGCGACGGAGGCTGCCTTCGGCTCCGGCGGATTCCACACCGGCGACGCCGGCTATCGCGACGAGCAGGGCCGGCTATGGGTGCTCAATCGCCTGGACGACCGCATCGTCACCGGCGGTGAAAACGTCGACCCCGGCGAGGTAGCCACAGTGCTCCGCGAGTATCCCGACGTGACCGACGCGTTCGTCGTTGGGCTTCCCGACGACCGGTACGGCCAGCGAGTCGCGGCGGCCGTCACCGGCGTTGATGCGGACGAGATGGAGCAACTCGAGGCGTTCGCCCGCGACCGGCTCGCCGGCTTCAAGTGTCCCCGGTCGTGGCGAGCCGTCGACGCGCTGCCGCGAACAGCTTCGGGCACTGTCGACCGAGCGGCGGTTCGCGCGCTGTTCGAAGACGGGTAGCCACCGTTTTGTTGGCGGGCCCGCTACCGCTGCCTGTGTGCACGCTCACCTTCGCGTGGCGCCGGTTCGACGACCACCTCGCGGTCGCGGCCAACCGCGACGAGTCGTACGACCGGCCGGCCTCCCCGCCGGCTGTCCGCGGCGAGGAGCCGCTGGTCGTCGCGCCACGCGACGAAGAAGCCGGCGGGACGTGGCTCGGCTACAATGACGCCGGCGTGTTCGCAGCCGTAACGAACCGGTGGACCCGCGACGTCCCGGTGGGTGACCGGTCGCGTGGCCTGCTTGTCCGTGAGACGCTCAACCACCCCACCGCCGATGCGGCCCTCGCGTTCGTGCGCGAGGAACTGTCTCGACGCCGCTACGAGCCGTTCCAGCTCGTCCTGGCCGACAGCGAGCGGGCGCTCGTCATCGAGCACGACGGCACGCTGGCGGTGAGCGAGCTCGCGCCGGGCGTGTACGTTGTCGGCAACACGGGCTGGTGTGGCGAGCGATCCGGTCCGACAGACGCGGCCGACCCACAGCGCACGGAGACGTTCTTCATCCCCGGCGATGGTGACGACCGAGGCCGCCGGCAGGCGCGCAACGACCGGCGGCTGCTCGACGCACTGACGGCCGTTGAGGCTGCCAGCGCCGCCGATTGGCTGGAGACAGCAGGCGAGTTGCTGGGCGACCACGAGTACGGCGTTTGTGTCCACGGCGATGGGTTCGGAACGCGGTCGGCCTCGCTCGTGCGGCTTGGCGACGAGCACGCCTGGCAGTTCGCCGACGGCCATCCTTGCGAGACGCCGTTCGAGCCGGTCGACGCGCGGTAGACGGCAGGATTTAACCGCGTAACCCGCCCAGTTCACATATGGCCGAGGAACTCACCGACGAGGAAGCCCGCGGGCTCGACCTCATCACCCGTGAGGGCGGTATCCACCAGAGCGACTTCTGGAAAGAGATGGACATCGACTCTCGGAAAGGGAGCCGTATTATCGAGTCGCTGGAAGAGAAGGGGTACGTCGAGCGCGAGGAAACCGTCTACGAGGGTCACAACACCTATCTCATCGAGCCGGTTGTGAACGCCGAAGATCTCGACTTCTCCCTGCTGATGGCCGGCGACATGCTGTCGCCGTTTGTCGGCGACGAAGAAGTGAACGCTAACGCCGACCGGTTCAGTCAGTGGATAATGCAGCTGGCCTACGAGTAGTCACTCCAGCAGCGACACCGTCTCACAGGAGATGACGACGGTGCCGTCCGGCTTCACGACATCGAGCCCGTACCGGACAGTCCCAGTTCCCGCGGAGTCGGGCTTGCGCTGTTTCTCGAGCACCTCTGTCTCGACGCTGATCCGGTCGCCGATGAACGCCGGCGCACGAAATCGGAGTTCGTCGATGCCGTAGAACGCGACCACTGCATCCCGCTCTTCTGGCGACCGGTTCTGCCACAACAGCCCTGTCGCCATCGACAGGACGAGCATCCCATGGGCGATGCGCTCCCCGAACGACGAGTCGGCCATTCGGACGTCGTCCGTGTGGATGTGGTTGAAGTCGCCAGAGACGCCGGCGAAATTCACCACATCGGCTTCGGTGATCGTGCGCCCGCCTGTCTCGTCGGTCGTCCCTATCTCCACCGACTCGAAGTACGAGTCGCTCATGGGCGTCCCTCCACGCCCGACTCCCCTGTCGGATGGCGGTCGCCGGCTGCCTCGCGGAACAGCCGGTAGGTGGTGCCGCCCGTCGCGACCACCTTCCGTTCGCCTTCGTGCACACTGGTCACTTCACACTCCGTGACGCCCATGCTCTGCCCCGCACGCACCACCTCGGCCTCCACACGGATGTCGTCTGTCGCCGGCCGAACGTACCGGGTGTTGAGGTCCGTCGTCGTGAGGTTGGCCTCCGTCGGCGAGTCGAACGTCGTCCGGAGGGCGAACCCCGAGGCCGTGTCGATGACCGTCGCTGTGATGCCGCCGTGGACGGTCCCAGAGGCGATGTTGGCGAACTTCTCGTCGAACGGCACGTCGAACACAACGCGACCGCGCTCGAACGAGACAGGGGTGATGTCGAGCCACGCCAGCAGGTCGTGCCGCTCGAGTTCGGCGCTCAGCCGCTCGTAGGCGGCGTCTGTGCTCATCGCCCCTCGAACTCCGGCTCGCGATCCTCCATGAACGCGGCCGCACCTTCCTGCATGTCTTCGGTGCCGAGCAGGTGGCCGAACGCCTGTGCCTCCAGCTCGAGGCCGGCGTCGATGTCCTGATCGCGCCCGCGGTTCATCACCCGTTTGGCCTTCCGGAGGGCGACCGGCGGCCCGGTGAGCAGGTCATCGAGGAACTCCTCGACAGTGGCCTCGAACTCATCAGCGGGGACGGCCCGGTTGATGAGGCCCCAGTCTTCGGCGGTCTCGGCGTCGATACGGTTCCCCCGGAACACGAGTTCCTTCGCACGGGCGTCTGAGAGCATCCGGATCGTCCGCTGTGTGCCCCCACCGCCCGGTATCAGCCCGAGATCGATTTCCGGGAAGCCGAATTCCGAGTT
Organism: Halosegnis sp.; assembly: GCF_042216475.1. Taxonomy (NCBI): domain Archaea; kingdom Methanobacteriati; phylum Methanobacteriota; class Halobacteria; order Halobacteriales; family Natronomonadaceae; genus Halosegnis; species Halosegnis sp. The sequence goes on from NZ_JBDGTV010000012.1 coordinate 25,336, forward strand.
CTCCGTGGCGATCCGAAGGTCACACGCGAGTGCGAGTTCGTGACCACCGCCGAGACAGAAGCCGTCGATCTTCGCCAGCGTCGGCCGCGGGTACTCCGCGACCGCCTGGAAGAACTCCGTCGGCTCATTCTCGTGGGGCTCGATGCCGGAGAAGCCGGTGATGTCTGCGCCCGCCGAGAACGCCCGGTCACCGGTCCCCTCGAAGGTGACCGCTCGCACATCGTCCGTGTCGACGGTGTCGAGCAGGTGAACCACCTCGTCCATCAGATCCTGGTTGAGCGCATTCAGCCGCTCCGGCCGGTCGAGCGTGACCGCGAGCAGCCCGTCCTCGGAGAGGTCGTACTCGATGGTCGAGTAGTGGCGCTCACCGGAGTCGCCGTACTCGTAGAAGCCACGACCGGCGTCCTCGCCGGTGTGGCCCGCCTCGACCAGGTCACGGAGGTGGTCGGAGGGTTCGTACCGCTCGTGGCCGTACTCGTCGTACAGCGATTCCAGCTTCTCTAACACGACGTCGAGCCCAATCTTGTCTGCACGGCGACAGGGGCCCTCGGGGAAGCCGGCGCCGAGCTTCATGCCCGTGTCGATGGCGTCGGCGGTGGCGACGTCGTCACCGATGAGCTTCGCCGCCTCGTTGATGATGCGTGCCTCGATGCGGAGCGTGTCGACATCTTCGCCCTGGCCAGCCTCGTAGGTCGGCCCGTCGCCGTCCTCGTAGTCGTAATAGCCCTTGCCGGTCTTCTGGCCCAGCTCTTCGGCCTCGACTTTCTCTTCGACGATTGGCGGCACGTCCTTGCCGGCCTCTTTGCGCACGTGATAGCCGATATCGATGCCGGTGAGGTCGCCCAGCTCGAACGGCCCCATCGGGTAGCCGCGCCGGTGGACCATCGCGGCGTCGACCTCCTCGATTGTGGCGACGCCCTCGGAGACCATCCAGCCGGCCTCGTCGCCGAATGGGCCGAGTACGCTGTTGACGACGAAGCCGTTGATATCTTTCTGCACGTAGATTGGCGTCTTGTCGATGGCGTTGACGAACTCGTAGGCTGCCTCGGCCGTCTCGTCGCTGGTCTGCTCGCCGTAGATGACCTCGACTAGGTCCATCTTCACCGGCGGATTGAAGAAATGCATCCCGACGACCTGGTCGGGACGGTCGGTCGCGGTTGCGATTTCGGTGATAGACAGCGAGGAGGTATTCGAGGCGAGAATCGCGTGGTCGGGCGTAAACGCGTCGAGATCCGAGAAAATGTCCTTCTTGATATCCATCTTCTCGGGCGCCGCCTCGATGACGAGATCGGCATCGTCGACGGCCGTCTCGAGATCAACCTCGGTCTCGATGCGGTCGAGGATGGCCTCGGGAGACTCGTCGAGCCGGTCTTTCTCGGCGAGCTTCTCGAGTGACCACTCGATCGACTCGTACCCGTCGTCCACGAGTTCCTGCTCGATGTCGCGCATCGTCACGTCGTAGCCGGCCAGTGCGACGACTTCGGTGATTCCGTGGCCCATGTTCCCCGCGCCGAGTACGGCGACCCGGGAGATGTCATCGACGTTCATACGGGCGCACCTGGCGCCGGACGCGTCTTAACTCCACCGCCAGCGGTTTAGCGATGTTAGCCTGGATGCGGACCTGGGCTACCGGCGTAAATACCCGGGCCCGCTCGCACAGCCGTCGTAGCCTGCGAGGGGTTCGTAAGCTACTTGCGCGGGCGTCTCCGTCCCGTATACATGGACCTGCGGGTCATCGAGAACGAGGAGACGGAACTCGCCATCGAGATCGCTGGCGAGGACCACACGTTCATGAATGTACTCAAAAGTGCGCTGCTGGAGACGGAGGGGGTCACCGCCGCCACCTACGACATGAACCCCGAACAGTCGGGAGGCCAGACGGATCCCATCCTGACAGTGAAGACGGAGGAAGGAACCGCCCCGCTTGACGCGCTAGAGGCCGCTGCCGCCGAGGTGCGCGCGAAGTCGACCGCGTTCCGTGACGCCTTCGAGGCGGCCGCCTGACGCGTGTGATATCCGCTCACCCCTGAAGAGGTGGGCGTTCGCTCGCTCCGTATCACCTACAGCCTGACGGGGACGCCCCGCTCATCGAGATACCGCTTTACCTCGCCGATGCCGAACTCGTTGAAGTGGAAAATCGAAGCCGCGAGCCCCGCGTCCGCGCCCGCCTCTGTGAACACCTCGTACATGTCCTCGGGGCCGCCACAGCCTGAGGAGGCGATAACCGGCGTCGAGACGCTCTCGCAGACAGCCCTGGTGAGCGGGATGTCGTACCCCTCTTTTGTCCCGTCGGCGTCGATACTGTTCACGAACAGCTCGCCTGCACCCCGCTGCTCGGCCTCGCGTGCCCACTCGATGACATCGAGGTCGGTCCCTTCGCGGCCGCCCTTGACCGTACACTCGAACCAGCAGGACTCTCCGTCTACCTCGACGTAGTGTTCGCCCGCCTCATCGAACCGGCGGCGGGCATCCACCGAGATGACGATACACTGCGAGCCGAACGCGCGGGCGCCCTCATTCACGAGTTCCGGCCGGGCGATTGCCCCCGAGTTGATTGACACCTTGTCCGCCCCCGCCCGGAGTGTCTCCTTGATGTCCTCCCGGGTGCGGATGCCGCCCCCCACCGTCAGCGGGATGAACACCTCGTCGGCCACCGCAGAGACCGTCTCAAGCATCGTCTCGCGACCCTCCGCACTGGCGGTGATATCGAGAAAGACGAACTCGTCTGCGCCCGCATCGTTGTACTTCTTCGCCATCTCCACGGGGTCGCCGGTGTACTCGAGATCTTCGAAATTCACCCCCGTGAAGACGGCCGCCTCGCCGTCTTCGTCGATGTCGACGTCGATACACGGAATGATGCGTTTCGTGAGTGTCATTCGATGCCCCGAGGTAGCCAGCGGCCCCGTTTGACGGTTTCGACGCCCGAACCGCAACGGCGAAGTGGGCCGGCCCGAACGCTCGGACATGACCGCAGATCACGACGACCACGAGCATCACCCACACGATGACACCGCCGAGCGCACCACGGCCCCGCAGTCCGACTACACCGGCCGCGAGGTCGCCATCGGCGCGGCCGTCGCGCTGGTCGGCCTGCTCGTCGTCTTCGCCGTCCCCCTGCTGCTCGCGTGACAGCCTCCCCGGGGTAAAGAACGGGACGTTCTCATCGCACTTCCGCAATCAGGTTCATCACCCCTCAGGGCGTCGTCGGCGTATGCTCGTCTGTTCCGACGCCGACGTGAGCGACCTCCTTGACCTGTCGGAGCTTCTGCCGGTGATCGCCGATGCCTTCGAGCGGCAGGGCCGCGGCGCGGTGGAGCGACCCGACCGCCCCCACTTCCCCGTCGGGGCCGGGCTCGACGGCGACGACCCACTTGGCACCGCCCTCACGATGCCCGCGTATCTCCACGGCGACGAGACGTACGCGACGAAGCTCGCCAGCGTCCACCCGGACAACCCACCCGAGCGACCCAGCGTCCATGCGCAAATCCTGTTGACCGACGCCCGGACGGGCGACCCAACGGCGCTGCTCGCGGGCGACCGCATCACCAACGCCCGGACCGGCTGCATCGGCGGTCTTGCCGTCGAGCGACTGGCTGAGCCACCGGTTGAGGTGGGTGTCATCGGGGCCGGTGCTCAAGCGCGCTGGCAGACGCGCGCCATCGACGCGGCCGTCGAAGTCGATACCGTCCGCATATACTCCCCCAGTGACTCCCGACACGTCTGCGCCCGTGACCTGCAGACCCGCGGAATCCCAGCTCGGTCCGTGAACGCCCCCGGCGAAGCCGTAGCGGAAGCGGACGTCGTCGTTACGGCGACGACGGCGACCGAGCCGACGTTCCCGCCCGGGGCGCTCACCGACGGGACACTCGTCGTCGCCGTCGGCGCTTACACGGCCGAGACACAGGAACTGCCACCGGCCGTCGTCGAGCGTGCAGCCCGCCCGTACGCCGACGTTCCCGACGAGGCCGCCGAAACAGGTGACCTTCTTGGAACCGACCACGTCGAACTGACTCCCTTCTCGACGGCGGTCGCCGGCGGCGAGCCCCGTGTCGGCCCTGAGGAGATAGTGCTCGTGAAGAGCGTCGGCACGGCAGTGCTGGACGCCGCAACCGGCCGACACGTGCTCGCGGCAGCCCGCGAGGCGGAGGCCGGTGAATCCGTGGAGTTGTAGCTACGACAGTTCCCGGTCGATCACGGCACGCAGGTCGGCAATCTCGTTGGCATCGTAAGCGAGGGTCGTCTCGTCAATCGAGACGGTGAGTTCACCCGAACCATCGGAGGTGCCGAGATCGACCACCGGCGCGACATCGCCGACGGCCGCCCGGACTGCCTCGGGATCGGTCGTCTCAACGACAACCCGGCCCGGCCGCTCAGCGAAGAGCCGTTCTGCCGGGCGCCCCTCACCGTCGAGCGTCACCGACGCGCCGACACTGTCAGTCACCATCTCGGCGAGCGTCGCTGCGAGGCCACCGTGACTCACGTCGTGGACGGCGGTCGTCGTTCCCTGACCAGCGACCGTCGCTACCGCCTCAACGACCGACAGTGGGTCGTCGGGAAGCGTCGGGAACGCATCGGTTCCGCCGTGACTGGCGAGATACTGACTGCCGCCCAGCGCCGCCGACGGGTCGCCGATAAAGAGGAGTCGGCCGCCGCCGTCGAGCGCAGTCCCGGGCGCGTCGTATGTCTCGCTGGTTCCGACGACGGCCAGTGTCGGCGTCGGCGCGACCGGGCCAGCCGCCGAGTCGTTGTACAGCGAGACGTTGCCGCCAACGACCGGTGTGGCCAGCGAGCGACACATGTCGGCCAGCCCATCGACGACGGCCGCAAACCCGCCGTATACGTCGGGCTTCTCGGGGTTGCCGCCGTTGAGACAGTCGACGGCCGCGAGCGGCGTCGCGCCAACAGCCGCGAGGTTTGTCGCGTTCTCCAGCGCGACCGCGCGGGCACCATCGTAGGGTGCAGCGTCCGTCCAGTTCGGATCCGCGCCTGCCGAGATCGCTACGCCTGTCTCTGCCTCGCGGACCGCCAACAGGGCGGCATCGTCGCCTGGCCGCTTCGCCGTCCGGTTGCCCACCTCGTGGTCGTACTGCCGGTAGACCCACCGTTTCGAGGCGGTATTTGGGTGGCCAACGACCGTCTCGAAGGCTGTCGCAAGGTCGGGCGTCGGGGTCGGGAGATTGCGGGACTGGGGTGTCGGTTCGGCCCGATCGAGATTGTTCATCGGTGCGCCGTCCGCCAGGAACTCCGCGGGTGCGTCCACGACCGTCTCTCCGTCGAAGGTGCAGACGTAGTTCCCGTCCGTCACCTCGCCGATGACCGACGACCCCAAGTCGAACCGGTCTGCAATCTCGCGGACGGCCGGGACATCCTCTGGCCGCACCTCGTAGCACATCCGCTCCTGTGACTCTGCAAGCAGGATCTCCAGCGCATTCATGTTCGGCTCTCGCTGGTGGACCTGCTCGAGGGTGATACGGGCGCCGAGCCCACCCTTCGCGACCAGTTCCGAGGAGGCGCCACCTAATCCCGCTGCGCCCAAATCGCGGGCTGCACGGATCAGGTCCTCATCGACGAGTCGTTCGTTTGCCTCGATGAGTAGCTTCTCGGCGTACGGGTCGCCCACCTGCACCGCCGGCCGGTCCTCCGTCTCGGCGTCCTCCGCGAGGTCCTCGCTGGCGAAGGAGGCGCCGCCGAGCCCGTCGCGACCAGTTGCGTTGCCCACGAGGACGAGTTTGTTCCCCGGTGTCGTCGCCTCGGCAGTGACGAGCCGGTCGGCGTCCGTCAGCCCGATGCAGGCGACGTTGACGAGCGGATTGCCCTCGTAGCCGTCGTGAAAGGCGACGCTGCCGGTGACCGTGGGGACGCCGATACAGTTCCCGTAGTGGCTGATGCCCTCGACGACACCCTCGAAGAGGTAGCGAGAGTGTTCGCGGTCGAAGTCGCCGAAATACAGCGAATCGGCCAGTGCAATCGGGTACGCGCCCATCGACATCGTATCGCGGACGATGCCGCCGACGCCGGTCGCTGCGCCGTCGAACGGGTCGACGTAGGATGGATGATTGTGGCTTTCGACGCCCAGTGTGAGGTAAGTCGCGTCATCGAGCGCGACGACGGCTGCGTCGTCGCCCGGCCCGACGACGACATCGTCGCTCTCGGAGGTGAACGCCGACAGCAGCGGGCGCGAGGAGCGGTACGCGCAGTGTTCACTCCAGAGGTTCTCGAACAGTGCCTCCTCCGCATCGGTGGGCTGACGACCGAGCTCCTCGGCGACGAGTTCGCGGTCTGACGGCGCGAGCGGCATTCGTGCTGGTGTCCATCGGCACCGGAGAAAACGCTTGCCATGTCCACGACCGTGCCCACACGACGGGGGGCGCTGCCTTCGGTGACCGGCGGGCTTTTTATGGCGCCGCCCCACTCTTCGCTGTGCTCCGGGCCGAGCTCCACTGTCACTCATCGCTGTCATACGATGGACGCGACCCGGTCGACATGCTGCTCGCGCAGGCAGAGGCTGTGGGGCTCGACGCGCTGGCAGTCACAGACCACGACGAAATCGACGCCAGCCTTGCAGCCGCCGAGCGCGCCTCCGACTACGGCCTCGTTGGCATTCCCGGGATGGAGGTGACCAGCGAGGCGGGGCACGTCCTCGCGCTCGGCGTTGAGGAACTCGTCCCGGCGGGACTTCCGTTCGGAGAGACACTCGACCGTATCCGCGCACAGGGCGGAATCGCCGTTGTCCCTCACCCGTTCCAGCGGTCGCGCCACGGCGTCGCCCCGCACGTCTCCGAGGCGGAACTGGCCGGCGCCGACGCTATCGAGGTGTACAATTCGCGGCTGTTTACTGGCCGCTCTAACCGGACGGCAGAACGGTTTGCCGCTGCCCGTAACCTCCCGATGACGGCCGGCTCGGACGCCCATATCGCGGAGATGGTCGGCCAGGCTGTCACGGAGATTGGCGCGACCGACCGGACAGCCGGGGCCATCCTTGAGGCGATACGCGAGGGTCGTACCTCGGTCGTCGGCAAGCGGACGCCGTGGCGCATCTCGCTGCGGCAGTTCGGCGGCGGCGTGACCCGGCGAGTGGCCCGGGCGCTACGCGCAGCGCTTTAGCGTTCGACCGTCTCGATGGCTGTCAGCCCGACCTCGACCACGTCTGCCGGCAGTTCGTCCGCCCGGGCGCGCAGGGCATCCGCGTCGAACCACTCCCATGCTGCCGGGGGGGCCTCGTCATCGCCTGCGGGGGCCACCTCGCGGCTCTCAGCTCGGCCGTAGAAGACGAAGTCGACGTGCTGGTGGCCGACCTCGTCGCCGTAGACGTTGATGTCTTCCAGCAGGAACTGCTGTGGCTGCGGGAGTGACCGGGCCGTCTCGCTCTCGAGATCGTCTGTTGGCGCGATGAGTTCTGGCTCGAGACCTGTCTCCTCGTAACACTCCCGGAGAGCGGCCTCGTGGGGGAGTTCGTCACGGTCGATGTGGCCGCCGGGAGGGAGCCACATCTCCAGGCGGTCGTGTTCGTGCAGCAGGGTCGCGCCGTCGGCGACGACGTATATCGTCGCGACGAAGTGGCGGGTCGTCTCCACACCGACCCCTCGGGGCCGGCCCACTTGACATCCTTCCTACCCTGATGGGCGAAGGTTTCCACTACAGGAACGGAACCAACACGCTTCGGGTATCCAATTGACGACGGCGATGCAGGTTCGTCCTTGAGCGCGGGGTGTTCTCGCCCGCACTCAGATACGCCCGGTCACTGCAGGTCAGGCAGCGAGACCACGCCCTCGCGGAGTGCGACGTACACCCGTTCGGCGTTGTCGAGGTCGTCCCAGTCGTCGGGTCGGGCAGACTCGGGGACGGACTCGACTTTCTCCAGCAAATCCGCCCGGATGTAGTGGTCGAACCCGCAGCCTTCCTCACAGGTCCGGACCACGCTCGGGACGCGGTACTCCCGCACGACGGCGTTACCACACTCGGGACAGACGTACTCGTAGCTCCGGACCACAGGTGGTCTACGGCCGTCGCACAGAAAACGTCGCTGTCCTCAGGTGGTGATACCGTCCTCGGCTTCCAGCAGTTCGTGGTAGCGGTTGCGGATGGTGACCTCCGAGATGTTGGCCACCTCGCTCACGTCCGACTGGGTTACCTTCTCGTTCGTCAGGAGCGACGCGGCGTAGACTGCCGCCGCCGCGAGGCCGACCGGCGACTTCCCAGAGTGGATGCCCTGCTCTTTCGCGCTCTTGAGCAGCTGGCGTGCCCGACGCTCGGCCTCGTCCGAGAGATCGAGGTCGGATGCGAACCGGGGGACGTAGCTTTCGGGGTCGGCGGGTGCGACCTCCAGGCCGAGTTCCCGAACGACATACCGGTACGTCCGCGCGATTTCGTCTTTCTCGACGCGAGAGACCTGCGTAATCTCGTCGAGCGAGCGCGGCGTGCCGGCCTGCCGGGCGGCCGCGTACAGGCTCGCCGTCGCTACCCCCTCGATGGAGCGACCCGGCAGGAGGTTCTCATTGAGCGCCCGCCGGTAGATGACGCTGGACGTCTCGCGGACATTGTCCGGGAGGCCGAGCGCGGAGGCCATCCGGTCGATCTCGCCGAGGGCCTGCTTGAGATTGCGCTCCTTGGAGTCACGGGTGCGGAACCGCTCGTTCCACGTCCGCAGCCGCTGCATCTTCTGCCGCTGGCGGTTGGACAGAGACTTGCCGTAGGCGTCTTTGTCCTGCCAGCCGATATTCGTCGACAGCCCCTTGTCGTGCATCATCTGGGTGGTGGGAGCGCCGACGCGGGATTTCTCGTCTTTCTCGGCAGAGTCGAACGCGCGCCACTCCGGCCCGCGGTCGATTTCGTCTTCCTCGATGACGAGCCCACAGTCCTCACAGACCGTTTCGCCGTGTTCCGTGTCCGTCGCGAGCGACCCACTACATTCGGGACACTCGAGTTCTTCGCCCTGCTGGCGCTCCTCGTCTCGTTCCTCCTCGTCTCGGGTCCGCTGGAAGCGTCTCACGTTCGTATCTGACATGTTGGGGTTCCGGGGGACGGCGACGGTGGTAAAACCGACCAATACATCCAATAATAGGAGACCGAGCAACTTAAATTCACGGGCGTATCAGTCCTTTGCCCCCTCTTGCGGCTTCGAAACCCTTAGCCCGCTTGCCGCGGACCGGTCGGTATGGTCAACCACGAGGAGGTCGAACGCATCGCGTCGTTGGCGCGCGTCGACCTCGACGAGACAGAAGTTGAACGGTTCGCCGAGCAGTTCGACGATATCCTCTCGTACTTTGAGGCGCTCGACGAGGTACCCGAGGTTGAGGCCGAGACGGACCTCGACAACGTGTTCCGTCCTGACGAGGTGCGCGAGGGGCTCACCCAGGAAGAGGCGCTCGCGAACGCCCCTGAAACGGAGGACGGCTACTTCAAAGGCCCAAAGGTGTCGTAATGAGTTCGGATTTAAACGCGTTCATCACCCGCGAAGAGATTCCCTCGACTGAAGAGGGTCCCCTGTCCGGCCAGACGGTCGCCATCAAGGACAACATCTCCACGGAGGGGGTTGCTACAACCTGCGGCTCAGAGATGCTCGCCGACTACGTCCCGCCCTACGACGCGACAGTGGTCGAGCGGCTGAAGACTGCCGGCGCGACCATCGTCGGCAAGACGAACATGGACGAGTTCGGGATGGGGACGACCACGGAGACATCAGCATTCGGCCCGACAGACAACCCGGCTGCGCCAGACCGGGTGCCGGGGGGCTCCTCGGGCGGGTCGGCGGCGGCGGTCGCAGCCGGCGAGGCGGACCTCGCGCTCGGATCTGATACCGGCGGTTCTGTGCGCTGTCCTGCCGCGTTCTGTGGTGTCGTCGGCATCAAACCAACTTACGGGCTGGTCTCGCGGTACGGGCTTGTTGCATACGCCAACTCGCTTGAGCAGATCGGCCCGCTTGCCCCGACCGTCGAAGAGGCGGCCGAGCTACTGGAGGTCATCGCCGGGCCCGACGAACGAGACGCCACAACCCGTGCCCCCGACGAGACGACCTACGCTGACGCCGCGGACGGCGATGTCGACGGCCTCACGATCGGTATCCCATCCCAACTGGTCGAGGGAGCCGATGATGCCGTGGTGGACCAGTTCGAAGCCGCACTGGCGACACTACGGGCGCAGGGCGCCGAGACGGTCGAAGTGTCGCTCCCCTCCGTCGAGACGGCTGTCCAGGCGTACTACGTTATCGCGATGGGTGAGGCGTCTTCGAACCTGGCGCGGTTCGACGGCGTCCGCTACGGACAGTCTGGCGGGCACGAGGGGGACTGGAACGAGACGTTCGCGGCTGCTCGCGACGCCGGCTTCGGCGAGGAGGTGAAGCGGCGCATCCTGCTCGGCACCTACGCGCTGTCGGCGGGCTACCACGACAAGTACTACGAAAAGGCGCAAGACGCCCGCGCGTGGATTCGCCGCGACTTCGCCGAGGCGTTCGAGCGGGCCGATGTCCTCGCCTCGCCAACGATGCCCGTCACCCCATTCCGGCTGGGCGAGAGTCTGGACGATCCGCTGAAGATGTATCTTGCAGACGCGAACACGACACCGGTGAATCTCGCTAACCTCCCCGCACTGTCGGTACCAGCAGGCGACACCGAGGAGGGGCCCGTCGGCCTCCAGCTCGTCGGCGAGGCGTTCGACGAGCGGACGCTCGTCCGCGCGGCCAGTGCCGTCGAGGACTGACACATAGCGAGCGAACGCCAACCCCTGAAGGGGTGGGAGACGGTCAACCGCGCTGGGCTTTTTGACCGAGCGCCCGTACGATACCCGTGGACGTGCTCGTCTGGCACCGGTCCGATTTGCGGACTGTCGATAACGCCGCGCTTGCAGCGGCCGCGGACGACGGCGACCCCGTGCCGGTGTTCTGCTTCGACCCGCACTTTTACGATGACGGTGCCGCCTGTGACGCGCGACTCCGCTTCCTCCACGAGTCGCTGGCGGATCTCCGTGCACAGTATCGCGCCCTGGGGTCGGACCTGACGCTCCTTTGTGGCGATCCGCAGGAGCGACTGGCGACACTGCTTGAGACGCACGACGCCCTCTACGTCAACCGGGACGTAACGGCCCGCTACGGGCGGGCTCGCGACGAGACCGTGTTCCAGTGGCCCGAGGTAACGGCATTCGGCGACGACGGAATCGTCCGTGAGGGTGACACGCGAGACGGCTGGCGCGAGCAGGCGACCGCGTGGATGGAGACGCCACCCCGACCGGAACCAAGTGACCTCCCCGGAAACCCGCTGGCCGACGACACCACAATCGCCGAGATAGAAGAGCGATATGACACGACCCCGACGAAGACAGCCGTCCCGTCGGGGGGTCGTTCGGCAGCACTCGAGCGGCTCGACGCCTTTCTCGACCAGATTGCTGACTACCCGACATCGGTCGCGCCGCCAGCGGCCGCCGAGGAGGGCTGCTCGCGGCTCTCCGCGTATCTGAAATTCGGCTGTCTCTCCGTCCGCGAGGTGTACAGTCGGTTGCAGGCAGCTCCCGCCTGTCGCGGCCGCGAGATGTACGAATCGCGGCTGTTCTGGAATCGCCACTACAAGCAGAAGCTCGCCGACTGGCCCGGCTGGACTGACGACGCAGTCAATCCCGTTTTCCGCGGGCTCTACCGGGCCGACCACGACCCGGACCTGCTCGCTGCATGGCAGGCGGGCCAGACTGGGTTCCCGATGGTCGACGCCGCGATGCGCGCGCTCGTCGAGACGGGATTCATCAACTTCCGGATGCGCGCGATGTGCGCAAGCATCCTCACGTACGTCCTTCGCGAGCCGTGGCAGTACGGCGCGGATTTCTTCTATCATCACCTCATCGACGCTGACCCGGGCATCAACCACACGCAGTGGCAGTCACAGGCCGGGGTCGTCGGCGTCCACCCCGTCCGAGTGTACGACCCTGCGAAGCAGGCCCGCGAGTACGATTCTGACGGCACATTCATCCGCGAGTACGTGCCCGAACTTGCCGCCCTCCCGGACGCGCACCTCCCCCGACCGGAGAAAGCACCGCTTGCCGTCCTTGAGGAGGCAGATATCACGCTTGGGGACACGTATCCCCGCCCGGTTGTCGACTACGAGCGGCGGGCAAGCGAGGCCCGGGAGCGGTTCGCCCGCCTGCACGACCGGGCCCACGAGGCGATAGCGGTGCCCGACGTATGGCAACGCGCGTCTCTCTCGCAGGACCGCCGCGAGTCGCTGCAACAACCCGATAGGTCGGCCGGGCAGGCACACCTCGACGACTTCGTCGACGAGTAGCTACGCGTCGTCGTGGAGCGTCGCCAGTATCTCCGGGTCCGTCCGGAACTTCAGCACGTTGTGCACGACGCTGTTGCGAATGTTGTCGATGACGTCGCCGTGGTTTTTGTAACACTCGTGAATCCAGCGGGACTCGGCCGACCGGGTGGGAAACATCATCACCGATTTCCACTGGTACTCGCCGTCAGAGAGGAAGTAAAACAGCGTGTTGGGCGACTCGCGGATGTACTCCATCGCGTCCCGCCAGCCGGACTCGAAGTTCTCCGTATTGAACTTGAACTCGAACAGTCCGAAGACAAAGTACTCCTCGTTGGGGATGACCGCCTCGCGGAAGACGCCGTGTTCGCGCATCCCCCGGATTGACTCGCTGACGGTGACGTGGCTCACCTCGATGCCGTGCTTCTCCTCAAGGATGCGTGCGAGGTCACGCGAGGACAGCTGTGGGTCACGCGACAGTTCCCGCAACACGAGTACGTCGCGCTCTTTGAATTCCCAGTCGGGGGCGTCGTCGTCCATGCGCGGTTCTCACCCCGGCATTATGTGTTGGTTTCGGTTAGCCGGCGAGGAACGACTGCAGTTCCTCGCGGTAGCCTTCGCCGCGGTCCTCGGGCACCCAGTGGAACGCCTCGTTGAGCCGGATCACCTCGCCGCCCACGTCCTCGGCCAGCTGCTCGCCGTATTGAATCGGCTGCATCTGGTCATCCTCTGCCCACAGACACAGGAGGTCGGCGGTGATGTCGTCGTAGGGAATCTCCATCGTGTGGTTGGTGTTCGTCGAGACGGCCGCCCGCGCGAGCGCGACCTTCCCGCCGTCCCGCTCCAGCCATGGATACTTCATTCCCGCGACGAACTCGGGGTCGGCCTCGCCGTAGGCCCCGTCTGCGAACGCGAAGTCGAGCTGGCCGTCTAGCTCCTCGTCGGAGAGCTGGGCCGTCTTCGGTAGCCCCGTCTCGACGATGAAATCTACCGGCCAGGAGTCGTAACAGACGACGTTCGAGCAGACCAGCTGATCAACCCGTTCGGGCTGGTGGGCAGCGAACCGCAGCGCGACGCCGCCGCCGATATCGTGCGCGACGAGTGAACAGGTCTCGATATCGAGTGCCGACAGCAGACCGGCAAGTGCCTGCTCTTGGGCCCGAATCGACCGGTCGAACCCTTCACCGTTCTCGCTGTTGCCGTACCCGACGAGATCCGGAACAACGACCCGGTACTCGTCGGTGAATGCAGGCGCCACCCGACGCCAGAGGTAGCCCCACGTCGGTACGCCGTGGAGGAACACGAGTGGATCCGCGTCTGTCGGGCCGGCCTCGTAGTAGGCCATCTCGACGTCGTGACCGTCCACGTCGACCGTCACCGACGACTGGGCGTCGGTCCACGCCGCGTGGTCTATCGGGCTCACAGCAGGCGGTCGGAAATGATGTTCTTCTGGATTTCCGAGGTTCCCTCGTAGATCTTGGTGATGCGGGCATCCCGGAAGAACCGCTCGACCGGGTGGTCGGTGACGTAGCCCGCACCGCCGTGGACCTGGATGGCGTCGTCCGCAACATCGACAGACATCTCGGAGGCGAACAGCTTCGCCATCGAGGCCAGCTTCACCGCTTCGTCGTCCTTACTTTCGGCAACGTGGCTGGCGGCTCGGTAGGTGAGCGACCGCGCGGCCTCGACCTGCGTCGCCATGTCGGCGACCTTGTGGCTCACTGCTTGGAACTCGCTGATCTTCTGGCCGAACTGCTCGCGCTCGCCGGCGTATTCGCGGGCAGCGTCGAGGGCACCCTGTGCGGCGCCGACTGCCTGGGCTGCGACGCTCGTCCGGCCGGCCGCGAAGAACTCCATCAGCTGGTAGAATCCCTTGTCTACCTCGCCGATGACGTTCTCTTCAGGGACGCGGACGCCGTTGAGCTGAATCTCCGCCAGGTCAGACGCCCGGATTCCGAGTTTGTTGTCGATTTTCGTCGGGACGAACCCATCACGGTCGGCGGGGACGAGGAAGGCGGTGATGCCGCGGTGGCCCTCACCGGGGCTGGTCTTTGCCATCAGCACACCCACGTCCGCGACAGTGCCGTTCGTGATCCAGGTCTTGTTGCCGTCGATAACCCACTCGTCGCCGTCCTTCTCGGCGGTCGTCTCCATCCCGGCGACATTCGAGCCGTGAGCCGGTTCGGAGATGGCCGAGAAGGAGGCCGACTCGCCGGCCGTGATGCGCGGCAGCCACTCCTCTTTCATCCACTCGTCGCCGTACTCCAGAATCATCGACGAACCGAAGCCGGCCGAGCCGATGGCACTCCCGATGCCGGGGTCAGCACGCCACAGCTCTTCGGTAACGATGGATCGCGAGATGGGGTCCATCCCCGCGCCGCCGTACTCTTCGGGGATGGAGGGAGCGACGAAGTCGTACTCTGCGGCTTTCTTGCGGAGCTCGAGCGGATACTCCTTGTTCTCGTCGTGCTCTTTCGCGACCGGCCGAATCTCCTCTTCGCCGAACTCTCGCACCGCACGGCGGACCGCGTCGTGGGCCCCGTCGGTCTTGAACGTCATAGGGGAACGTCGGATTACGATGTAAAATAGTTTCCGGCGAGCTGCGAACGTCGTTAGCCGGTTTCCGGTGGTATCGGCATCGAGGCCCGGGTTGGGTTACTCGCCGGTGAACTCTGGGTCCCGACTCTCCATGAACGCCGTCGCGCCCTCCTCGTGGTCGTGCGTCTCGAAGACGGCCGCCTGTGCGGCTGCCTCGTCATCCTGTGCCTGCTTCAGGTCCGAGGAGAATCCCTGCTCGATGAGCCGCTTCGAGGTCGCCAGGGCGACCGACGGCCCCGATGCGATGCTCTCGACGAAGGCGTCCGCCTCCGTCTCGAACTCCTCGTAGACGTGGTTGAACAGGCCCAGTTCCTCGGCCCGTGCCGGCTCCACGAGCTCGCCTGTGTAGACGAGCTCCTTGGCGACGCTTTCGCCGACGATGCGCGGCAGGAGGTACGAGGTGCCCGAGTCGACCGCCAGTCCAACCTGCCGGAACCCGAACGAGATGCGCGCCCGCTCGCTGGCGAGGACGATGTCACACGCGACCGCGAGGTTGGCGCCGGCGCCGAACGCCACGCCGTCTACCTTCGCCACCGTCGGCCGGTGGAACTCGTAGACCCGGCGGATAGCCCGCGAGGTGACCTGCTGGATGTTGCGCACCGCCTCGTGTAGTGGGACATCGCCTGCCAGCCGCTCGGTCATCGCGGTGACGTCACCGCCGGCACAGAAGGTGCCTTCCTGGCCCGTCACGACGAGACAGCGTACGTCGTCGCGACCCTCCAGCGAATCGACGGCGTCGATGATGGCCTCGGACATCTCGCGGGCCAGTGCGTTGCGGCTGTCCGGGCGGTTCAGAGTCAGAGTGGCGATTCCGTCTTCGACGTCGACGATGACTGGTTCGTCGCTCATATCCGGGTCTGCGGGCCAGCCGTTGTAAAGCTATCCCGACCGACGGTTAACGTTGTTCGACTACCGGGCCGTCCAGCCGCCGTCGGCCGTGAGCGTCGCGCCGGTGACGTAGCTGGCAGCATCGCTCGCCAGGAAGACGACGGGGCCGGCGACCTCTTCGGGGTCGGCAAACCGATCCAGCGGCGTCCGCTCACGGATCGATGCTGCGAGTTCCTCATTTTCGGTCAACCCCTCTGTGAGGTCCGTCGCGACGTACCCCGGGGCGACGCAATTCACGCGGACGTCTGGTGCCCAGTCAAGCGCCATCGACTTCGTCAGGCCGACGAGCCCGTGTTTCGAGGCGACGTAGGGGTGCTGGCGCGGCAGCCCAACCAACCCACCGACGGAGGCGACGTTGACGAGACTCCCGCCCCGGTCGTGAAGGTCCTCGGCAGCGACCCGCGCGCAGGCGAACGCGCCCGCAAGGTTCACATCCGTCACGAAGTCGAAGTCGTCGCTGTCGACAGCCTCCGGTGGCCCCAGCGCGGCATCGGGGTTGACGCCCGCGTTGTTCACCACGATGTCGAGCGGCCCGAGCGCCTGCCGGACCTCCGCGAAGGCCGCTCGGACGTCGTCCTCGTCGCTCACGTCACAGGTCGTCACCGTGGAGGCAGCGCCGCGCTCGCGCACCTCGTCAGCGACGGCGGCTACGTCATCGCGTGAGCGGGCCAGCGGTGCGACGTCCGCGCCGGCCGCCGCCAGTCCGTGGGCTATCGCTCGGCCGATGCCGCGAGAGCCGCCAGTCACCACCGCCGTCCGTCCACTGAGGTCGAACGCATCCATATCTGGTCGAACGGGTCGCGGGTGTTAGAGATGTTGGTGTCCCCGCCGGAGGGAGTAGATATACGACGACGGCGGCCCATTGTCCAGTATGAACATACACTGGCACCGGAGCGACCTCCGGGCCACGGACAATGTGGGTCTCGCGGCGGCCGACGACCCGGTGTTGCCGGTCTTCATTTTCGACGAAACGGTGCTCGCACACGGGTCGCCACCTCGTGTCGCCTTCATGCTTGAGGCGCTGGCGGCACTCAGAGAGCAGTACCGCGAGCGGGGCGGTGACCTTCACGTCGCCCACGGTGACCCAGCCCGCGTACTGGCCGACCTGGCGACCACCCACGATGTCGCGACGGTCCACTACAATATCGACCACTCGGGGTTGGCCCGCGAGCGGGACCGCGCCGTCACCGCGACCCTTGAGGATGCGGGCGTAGATGTCCGGAGCCATGAGGACGCGCTCCACCACGAACCCGGCTCTATCACCACGAATGCCGGCGATCCATACTCTGTCTACACATACTTCTGGAAAAAGTGGCGCGACCGGGAGAAAGAGACGCCCCACGCGCCGCCGGAGACGGTTGTCGACGCGCCAGGCGAACCGCTGCCGACGCTCAAGGAATTGGGCTTCGAGGAGCCGAAGGCCGACCTGCCGGCCGCCTCCCATCAGGCGGCAGAGGAGCGACTGGAGACGTTCGTCGACGGGCCGATTTACGAGTACGATGAGACACGTGACGACCCTGCCGTAGACGCCACCTCACGGCTCTCGCCGCACCTTCGGTGGGGAACTATTGGCCCTCGGGAAGTGTACGCTGCGACCGAGCAGGCCGCTGCTGACGCGCCCGATGAGACGGCGGCCGAGTCCGTCGAGGCGTTCCAGGGCGAACTCGCTTGGCGGGAGTTCTACGCTCACGTCCTCCATTTCAACCCAGAGGTGGTGACGGAGAACTACAAGACGTACGAGGAAGGCATCGACTGGCACGACGACCCCACGGAGATCGAGGCGTGGAAGCGTGGCGAGACGGGCTATCCCATCGTCGACGCGGGGATGCGCCAACTGCGGGCGGAAGCGTGGATGCACAATCGCGTGCGGATGATCGTCGCCTCGTTTCTCACGAAAGACCTGTTGGCAGACTGGCGGCACGGCTACGCTCACTTCCGCGATCACCTGGTCGACCACAACACCGCCAGCGATAACGGCGGCTGGCAGTGGGCCGCCTCCACCGGGACCGATGCCCAGCCGTACTTCCGGATTTTCAATCCGATGACACAGGGCGAGCGCTACGACCCAAACGCAAAGTACATCCGCGAGTATGTCCCCGAGCTTCGCGGCGTCAACCCAGAGACGATTCATTCGTGGCACGAACTCGATGACACAGCACGGACATCCGCGGCACCCGACTATCCGGCCCCGATTGTCGACCACAGTGAGCGGCGTGAGCAGGCGCTGGCAATGTTCAAGCGCGCCCGTGGTGAGGACCCTGACGAGTAGTCCTATCGGCATTTGTACATAAATCGAGTACCGGAAGTGCGGGTATACTCCTCAATCCTTTTAACCGACGCACGTGTTCGTTCGCACGGAGGTTAGACCCATGAGTGAACGTTCACACCCCGAGCTCGACCCGCTTCCGTACGACTACGACGCCCTCGAACCGTCAATCAGCGAGCAGGTGTTGACGTGGCACCACGACACCCATCATCAGGGGTACGTGAACGGCCTCGACAGCGCCGAGGAGACGCTCGCCGAGAACCGTGATGCCGGCGAGTTTGGCTCGTCGGCCGCGGCGATGCGCAACGTCACCCACAACGGCTGTGGCCACTATCTCCACACGCTGTTCTGGGAGAACATGTCGCCGAACGGCGGCGGTGAGCCGTCGGGCGCACTGGCCGAGCGCATCGAGGAAGACTTCGGCTCCTACGAGGGCTGGAAAGGCGAGTTCGAGGCGGCCGCGTCCGCTGCGGGTGGCTGGGCGCTGCTCGTCTACGACCCCGTCGCGAAACAGCTCCGGAACGTCCCCGTCGACAAGCACGACCAAGGCGCGCTGTGGGGGAGCCACCCCATCCTCGCGCTGGACGTGTGGGAACACTCCTACTACTACGATTACGGCCCGGATCGCGGCTCGTTCATCGACGCATTCTTCGACGTCGTGAACTGGGAGAAGGCCGAAGAGGAGTTCGAGACGGTCACGGAGCTGTTCGAGTAACGGTCCGTCTTCTCCGTTTTTCACCGCGGGTAGCCGCGGGCTCGCCCGGTGCGTTTAGGGGCTGGTCGCTGCAAGCGCGGACATGCCACGATCAAAAGCCGCCTTCGACGATCTGCGTCCGTTCGAGTTTCGCGAGCCACCCGAGGTGCTCGAGGCCGACCAGATGTACACTGTCTACGAGATTGCCCGACTGCTACAGGGTGTCGACCCTGACGAGGACCTCGATGCCGAGACAGAGGCGATTCTGCTCGACTGGGCGGTGCCGTGGATGCTTGACCATGCAGAGCAGTTCTGCTTCGCGGAACCCGACCGCGATGACGAACCAGGCTTCTACGGACTGCGGGACGACCGATGAGGCTGCTCGTCGCCGGTAGCGACCGTGTCGACGCCGGCAAAACGACCTTCTCTGCGGGGCTCTGTCGCGAGCGGTCGGCCCGGGGCTACAAGCCCCGGGCAGGCAACGACTACTGGTTCGACCACGATGACTACCGCCGGGCCGTCGCAGACGGCCGCCTCTATGGGAAGGATGCGAAGCGCCTTGCAGCCGCCTCGCCCGGGGAGGTAGCCCCCGAAGAGATCAATCCGGTCCACCGGCTGTGGCTCCCGACCCCCGGCCGCGGCGCTGGCCTGCTTGGCCGTGATGGCCGCCAGTTCGTCTGTGACCGCGTGTGGACCGGCGACGACACGGAGTTCGTCCGCAACGACACCGTTGAGGTGCCGGCGTCCGTCAGCGAGTCGCTGCCGCTCGCGGACGCCCATGCGGTCGAATCACTGCCGGCGTTCAACGACCTGATGGCACAGCTTCACGCTCCAGCCACCGAGCGGGTTATCGCTGAGGCGACCGCCCGCGACCGGGCCGTCATCGAGTCGTATGCCGACATCGCCCGTCCGCATCCCGATATCGTCGCGGATGCCGTCGCCGTCGTGGAGCCGCGCCGCTGCCGTGTGTTCGATGGCGACCGCTACCTGAAGGCTTGCGAGGTCGCCTCTGGAAGCGCCCGGGAGGGCCGCCTCGAGGAGCGGGTCGACAACGTGCTCGAACTTGTGGAGCCGGCCGCGACGGTCGAACTGCCGGCGCTTTCACAGGCGGAACAGGAAGACCCCGATGCCATCGCGACGGCGTACGCCCCTGCATACGAGCGGCTGACGACTGTGGCTGCTCAGTAGGTGCGAGCAGCCCGGAGCGCCAGTTCGACGTGCTCGCGGGCGTCTCGGTGCACGCTCGGGCCGTGGCCGGCGTGGAGCTCTTGCAGCCGCTCGTCTGTCGACGCCAGCAGCCGTTCGATGCTGTCGATGAGCCGTGCGCGGTCGCCCTCTTCCAGGTCGGTCCGGCCGAAGCCGCCGTCCGCAAACACGAGATCACCTGCGAACACGACGGCCCCGTCTCCGCGAATCAGACAGACGTGATCGTCTTTGTGGCCAGGGGTGTGGAGTACCCGGTAGTCGTGGCCGCCGAGTCGGGTATCTTCCTCATCCGCGAGGGCGTGGTCGACGAGCGGATGGTCGGGGTTGTACCCCCAGACATCGACATCGAACGCCTCAACGACGGCGTCGACGTTGCCGATGTGATCCGCGTGGGTATGTGTGAGTACGACGGCATCGAGGCCGTCTATAGCTGCCTCGACGCGGGAGACGACATCGAACTCGTTGCCAGGATCGACGAGAACGGTCCGCGCGTCCGGGTCGTCGCCGGCGACGAGGAAAGCGTTGCTCGTGAACCCGCCGACATCCGCGGCGAGGTTGCGTATCACGTCCGCCGGTGGGGGCCGGGTTCACTTTACTTCGCCGTCCGCGCGGCCGGCGAGCGCAACCGCCTTACCACGTGACCGCGACGTGGCCATATGAACCGGACCGCGCTTGCGGTCGGGGCTATCGTCGGCCTGTTCGTCCTCGTGCAGGTCAGCGCGCTCGCGCTGGTCGCGCCGTTCGACGCCGCCGGTTACCAGGCGGTCCCCGAAGGACAGACCGACGACCCGACTAACAGCCTCGTGTACATCGTCGGTATCCTCGTCGCGACGGCGGGGATGCTGGCCGCATTCAAACTGAACGTCGAAGGGCTCGTCCGTGCGCTGGTGGCGTTCAGCGCGACCGTCATCAGCTACTACGTGTTCTCCGTCGTCCTGCCGGTCGTCACCGTCGCGGGTATCTCCGTCCTGGCGGCCGGTGCCGCCCTTGGCCTGGCGGCGGCGCTGCTCATTCACCCGGAGTGGTACGTCATCGACGCCGCAGGCGTCGTGATGGGTGGCGGCGCCGCCGGGCTGTTCGGTATTTCGTTCGGCCTGTTGCCCGCGGTGGTGCTGCTGGTCGTACTCGCCGTCTACGATGCCGTCTCCGTCTACGGCACCGAGCACATGCTCGACCTCGCCTCCGGCGTCATGGATCTCAAAGTGCCGGTCCTGCTGGTCGTACCGCTGTCACTGTCGTACTCGTTCCTTGACGACGACGGCCAGGAACGCGACGAGATGACCGGTACTGACGCCCCAGAAGCGACCGATGGCGACGACGCCACGACGGACGCTACTGCGGGCGATTCGACGGAGGCCGCCACCGACCGCGACGCCTTCTTCATCGGCCTCGGTGACGCGGTGATGCCGACGGTCCTCGTGGCGAGTGCCGCCCACTTCCTGTCGTTGCCGGCTGCCGTCGCCGGCGTACCACTTCCGGCACTGACGGCCGCCGCGGGGACGTTGGTCGGCCTGCTCGTCCTGATGCGGTTCGTGGTCCGCGGGCGGGCTCACGCCGGCCTTCCACTGCTGAATGGCGGTGCCATCGGCGGATACATCATCGGTGCAGCTATCGCCGGCGTCCCGCTGGTCGAGGCGCTCGGCCTCGCACCGTACCTCTGACCTCTCGGTTGTCGAACAGAACTGCGCTTCAGGCTAGATTTTTGCCCAGCGGGGGCTCCGAACCTGACGTGGGGGGCTCCCCCACAATCCCCATGCGTGGGCCGCGCCGACCCCTTGCCCCGGGGTCGGCGCTGGTCGCTATCGGAGTGCCTCACTTGCCGGTGCGAACTCGATTGTACTGCCGAGCCCCTCGGCCCGCGCCCGCTCGTAGAGCATATATCCCGCGGCGACCGTTTCGACACCCGTACCGCCGGAGTCAAACATGGTGATCTCCTCGCGATTTTCGCGACCGGGTGCCTCGCCGGCGACCACCTCGCCCAGTTCCGCGTGGACGTGGTCGTCATCGATTGCTCCTTCCTCGCGGGCCTGCAGAAACTCCCCCGAGTCAGAGAAGGCACGCGCACGCAAGTCGGGGACGTACTTGGCCCGCGCGACGGTGTCGGCGTCGAGTTCGCGGGCCGAGGGGTCATACTGGCCCATTGCCGTGACGTGAGTGCCCGGTTCGAGGACGTCGCCGTCGAACACCGGCTCTGTCGCGTTCGTCGCTGTCACCACGATATCGGCCCCTTCAACGGCGGCGTCCGAGGAGGCGACGGCACCGACGGCCGCCTCCAGCTCCTCGTTCATCTCGGCGGCGAACGACTCGCGGTTGGCCTTCGTCGTGGAGTAGACGTTCACTGTGGTAAGGTCACGAACGGCTGCGAGCGCGCGCAACTGACCACGCGCCTGCGTGCCCGACCCAATGATGGCAGCCGTTTCGGCGTCCGGGCGAGCGAGCGCGTCGGCTGCGACGCCGCCGGCTGCGCCCGTCTTGTACGGGTTCATCGCCGCGCCGTCCAGCAGCGCCAGCGGCTCGCCGCTTTCGGCGTCGAACAGCGGCAGAAAGAAGTGGGCATCAGCCGCACCGAAGCCGGCTGCGTACGTGTACCCACCCATCGCGCCGGTCTCGGGTAACACCGCGAGATAACTCGTCAGGAATCCCGGCGGGTCACCGTTGACGAGCTTCTGGCGCGGTTCGGCAGGTGCACCGCCGCCCACCTCGCGGTACCCTTCTCGGACCGCCTCGACGTACTCGGGCATGTCCGCGAGTCCGCGTGTCTGCTCGCTCGTGAGAAACAGCGTCTCAGCCATATCGGCGATTCCGTGGCCGGCATAATGGCTCTGGTGGCTCGCGGTCGAACCGACGGACCCAAGCCCCGAGCTGACACATCCGGGGTCGTGAACCGAAACGGTCGTGCCATTACGGGGCTTGTGATGCTCGCGCACGGCCTCGTCCACACCTACGAGTTGACGCTCCCTATCCTCGCCGTCGGGAGTGTCTGGGGGGCGACGTTTCCGGCGACGACGCTACCTGGACTCGGCACTGTCGAGACGACGCTGTTCGTACTGGGCGTGGTTGTCAGCGGCGGCTACGCTCTGTTCGGGCTGGGGGCACTCCCAGGCGGCCTGCTGGCGGATGCGTACGGCTCGCGGCCACTCATCGTCGCCTCACTGGTCGGGATGGGCGGCTCGTTTGTCCTGCTGGCGTTCGCCCCATCGTTGCCGGTCGTCGCCGCCTGCCTGCTCATCTGGGGAATCTCGGCATCTGTCTACCATCCAGCGGGGCTCTCGCTCATCTCGAAGGGCGTCCAGCAGCGGGGTACTGCCTTCGCCTACCACGGAATCGCGGGGAACATCGGCATCGGCGTCGGTCCGCTGGTGGCCGCCTTGCTGCTGTTCTTCCTCGGCGACTGGCGGCTCGCCGTCGGCCTACTCGGGGTGCCCGCACTGCTGGCTGCCGCCGTCGCCGCCCGCGTCGACATCGACGAGACGGCGGCCGCAACAGACGACAATGCGCGCGCCAGTGGCGATGTCGGCTCGCTCGCCGAGTTTTTCACGAGCTCTCGCCGGCTGCTGCTCGGCCCGTTCGTGCTCGTGTTCGTCGTCGTGATCTGTTCAGGGCTCTACTACCGCGGTTTTCTGACGTTTCTCCCGGAGCTGCTGGGCCGGTTCGACTCGCTGTCGCCCATCGCGCTCGCGGGTCGGACTATCGAGCCGAGCCGGTACGTGTACGTTGGCCTTCTCACGGCGGGTGTCGCCGGCCAGTATCTGGGTGGCCGGCTCACGGATGCGATCCCTGCCGAGCGGGGGCTGGCGGCCGGCTACACCGTGCTCGGTGTCCTCGCACTCGGCTACCTCCCTGTCGCACGCACGGGATTGGGGCCGCTGCTCGTCGTCTCGGCAGTGATGGGCGTCGCGCTGTTCGCCGTCCAGCCGTTCTACCAGGCGACGGTCGCCGAGTACTCGCCCGCTGGGACCCGTGGGCTCTCGTACGGCTATACGTATCTCGGTGTCTTCGGCGTCGGCGCGCTCGGGGGTGCCGTCGCCGGTGGTCTGCTCACGGTTGCAGGGCCGGCGACGCTATTTGGTGTGCTGGCAGCCATCGCAGCGCTCGCAGCCGGCCTCAGTATGTATCTCATCCGATGAACGCTCGGCTCGCAAGCACACGCCATGTGACCAGTAACGTCCCGCCGACGACCAATGACACGACGACGAACGCTGGGGCGGTCCCCCCAGGAACGAACGGCGTCGCCCGGAGTGTCTGTGCCACAGCCGTCGCGCCGACCCAGGCGAGGGCCGCGCGGCCGGCCACAGTCCGTGTACCCGTGAGCTCGCTGGCGGTAAAGACGCCCACGAACGCGCCCACGACCAGCCAGCCGAGGATGAACGGCGCCGCGATTTCCGGAACGCGGACGTACAGCGGCCCGGCCTCTGGGTGGCGGAGCGCGCCCAGCGACACGAACAGCCCGATACACAGCAGGTCGCCGACCAGCGTCGCTCCCGTCGCCCAGTCGCGGTCGAATCGCGGGCGGAGATGCATACCAGCTGTGGGGGGCCCGTCGGCTTAGTCGCGCCGTTTTCGCCCGACGACGGTGTACGCGAAGCCCGTCTCCGGACGGAACGAGACCAGTCCCACCGCCCGGATGGCCTCCAGCAGTGCTGTTGACGTGTAGAACCGCGACCCGAAGCCGATGGCCCGCTCTGCGCCAGCGAGCAGTCGCCCCCGGAGCGTCGCAGGGTCGAACTCGCGAATCACGAGCACGCCCCCCGGCCGGAGCACCCGTGCCGCCTCGGCGAGCGTCGTCTCCGCGTCCGCGAAGTGGTGAAGCGCGTCGACCACCGTGACGGCATCGACCGTCTCGTCGCCAATGGGCAGCTGTTCCGCGAGACCCAGCAGCGCGGGAGCGCCGTTCGCGGTTGCCTCCCTGACCATCCCCGCCGCAGCATCGACCACGATGGCGAGCGTCCCGTCGGCACCCTCTCCCGCCGAGCGAGCTGCCCGGCCGGTGCCGCCGCCGACATCGAGCACCTGCTCGATATCCCGGTCGGCGAACGCAAACCCGCGCCCGAGCGTCGCCGCATCGGCTGGTGGCATCGCCAGGTCATAGAGCCGGGCGAACCGGTCGAACCGCCTGACATCCGGCGACGCGAGGTGTCCGTGCACGGCGGGTGGTCGTCGCCCGGGGATAATGGTTTGCGGCTGGCGGCTAACCATCCAGCATGGAGTTCGTCGTGGCGGGGTGGCATCCGGCTGCCGGGGGAGCGGCCCCACAGCTCCGGCTCGACTGGCGGCGGTTCAGCTACGCCGGCAAGTTCGTCATGACGAACACCGGCAAGGCGGTGCTCCGGGACGGCCCGCCCGGCGATGGCGAGTTTGACGAGGGCGTGCTGGCGGCCGTCGCATTCAACGAAGACCGAACAGAGCCGGCCGCAGCCTGGCTCCGCTACGTGACTGTCCGTGAGGACCGTCGCGGCGAGGGGCTGGGCCCGCAACTCTGTGCGGAGACTACAGAGCGGCTGCTGGCTCGCGGCTACGAGCGCATCCGTATCGCCGTCAACAATCCGTTCGCCTACGAGGCACTGTACAAAGCAGGGTTTGGCTACACCGGCTGGACGACCGGCGTCGCCGAACTGATTTTGGAACGGCCGGCCGACCGCGACCCGAGCCGCTACCGGGCGGGACTTGACCGGTTCCGTGACCGGAACCTCACCGACGCCGAGCGGCAGTTCCTCGCAGACCGGACCGAGCCACCCGACTGGTGAGCGCCGAGACGTGGAAGTTCAGCGTCTGAGAGAGGTCATGGCGGACCCCCCGAACTGAATAGCATCTCCCACAGCGCCAACAACTGTTATGGTGGGGCAGCGCGTGCCATAACTTACCATGATACTCAGCGTCCCCGCCACCATGGTGGGCGTGGCCGAGACCGGTGCGGGCCTCGTCAACACCCCCTGGGGACCGGTCACAGCGGCGATGCTGCTGAAGGCCGTCTTCGTGCTCACACTGTGGGCTGCTGGTGTGGTCGCCGCGTTTTCGTATATCGCGGCCGCGCGTGACGCCTGCGACGAAGAGCAGCACCGCATCGCCGCAGAACTGGCGGCCTTCGAACGGTTCGCCGGACGGGTCCGCGCGCTCACCCCCGAGACCCCCTCGCCGTCGACGACGCCGACTCCCGCCGGCGCCGTCGAACCCCCCGATAGGAGTCCTGTGACCAGCGGGACAGACGGCCTGGCGGCCGCCCGCGACGCCTACCGCGAGACGGTGATGGCCGTCGACCACTTCGAGGAGGACTACGACGAGACGCTTGCCGAGCACGCCCGCGCGGAACTGGGTCCTGACGCCGGCGGCGCGCTGGCAGAAGGGAGCGACCTCACGCCCGGCCTCCAGTCGGTGCTGGCAGAGCGGGCAGATGCAGCCGCGACCGAGCGCCGCGAGTTTCTCGGCCGGCTCGATGAGGAGGCGCGTGACCTGGCCGAGACAGAGCGGCGTCTGTCGGCACTGCTCGCGGAGTCGAGCGATCTCGTGACCGACCTCGAGCGACCGTTTGGCACCCTCGAGGCGCGCTGGCGGCGGCTCGACACCCTGGAACGCCACATCGGCGACGTGGTGGAAGAACGGACCGCGCGTGTCGCCGACGACGACGCCGCGGTCCCCTCGTATCTCTATGGGCAGTTCCCGGTGCCCGACCCCGTGCTGGCGGACGCCAGCGCCGCGCTCGGGGTCGTTCGCGAGCGCCGCGAGCAGGTCACCGACGCGCTCACCCGCGCCAACTGACCTGAGTAGCATCCTTCAAGCCGCCGGCGCCCGACTCGTCTGTATGGGCAACGCCGACCTCCGCTCACTGGCCGTCCTCTCGGACATCCCATTCGAGGAGTTAGCCGGGAGCGTCGTCGCCGTTGACGCGCACAACTGGCTCTATCGGTATCTGACGACGACGGTGAAGTTCACCCGCGACGACGCCTACACGACCGAGGAGGGTACGGAGGTGGCGAACCTTATCGGCGTCGTCCAGGGATTACCGAAATTCTTCGAACACGATATCACACCCGTCTTCGTCTTCGACGGTGGCGTTACCGATCTCAAGACAGCCGAGGTCGCGGAACGACGCGAGCAGCGCGAGCGCTACGAGGCGGAACTCGAGACGGCCAAAGCGGAAGATGCAGACGCCGAGCGGGTCGCCCGACTCCAGTCGCGCACCCAGCGACTTACCGACGTTATCCACGAGACGACCCGTGGGCTGCTCGCTCGACTGGATGTGCCCGTCGTCGAGGCGCCTGCTGAGGGAGAAGCACAGGCCGCCCACATGGCGAGACGCGAACAGGTCGACTACGTCGGCACCGAGGACTACGATGCGCTTCTGCTCGGGGCACCGTACACGCTTCGTGGACTCACCTCGAAGGGCGACCCCGAACTGATGGAGTTCCAGGCGACCTTGGAGGAACACGGACTCACGTGGGAGCAGTTGGTCGACGTGGGCATTCTGATGGGAACGGACTTCAACGACGGAATCGACGGTGTCGGCCCCAAGACGGCCGTCAAGCTGGTTCGCGAACACGGTGACCTCTGGGGGGCACTCGACGCGCAAGAGGCCCACATTGAGGGCGCCGATCTCATCCGCGAGCTGTTTCTCGACCCGGATGTCGACGAGGATATCTCACTCGAGTTGGACATCGAGCCGGATGTCGAGGCGGCCCGTGCGTACGTCACCGACGAGTGGGGGGTCGCCTCCGAAGAAGTGGACCGGGGGTTCGAGCGCATCGAGCAGTCGCTCGTCCAGACGGGCCTCGACCGGTGGACCTGAAAGCCGTCCCGCCGGGCTTTTCGTCGCTCGCCGCGTCGGGCGGGGTATGGAGCCAGCCGAGGTCGAACGACTCATCGAAGAGCGTGTCGAGGGGGCGACGGCGACGGTCCGGCGCGCCCGCGGCGAACACGACGACGACCACCTGCAGGCAGAGGTGACGGCGCCGGCCTTCGAGGGGCTGTCGCTCGTCGAGCAGCACGAACTCGTCTACGACGCGCTCGAAGAACACATGACGACCGACATCCACGCGCTGGAGCTGAAGACGCGAACGCCTTAGCTTAGAGGCGAGGCTCGATTGTGTCCGGATCCGCCAGGTCGCGGTTGTGGACCGCCTCGCCGGTCGTGCGGTCGAACAGGTGAATGGCTGCCTCGGGGAACCGCGCCGTGACGGGCTGGCCCGCCTCGATGCGGCTCATCCCGCCGACGGTGGCGACGAACGTCTCCGGCTCGTCGGCCCGCTCGTCGAACGCAAGGTACACGTTGTTCTCGTTGCCCATCGGTTCGACGACATCCACGACCGTCTCAAACACATCCTTGCCATCGGTCTCCGCCCCGAGCTCGATATCCTCCGGCCGGATACCGAGCGTGAGGTCGGTTCGATCACCGAGTTCAGCCCGGAGCGACTCGCTTAGCGGATACGAGAACCGGTCGGCGACAAGCCGGGTGCCCTGTCGTTCGACCTCGAAGAAGTTCATCGACGGCTCGCCGATGAAGCCGGCGACAAACCGGTTGGCCGGCTGATGGTAACACTCCAGTGGCGTTCCCACCTGCTGGAGTCGCCCATCGTTCAGGATGGCGACCCGGTCGCCCATCGTCATCGCCTCCGTCTGGTCGTGGGTCACGTAGACGGTGGTCGTGTCGAGTTCGTCTTGCAGCCGCTGGAGTTCTGTGCGCATCTCCGAGCGTAGCTTGGCGTCGAGGTTCGACAGCGGCTCATCCATCAGGAACACCTCGGGGTCCCGGACGATGGCCCGGCCAAGCGCGACCCGCTGGCGCTGGCCGCCCGACAGGTCTGATGGCTTCCGATCGAGCAGGTCGCCGATACCCATCGTCGCGGCGCTGGCCCCGACGGTGTCGGCGATGTCCTCGTCGGCCATGTCAGTCGATTCTTCGAGCCCGAAGCTCATGTTCTCGCGGACGGTCATGTGGGGGTACAGCGCGTACGACTGGAACACCATCGCGATATCCCGGTCGGCCGGAGAGACATCGTTGATGAGCCGGTCACCGAGCCGTATCTCCCCGCTTGTCACCGTCTCGAGGCCAGCAATCATCCGGAGTGTGGTCGATTTCCCACAGCCCGACGGGCCTACGAGGACGAGAAACTCGCCGTCTGCGATCTCTATGTTCACGCCATCGACGGCAACGACCTCTTCGCCGCCGCCGGCGTCGAACACCTTCGTCACCTCATCGAGTGTCAGTTGTGCCATATTCGGTCACCTCTCTGAGCCGTCTGACTCATGCTGCCACCCCTTCCGCGAACTTGTCGCCGAAGAGTACGTAAACTACCAGGGTCGGGAGCGCCGCCAGCAGCGCGGCGGCCATCCGGAGCGGGAAGTTCGTCCCGGACTGTGAGACGCCAATCCCGACCAACTCCTGTGTGACCACCGACGCGTCGCCGAACTGGACGATGGTGAGTGCGAACAGCAGGTCGTTCCACACCTGTGTGAACTGGTAGATGAACACGACGGCGAACATCGGCACGGACAGCGGCAGGATGATCCGCCGGTAGATCTTGCTGACCGAGGCGCCGTCGAGCCGTGCGGCCTCGATCATCTCATCGGAGAGCTTCTTGTAGTGTGCCCGGAAGAGCAGGGTGCAGATGGGCACGCCGTAGGCCGTGTGGGTCACGATGAGTGCCACCAACTTCCAGTGGAACTCGCGGACGAGCGGGAGCGTCTGAGCAACCGGAACGAACAGCGTCCGCAAGGGGACCACGTTGTACCAGAACTGCGTGAGCGGGACCAGCACCGCCTGGTAGGGGATGAAGATGCCCGCGACGAACAGCACGTAGATGCCGATCTGGCCGCGCCAGTTCACCGTCGTCAGCCCGTAGGCCGCCATACTGCCGAGCAGCCCCGATAGCACCGTTGCCGGAACCACGAGCACGAAGCTGTTGACGAGACCACTGGCGAGCCCGTCAAGTGCGTTCCCCCACGGCTGGAGCGAGAACGTCCCCGTCCCGGGGACGATCGGCTCCAGCGGCGGCAGGAACGGTGCATTGCCGGTATACGATGCCGGACTGGTGATGGCCGTCATCAGGCCGGTTTCGATGGGAATCAGGTAGAACACGGCCATCCCGACCAGCACCGCATAGAGGCCGATTCGCTTGAGTCGGTCGGCCGTTCCGTCGGTGAACGTGCTCACAGTTCACCCCGCTGATACTGTGAGTAGATGTACGGGGCGACGATGGCCAGTGCGAGGACGAAGAGGATGACCGCGATGGTCGACCCGTAGGCCCAGTTCTGGTTCGCGTACGCCTCTCGTACCATCCGTGTCGCGAGGATGTCTGCCGACGGGCCGGGCTGGTAGCCACCGTACATCGAGAAGAGGAAGTCGAACGCCTTCAGCGCGAACACCGTGATGACAACCAGTGCGCTCACCGTCGCGGTCCGGAGCTGGGGGACGATCACTCGCCAGTACATCCGGACCGTCGAGGCACCATCGACACGGGCGGCCTCGAAGTGGCTCGTCGGAATCGTCCGGAGGGCGGCCAGATAGACAATCATCGCGTAGCCGCTGAACTGCCAGATGAGCGCGAACGCAACGCCGGCGAGCTTCAGGTCGGGATTTTGGATGATACCGACCGGCCCGATGCCGACCGCGCCAAGGAGGATGTTGATCAACCCAGTCTGTGGGTTATACATATATAGCCAGAACTTCGCCGTCACGACAAACGAGAGGCTCATCGGCAACAGGTAGATAGTTCGGAAGGTGTTCTCGAAGCGGATGCCACGGTCGACGAGGATTGCCAACACCAGCCCCAACACGAGACACGCGGCCGCGAAGGCAACCATCAGGACGACCGTGTTCTGGGCGGCGTTCCAGATGGGGTCGACCGCCAGATTCGACCACGACGGTGTTCCGCCGGTGAACGCGATTATGTAGTTCTCGAGGTCGAGCGCACTGTAGTTTGGTTCCCCAATGCCGGTGAAGTCCGTGAACGACAGCAGAACGTTCCACGCAATGGCTCCGTACACGAACAGACCGACGAGCAAAAACGGCGGGAGCCAGAACGGCGCGGACCGCACGACGTCACGCTCCAGCAGTGACTGGTTGGAGTCGCCAAACAGCCGGCTTCGGGATGTCGTCGTCCCGCCGTCCGTCCGGACTGACTCCGTGCCGTCGTCGCTCGAGTGGTTTCTGAGCTGGTCGATGAAATTGCGCATGAGGGCGTGGAAGCTGCCGTGTCAGTTGAACGCGTTGACGAGCTTCTCGGCGGTTGCGGCCGCGTCGTAGCTCTCGAGGAAGCCGCTGAACGCGCTGCCGATGTTCGTCGCCACGCCTGGGGAGACAGCCAGCCCGTGCTGGATGGACGGCGGCTGGTTGTCGGCGTTCGTGAAGTCGTCGAACTGGTCCTGCTGGAACGTGTTGAGCGAGGAGACGTCCGCATCCTTGCGGGGCGGAATCGAGCCCTTCTCCTTGTTGAACAGGACCTGGCCTTCGGCACTCCCACAGTAGCTGAGGAACGTCTTCGTCGCCTCTGGCGACGGGTTGTTGTCGAAGTACGGGAACGAGTCCATGTTGAGCAGGTAGCTCCCGCTCGTGCCGGGGTAAGTGACCTGTCCCCAGTCCTCCTGGTAGTTGAAGTCGTCCGTGCCGCTGTAGGCGCCGGCCGCCCAGTCACCCTGGTGGATGAACGCTGCCGACCCCTCCATCACCATCTTGTTCGCCTCGGTGAAGCCGATGGAGGAGGCGTCCTCGGGGTAGTACTCGCGCAGCGCGACGACGTTCTCGAGGGCTGCCTGCACCTGGTCGACGTCGCCGTCGCCCGAGATGAACGCCTCGTAGCCGTCGATTCCAGCCTCGGCGAGGAACACTGTCTCCCACAGCTGGACGGTCGACCACGCGCCACTGGTCTGCTGTGCGAACGGCACCGCGTCCGTCTCGGCTGCGATCGTTTCGCAGGCCTCCACTACGTCCGCCGGCGACGAGAGCGACTCGGGGTCGACGCCCGCTGCCTCGACGACCTGCGTGTTGTAGAAGAGGTTGTTGATGCGGTGGATATTCAGCGGCACCGTCACGAAGGTGCCGTCGAGCTGTGCCTGCGCCTTCGGGCCGGGCAGGTAGTTGTTCTTGAGGTCGTCCGTCCACACACTCCCTTCGATGTCGGCGTACGCCTCGCCGAACTTCTCGAGGGTCTTGCCGGGCCACGTCTGGAACGTGCTCGGCGGGTCGTTCGCCTGCAGACGGTTGGAGACGACTTGGTCGAGGTTGCCACGAGCTGCCCCGTTGACGGGCTCCTCAGCGAACTCGATGTCCGGATGGGCCTCCTGGAACCCCTCGATCAGTGCCGCGATGGCGGCATTGCCGTCGCCCGACGACCAGGCGTGGAGCAGTTCGATGGGATTAGTGCCGGAGTCGCCGGAACCGCCCGAGGTCTCCTCGGAGCCGCCTTCGGAGCCGCCGTTCCCGCCGGAACAGCCCGCGAGTCCTGCGAGTCCGGCCGTCCCGACCGCGCCTGCGCCTTTGAGTATGTTCCGCCGCGTCGCCTGTGAAGTGTTGTCTCGTGTCATCGTCTGTGAATCAGTCTCGTACAGCCGGTCTGCCCCCTCGGATATAAACGCTACGAAAATTAATTCGGAGTTGAATGAAATTGTCGTCAGCCACGGGGCGAAACGAACGGGCCAGGGACGGAAACAACAGGGTTCAACCGGGTGGACGTAAGAATCGTGCGGTAGACTGCCGATGACGGACCGGGACCTGCGGACGCTGACAGAGCGACTGGGTGCGGGACTGGAGTTTGGGGAATACGAACTCGCGGTGTATCTGACGGTGCTTGAACACGGCGAACTCACGGCTCCTGAGCTCGCCCGCCGGGCGGATGTTCCGAAAACCCGAGTGTACGACACGGCCCGCGATCTTGCAGACCGCGGGCTCGTCGAGGTCCACGAAACGCGGCCGATGCGTGTCGCGGCTGCGGACCCCGAGGCTGCGTTTGCAGAGTTTCGCGACTCACTGGACGACCTCGTTGAGGCGTTCGACGACCGGTACGTAGAGCCAGAACTGGGCGGTGAGGCGGTCAGTCTCGTCACCTCGCGGCGCTCCATTCTCCGCCACCTCGACGCGGTGGTCGACGCTGCGGAGTACGAACTGTCGCTGTCGATCCCGGTAGCGCTGCTCAACCGGCTTGCACCCGCGCTCCGCGAGCTCGAGGACGTCCACGTGAGCCTGCTCCTGTTCCCACAGCACGAGGCGCCGGGCCCCGAGGCGTTTGACTACAACGCAGTCGCCAGTCTCGCGCGTACTCGACGGGGGGTGACGACGCCCGTCGTGGCCGTGGCTGACGGCCGCCGGTCTGTGTACGCCAGCCGGGAGGCGGCAGCCACAGATGGCGACGGCTACGGTGTCATTTTTGACGACTCCACACTCGGCTTTCTCGTCTACGGCTTCTACCAGACGATGCTGTGGGCGACGGGCCGGACAGTCACCGAGCAGGAGACACCCGCGTCGTTCCCCCGCCGCTACGCCTCAGTCCGACGGTGCGTCGACGACCTCCAACGGCTGCAGGGCCCGTTCCACGCCAGCGTCGAGGGGCGCGACGTGCTGTCGGGTGATCCTCGCGAAGTGGCCGGCCCAGTCGTGGACACGACGCTGAACGCCGCCCGAGGGATCACCTCGCTGACGCTCGACACCGACGAAGGACACGTTTCTGTCGGTGGTCGAGTCGCGGCTGTCGAGGACGTGGAGGCTCACCGGCTGGAAGTCGAGCGGACGTGATCACGGCGCTATAACCCTGCCCTGCTGCGCTACTCGGTCGTCAGCCTGCGTTGCTCGGTGAAGACGGGGCTTCGCGCCTCTGGTATCTAAATGGGGGGCGGAGCCTCGCGGCCCACGTGTATCTCGTGGGCCTCGATATCTTCGAGTGCGGCCACCTGGCCACCGACAGAGACGCGGCCTGACTCCGTGTCGACGGTGAGTGCGGCTGTCTCCCGGTTCGTCCCCACGGAGATGTCGACGACTGGCCCCCGGACGGTGCGATCCTCGCCGGTCTCGACATCGCGGCCGACGATGCTCGCATAAAACTCACCCTCCGTCGCCGCGAGATCACTCACACACCGACGGATGGTCGCGTAGCGGCGCGGGAACGGCGGCTCCTCTGGCGCCTCTGCGAGCGTCTTCGCGCTCGTCCAGACGACTGTGTTCAGAAAGCCCGAGACAAGAAAGCCCAGTTCGGAGCGGTTGAAAATGACGCCATAGCGGTCACGGTCGTTTCGTAGGGCCGAACGGGTCGCGTACAGCGAGTAGGTCCCATCTGCGACGGCCACGACGGGTGTTGTCACGCCTCGGCGAGCGCGCGCGTGGGTTGCCACCCGGCTGTAGTCGTACTCGTCGGGGCCAGGAGCGTCCGCCGCCGGTGACAGAAGCAGTTCGATGGTGACACCGTCCGCACGGCTCTCCTCGAGTTCGGACTCGAACCGACCCAGCAGTGTCGGCGGCACCGCAAGCACGAGTTCGTACTCCGCCGATTCGATGATCTCTCCGAGATACCGGAGGATCGTGGACCGTGATTTGATGAGCGTCACCGCCTCCGCGTCGCGGGCCGGCGCGCTGTACTCCCGTTCGAGCTGGTCGACGAGGTCCGATAGCGAGCTCTGCAGCTCTGCGAACGCCTCTGACGGCTCGACGGCGAGGACCTGCATCGGCCGGGATTCCTGGAGTTCGACCAGCCCCGCGTCCGCGAGACTGCGGACCGTATCGTAGACCCGGGGCTGGGGAATGTCTGTGTGATCGGCGATATCGGAGGCCGTCAACCGGCCGTGTCGGAGGATAGTGAGGTATGCCTCGGACTCGTATTCGCCGAAATCGAACCGCTGGCTCACGCGCTCGAGCGCGCTGCGCGGGTCGGAACTCATTATCCGGTCGTCGGTCATACGGGTTAAGTACCTATCCCTCGCGGTATCACTCCCCGTTGCCGACCCGGATGACCTGCAGCAACGAGTACACCGGGACTCCCTCAATCTCTTCGACACCTTGCTTGTCGACCAAGACACAGCAGGCCACCGGCTCACCACCCTCCTCGCGGACGGCCTCGACGGTTTCCGTCATCGTCGTGCCGGAGGTGATGGTATCGTCGACGAGATAGCAGTCGCGGCCGCGAATCTCCGCGAAATTCCGCGAGAACGTCCCGCCGAGATCGTCGATATCACCTTCCTCCCACTGGTGTTTGCTCGGCGTGTAGGTGCCGAGGTCCGTATCGAGTTCCGCGGCCACGGAGGTGGCCAGCGGCGCGCCAGCCTTCTCGATACCAATCGTGAGGTCCACATCCTCTCCCTGCTTGGAGAGGAGGTCGGCCATCGACTTGCCGGCGTAGCCGAGCCGGGTACTGTCGCGGCCTAACGCCGACCAGTCGACGTGGATGTCGTGGGGTCCACCGGTTGACCGGGTGGGCGCCGGCGCGGCGTTGCCCGACCGCTCGACCAGCCAGCTCGCCGTCTCGCGGGAGACGTTCAGTTCGTCGGCTATCTCGCCCTTGGAGAGGCCCTGTTCGGCGAGCTCTGCGGCACTCGCAATGAGGTCGTCGACGTTCTTCATAGTGTATCGAACTCCACCGCCGTCTTTATCGTCCTTTCGTCGTTCGCGAACGCCTCGGCGGCCGCCTCGACACCGACCACATCCGTCACGAGCGCCTCCGTGAACCACGTCGGGAAGCCAGTCAGCCGGTCGGCGGCCGCTCGGAAGTGGGCCGCACTCGAATTGACGCTGCCAACCAGCGCCTTGTTGTTCATCACCATGTCCTTGTGGAAGTCACCGCCGTCGACCTCGAAGGCCCACGACTCCGGCACACCCAGCAGCGCGCCGACGCCGCCCGGTGCCAGCGCCGCCACCGTCTCGATGGCGTGTTTCGCGTGGCCGGTCGCCTCGTACACGAAGTCGGCCGGCTCGTGGACGGTCGGGAACGACTCGACGGGAGTCTCCCGGGAGTCAACGTAGGTGGCGCCCAGCCGCTCAATGATGTCGATGGTCGGGTCGGGCCGGTCACGTCGGCCCACACAGTACGTGCGGTCGTAGCCGTCCAGCATCGCAAGTGTCACCAGCCCGAGCGGCCCGTTTCCGAGCACGAGTGCTGATTCTGGCTGCCAGTCGAACGCCGACCGCGACGCAGAGGCGTGCTCGATGGCTTTCTCCGAGATGCTCACCGGCTCGACGAGGAAACCGAGAGGGGCCAGCGACTCGGGAATCTCGACAAGCGTCTCGGCGGGGCTCGTGAAGTACTCGGCCATGAACCCGTGGGCGCCGTCGATTCCACGTTCACGACACATCGACGGCGGTGCCATGTCTGCCTGTCCACGCTCGAAGTAGTCGTTCGTCCCCGTGGCGGGGAGGCGTCGCACTGTCGGCACGACGATATCGCCGGCCGTGAGGCTCGTCCCATTCGGATCGACGACGACGCCGACGGCCTCATGGCCGAGGATGAGATAATCTTCGTCATCGGGGAACCCGCCATGAGTCCCGGCGAGCACCTCCCGGTCGGTCCCGTCGACGCCGACCCGGAGCGTCCGGACCAGCGCCTCCCCAGGGCCCGGTTCCGGGCGGGGCACATCTATCACCGTCGGGGTGGTCGCCCCGCGTCGGGCTACTACGGCGTCCATGGGCGAGGTAGCAACTGCACCGACAAAAGATTTATTGTATTCTGAGTAAATACCTAAGTCAACGGAGGCGAGCCTACCTCGCCCGGAGTGTCCATGGAACGTTACGACCAGCTCTACCGACTGTACGAGGAGTTCGATACAGAGACGCTCCGGGCCTACCGCGAGTTCACCGACCTGTTCCCCCCGGTCGATTCGCGCGTTGCCTTAGAACACTGGCAGCGGGCCAGCGAGGAACTCGACGAGCGCATGGAGGCGGTCCGCGCGGCGTTCCCCGTCGGGGAGACGCTGGCAGACGTGGCGACCCACGCCACCCGCGACCAGGCGTTCACGGCCTTAGACCTGCTGAACCGCTACGAGCGTGGCGTGAACGTGTTCGTGCTTGACGTCGACGAGACGCTCCGATCAGCCGGAAGTACGGACAACGAGATACCTCGCGAGACGCTCCATCTTCTTACTGAATTCCACGAGGCCGGCACGCCCATCATCGTCTGTACCGGCCAGACACTGGAGAACGTGAAAGGATTCATGATACAGGGGCTTGGCAACGAGCTCGTCCACTCGGGTGACCTGTCGGTCGTCTACGAGGCCGGGACCGGTGTGTTCACACCCGGCCACGGTTCCGAGACGAAGCAGCTGTTGTACGAGGAACTTGCGCCGGAGATCCGGGGCGTCTTCGACCGCGTCCGCGGCCGGGTGCTCCCGGACGCGCCCGAACAGCTCCGTCGTGGCTGCCACCTGCAAGGCAACGAGTTCAACGTCACGTTGAAGCCGAACTTCGAGACGGGCAGTGCCCGCGCCCGCGAGGTCATCGACCAGGCACTCGTCTACCAGCTCGACCTGTTAGGCGAGGCCGTCGCCGCTGAACTCGAGGTCTCCGACGGCGACCCAACCGCGTGGGCCCGCGCCTATTACGCCGACGCCGACCCCGAGATTCGGGGCGTCCTCGAGACACAGGACGGGCTGCCTGCCACCGATATCGAGGCCATCCCCCAGTCGGTTGCCTCGGCCTTCGAGCGGATCGACGTCGCCTACTACGAGGCCGACGCTGCGGAGATTGGCTCACTAGAACTCAACAAGGTGGCCGGCGTCGAGGCGGCGCTGGATGTGCTCGGCGTCGAGGACCCCTTCGCGCTCGTGATGGGCGACTCCAAGAGCGACCTTCGGGTGATGCGATGGGCCGAGGAGAACGACGCCGGGATCGCCGCCGCACCAGAGCATGCCTCGCGGGACGTGCTCGACCACGTCGTCCGGACGGATGAACTCGTTTTCGACCGCGGGAAGGCGACGGAGCCGCTCCGGACCGTCTGGGCGCTCAACCGGCTGGCGGAACTGGAGTAGTCAGGCCCGCATCTGGAAGCGGACGGTGTCACCGCCGCTGACGGTGCTGTTCGAGGAGAGTCGCTCCTGGCTGTCGTGTGATTCGCGGACGGCGATGGTATCTGACCGGAGGCGGTCGGCCTCGAGGATGGCTGGACGCACCTGTGGGCCGTACTCGTCGGCCAGCGCCGAGACGACGTCCTCCAGCGTCGCGTCCTCCGGGACGGCTACCCTCGCTCGCCGGGCACCCGCGCGGGCGACGAGCGCCCCTTCGAGTCGGACTTCGACTATCATGTGTGTCCTGACGGACACCTGCCACTAAAAGTTTACTCGCGTTCGAAAAAGGAAGTGCACAACGGTTATGAGTCAACCCCGAGAAGGTGGGCCATGACCGACCGAGCCCCACAGCCGGGGACGGCAGACCCGCTCGGGCTACAGGGCGTCGTTCCGCCGACCGTGACGGCCTTCGAGCCGGACGGGTCGCTCGACCCGGCGGCGACGGCCGCCCACGCTCGGTTCGTGGTTGACCGTGGCGCCGCGGGCGTCTTCCCGCTGGGAACCAACGGCGAGTTCCCGCTCGTAAGTGCCGCAGAGCGCGAACAGGTCGTCGCGGCCGTCGCCGAAGAGGTGGCCGGAGAAGTTCCCGTTATCGCTGGCGTCGGTGCCCCGAGCACCCGCGAGACCGTCCAGAACGCGCAGGCAGCCGTGGAGGCAGGCGCCGACGGCGTCGTCGTCGTCACTCCGTACTACTACCCGATAGACGAGACAGCCGCGCTCACCCACTACCGGCGTGTGCTTGCAGCCGTAGATGTCCCGACGTACGTCTACCATATCCCGAGCAAGACTGGCAACGAACTGTCGCTCGAGACGCTCCGAAAACTGGCGGAAGCGGGCATCGCGGGCGTGAAAGATTCCAGCAAGGACGTCCCATGGCTCGGACAGGCCATCGACGAGAACCCCGAGCTGACGTTCCTCGCCGGCTCCGACTCACTGCTGTTCCCCGGGCTCCAGGTGGGCTGTACCGGGATGGTGAGCGCCGTCGCCAACGTCGTCCCAGAGCTTGTCGTTGATCTGTACGAGGCCTACGATGCCGGCGACCGCGAGCGCGCCCGCGAGCGCCAAAGTACGGTCTACGAGATACGCGATGCGCTCAAGCGTGGCCCGTACATGGCGGGGGTCAAGACAGCACTGTCGCTCCGAGCGGACGCCCCGGATGTCGGCCCGCTCCGGGAGCCGCTGCGCGGCATGGATGAGACCGACCGCGAGCAGTTGGCAGCCGATCTCGATGCACTCGGCGTCATCTAATCGGACGTTTTAGTAGCGCCCGCCGACCACCCTTCCCCAGCGACCATCTCGAATGAACTCCGAAGGCACCTGGTGGCAGGACGCCGTTGTCTACCAGATTTATCCACAGAGCTTCAACGATAGCGACGGCGACGGCGTCGGTGATCTCTCCGGCATCCATGAGCGACTCGACTACCTCGACGAACTGGGGGTCGACATCATCTGGCTCAACCCCGTCTACGACTCTCCCCACCACGATGACGGCTACGACGTACGCGACTATCGCAGTATCCGCGAAGAGTACGGGACGATGGCTGACTGGGAGCAACTGCTCGCGGCCCTCCACGAGCGTGATATGCGGCTCATCATGGATCTGGTCGTCAACCATACGAGTGACGAACACGAGTGGTTCCAGGCCTCCCGTCGTGCCCCCGACGGCGAGTACGGTGACTACTACGTGTGGCGCGACGGTCGGCCGGCGACGGATGCGACCGACTCGCCGGGGCCGCCGGACCGTGCCCCGCCGAACGACTGGGAGGCGGCCTTCGGCGGCCCGGCCTGGAGCTACGACGACCTGCGTGGCCAGTACTATCTCCACCTGTTTCTCGAAGAACAACCCGACCTCGACTGGACAACCCCCGATGTCCGCACAGATGTCTACGAGATGATGGAGTGGTGGCTGGAGAAAGGGATCGACGGGTTCCGGCTCGACGTCATCAACCTCGTCTCCAAACCCGCTGACCTCTCGAGTGGGCGCGGACCAGGCATCGAGGCCTGTGCGGGTGGCCCCCGTCTCGAAGAGTTCCTCGCGGAGATGGCTGCGGAGACGTTCGATAACTACGACGCGGTGACGATCGGCGAGATGCCTGCGGTCACTGTCGAACAGGCGCGCCGCTACACGGGCCCGGATGGCCCGCTCGACATGGTGTTTCACTTCGATCATATGACCCTCGACTACGACGAGGAAGACGGCTGGTGGGGACTCACAGAGCCATCGCTGGCCGACCTGAAAGAGGTCATCACACGCTGGCAGACGGAACTGGCGGACGGGTGGAACGCGCTGTACCTGGGCAACCACGACCAGCCGCGGATCGTCTCGCGATTCGGCGACGACGAGCAGTACCGCTACGAGTCGGCCACTGCGCTCGCCACGCTGCTCCTGACACTCCGGGGCACGCCGTTCATCTATCAGGGGGACGAACTATCCATACGGAACTATCCGTTCGAGAGCCTCGCGGAACAGGAGGATGCCATGACTGTCGGGCGAGTGCAGGCGGCCATCGACCGGGGAGAGATTGACTCCTTCGAGACAGTCCGGGAACTCGTCCGCGAGCGCACCCGCGACAACGCCCGGACGCCGATGCAGTGGGACGCCACGGCTAACGCCGGCTTCACCGACGGCGACCCGTGGCTTCCGGTCAATCCCGACTACCGCGAGGTGAATGCCGCGGCCCAACAGGACGACCCCCGCAGTGTCCTCGCGTACTACCAGCGACTCATCGAGCTCCGCCACGAGACGCCGGCACTCGTCTACGGCGAGTACGAACTGCTGCTTCCGGCCCACGAATCCGTCTTTGCCTACCGGCGCACGCTCGAAGACGACCGGCTACTCGTCGTCCTGAACCTCGACGACGAACCCTCGCGACTCGAGACGCTTGCCGCGTCACCCCGACTGCTCGGCAACTACGACGACCCGACCGACACGACGACACTCCGCCCGTACGAGGCGGTCATCGCACAGGATCCATGACTGACACGACGGGCGCAGACAGGTGGCCTGCCGACGTTGACCGCGCCTGGTGGCGGGAGGCGGTCGTCTACCAGATCTATCCGTGGAGCTTCAATGACAGCGACGGTGACGGCGTCGGCGACCTTGCGGGCATCCTTGAGCGGCTTGACCATCTTGAGTATCTCGGGGTGGATGTCGTCTGGCTCAACCCTGTCTACGAGTCACCGCAGGTGGACAACGGCTACGACATCTCCAATTACCGCGCCATCCACGAGCAATTCGGGACGATGGCCGATTGGGAGCGACTGCTCGCGGCTCTCCACGAGCGTGACATGCGGCTTGTGATGGACCTCGCGGTGAACCACACGAGCGACGAACACGAGTGGTTCCAGGCCTCCCGTCGTGCCCCTGACGGTGAGTACGGCGACTATTACATCTGGCACCCCGGTCGCGAGACGGTCGACGCTGTCGACAGTCCCGGGCCGCCCGACCGCGCGCCACCCAACAACTGGGAGTCGCACTTCGGCGGTTCCGCATGGGCATTCGACGATGAGCGCGGCGAGTACTACCTCCATCTCTACCACGACCGCCAGCCAGATCTCAACTGGGCGAATCCGGCCGTTCGCACGGAGATTGGCGACCTGATGGAGTGGTGGCTGGAGAAAGGGATCGACGGGTTCCGGCTCGACGTCATCAACCTCATCTCCAAACCCGCGACGCTGCCCGACGGTGATCCCTCGGCAGACTGGGTGGGGAGCGAACACTTCGTTGACGGGCCACACGCGCTGGCGTACCTGCAGGAGCTGGACGACCGGGTGCTCTCCCGGTACGACGCGATGACCGTCGGCGAACTGCCGGAGGTGTCTATCCAGCAGGCCCGCGCGTACACCGGCCCGGACGGGCCGCTCGACATGGCGTTTAGCTTCGACCACGTCCAGCTCGACTTTGGCGAAGAGGGCCGCTGGACCGTGGGTGACTGGACACTGCCCGAGCTGAAAGCCGTCATAAGCGGCTGGCAGACGGGCCTGGGCGACGGCTGGTCAGCACTGTTTTTCGAGAATCACGACCAACCGCGGGTCGTCTCGCGGTTCGGCGACGACGAGCAATTCCGTCGCGAGTCGGCGACACTCATCGGGACACTCCTGCTCTCGCTCCGTGGCACCCCGTTCGTCTACCAGGGCCAGCCGCTCGGCATGACTAACCCGCCCTTCGAGAGTCTCGACGCGCTCCAAGATGTCGATACCATCCGGAACGTCCGGATGTTGATGGACGAACGGGGTATCGAGGACTACGCCGAGGTGCGCGAACTTGTCGAGCATCGCACTCGCGATAACGCGCGGACGCCGATGCAGTGGGACGCCACGCCTAACGCCGGCTTCACTGACGGTGACCCATGGATGCCGGTCAATCCGGACCACCACGAGGTGAACGCCGCCGACGCTCGAGCCCGGCCCAACTCGGTACTGTCGTACTACCGGCGACTCATCGAGCTCCGCCACGAGACACCGGCACTCGTCTACGGCGAGTACGAACTGCTGCTCCCGGCCCACGAATCTGTCTTTGCCTACCGGCGCACGCTCGAAGACGATCGGCTACTTGTCGTCCTGAACTTCGACGACGGCTACACGAGCGTCGATGTCCCGGGCGCGGACCCGACGGCGACGCTACTGCTCGCCAACTACGACGATGTCGCGACGCCAGCAGGGCCGCTCGATCTCCGGCCGTACGAGGCGCGGGTGTACCGCCTGTGACTCGTACAAAACGTTTACTATACTTCGAGTGAATACCTCGGCATGCCCAAGGACTACGCCGATCTCCACGATCCGAACGCCGAGTACACGATGCGGGAACTCTCCGCGGAGACGATGGGGGCAACCGCCAAGCGAGGCGGTGGGCGCGATGTCGCTATCACGGATGTCCAGACGACGATGGTCGACGGCAACTTCCCATGGACGCTCGTCCGCGTGTACACGGATGCGGGCGTCGTCGGCACCGGCGAGGCCTACTGGGGCGCGGGCGTCCCAGAGCTCATCCAGCGGATGAAGCCGTTCCTCGTCGGCGAGAACCCCCTCGATATCGACCGACTCTACGAACATCTTGTCCAGAAGATGTCTGGTGAGGGTACAGTCGAGGGGGTCACCGTCACCGCCATCGCAGGCATCGAGGTCGCGCTGCACGACCTCGCGGGAAAGCTCCTGGAGGTCCCCGCCTACCAGTTGCTGGGTG
The DNA here is from genome assembly GCF_042216475.1 of Halosegnis sp. Classification (NCBI taxonomy): domain Archaea; kingdom Methanobacteriati; phylum Methanobacteriota; class Halobacteria; order Halobacteriales; family Natronomonadaceae; genus Halosegnis; species Halosegnis sp. The sequence goes on from NZ_JBDGTV010000012.1 coordinate 68,373, forward strand.
GGAAGTACCGTGACGAGGTGCGGGTATACTGTGACTGCCACACGGAAGCAGAGGCAGACCCCGAGGCGTGTGCCGACGAGGCCGAGCGCGTCGTCGAGGACCTGGGGTACGACGCCCTGAAGTTCGACCTCGACGTGCCCAGCGGCCACGAGAAGGACCGCGCCAACCGTCATCTACGACCCGGCGAGATTCGGCACAAGGCCGAAATCGTCGAGCGGGTGACTGAGCGGGTGCGCGACCGTGCGGACGTCGCCTTCGACTGCCACTGGACGTTCTCTGGCGGCAGCGCGAAGCGGCTCGCGGCCGCCATCGAAGAGCACGATGTCTGGTGGCTTGAGGACCCGGTCCCCCCGGAGAACCTCGACGTTCAAGAGGAGGTCACCAAGTCGACGCTCACGCCAATCACCGTCGGCGAGAACCGCTACCGAGTGACCGAACTTCGGCGACTCATCGAGCGGCAGGCCGTCGACATCGTTGCGCCGGACATGCCGAAGGTCGGCGGGATGCGCGAGACCCGCAAGATCGCCGACGTCGCCAACCAGTACTATGTCCCCGTCGCGATGCACAATGTCTCCTCGCCGGTGGCAACGACGGCCAGCGCGCACGTTGCGGCCGCCATCCCGAACGCACTCGCTGTGGAGTACCACTCCTACGAACTCGGCTGGTGGGCGGACCTCGTCGAGGACCCCGTCATCGAGGACGGTTCCATCACTGTCCCCGAATCCCCGGGGCTCGGCGTCACCCTCGACATGGACGTCGTGGCCGAGCACATGGTCGACGGTGAGACGCTGTTCGACCCGGTGTGAGCCGCCACGCGGGCAGCCTCGAGTCGCCCACCGCCTTCCCTCCGTAGCCCGCACCCCGTAGACACACGCCCGCCCCGGACGAGCGATCCACAGCACTGCGAGCGCCAGTGTCGTCCGTCTGCAGGGTGTCGTCCTCACTCGAGCGCGTCACGGGCTGCCAGCAGGGCCGTCGCATCGAGGCGGAGCGCGTGCGACCAGCCAAGCGGCGTCGCGCTATCCAGTCGGCCGTCGTCGAACGCCTGCTCGGCGAGCAGCCCCACCTCGGAGGTGAATGGCCCCGTCGGACCCAGCAGCCCGTAGAGCGCTCGTCCATGGGCTACCAGCCCCTCGACATCTCGGCCTTGTGTCGAGAGCAGGGCTGCTCCCCGAAGCGCAGCGACGGCGCCCCACGCCGTCGCGACTGACCATACCTTCGGGGCCGACTGGCCGGCGCGGCGCCAGTCGTCGCCGTCGAATCGAACGAGACCAGCGACGCCGGCAGCCGACTCCCGGGCGAGCCCGTCGAGCGCCGTCCGCAGGTGGTGTTCGAACCGATCGAGGTGTGACGCTGAGAGGGTAGCGGCGGCGTCGTAGCTTGCAAGCGCGTCCGCCAGCGCGAACGTCCCGGCGTCGAGGCGGTCATCCTCGAGCGCCAGCCCGTAGGCGTCGCCGGTCCACAGCGCGTCCAGCCCCGCGAGTACGCGGGCGGCGTGCTCGCGGGCCGTCGCCTGTAGCGATGCACCAACGGGCGCAGCCGCAACGCGCGCGAACGCGTCGAGATAGGTTGCCGCGGTGTGTGTGAACCGTCCGTGAGCGTTTTCCCAGAGGTTCTGACACCGCTCCGGGAGCCCGTCGGCCGCGACTGTCGCCGTCAACGCGTCCATGCCGGCGGCGATGGCCTCTCGGACCGGGTCGAGGGTGGTGAGGACTGCCGGCCGCTCGGTCACCAGCGTTGCGAGATAGGCAACGACCGCGGCCGTCTGGTCAGCCTGGTAGGCGTCGGCTGCACCCGCGAGTCGCGCGTTCGCCCAGCCCGGCGCGAGTGAGCCGTCGATAGCCCACACCCGGTGCGGCCACGAGCCGTCCGACCGCTGCGTGTCGACGTAGAAGCGGGCAGCCGCTGCCAGTTGGTCGTCCACATCGAGGCCGAGCGGGTCAGCCGCGGCGAGGAGCCGCCGCGATACCTCGGCGTCGTCCCGGAACCATGTGTAGCCATAGCCGCCCGAACTCGCGGTGAAAGGGTCGAACTCCGGGCCAGCGATGCGTGCGCCCGTCGGGGCAGCCAGCAGGTCGAGCGCCCGCAGATCCGCGATCACCTGGTCGCGGGCCGGCGTCTCGCTGACCACGCTGATATCGACCCGATCAACTGTCCCTGTCTCGAGTGGCCCCTCGGCTGCGGTCGCGGCAGCCTCCCGAACCATCGTCACCGCATCGGAGCGGTCTGTCGTCGACCCACACAGTCGGGTCACGAGCGTCGCGGATGCCGTTTCTCCGTCGTGAGCCAACGGTACCTCAACGAGGACATCCCCGCCGAGCTGTGCCGCCTCGTACCGGTCGCCGTCATCTCCTCGCGGGAACTCGACTGGGTCGGCCGCCAGCAGTTCTGCGAACCGTTCGGGTACCTGTCCCTCAACGGCCGCGAGTTCTGGCGCGGCAGCAAGATAGTCTCGCTCTTCCCGGCCGTACGTCTCAACGACAGTCGGCCCATCACGGTGGACGAGCCGACCGACGCCGCGGTCTCGGCCCGTGGGGGCGAACGTGAGGAATGCACAGAGCCGGGCATCCGCTGCCACCGGCCCCTGGAGGGTGAATCGGGTAAGATGTGTCTGTCCGCGGGTACGGTCGCGCTGGGTGATGGTGATCTCGCCGAGGTCGTAGTGCGTTTCCACGACGCGGGTGTCCCCGACGTACCGCTGATCGCGGGGCGTTGCATCTGTGAACCAGCGGGGTACGTCCCCGGCGAGCCCGAATCGCGAGCGGTCGATCCCATGACGACCAGACAGTGCCGCGGAGTAGTCGCGGACGGCGCCGGTCGGTGAGACGTGGACGAGTCGGCCCTCGTGTCCCGCGAGCGCCCCCGTGTGAGTCGGGACAGTGCCGGGAAACGGGCCGTCATCGCGCTTGTACGCGTCGAGTGCCGTCCGCAGTCGCATAGTCGAATGGCGGCCTGTGGCGACAAAACGGCTGCCATCGGGACCGGGACACCTATCAGCCGGCACGTCCCAGCCGGAATATGTCCGCACTCGTCACGTTCGGCGAGACGATGCTGCGGCTCACGCCGCCGGGCGACGAACGTATCGAGGCGGCCGACCGGCTGTCCGTCCACGTCGGGGGCGCCGAGAGTAACGTCGCTGTCGCCGCCCAGCGGCTGGGGATGGACGCCGCGTGGCTCTCCAAGCTTCCATCGTCGCCGCCGGCCGACCGCATTCGTCGCGCACTGCGCGCAGAAGGCGTCGAGCCGGTCGTCGCAGACGGCAAGGGCCGTGTCGGCACTTACTACCTCGAGACCGGGGCCCGACCCCGTGGGTCGAATGTCGTGTACGACCGTGAAGGGGCGGCTGTTCGGACCACGACGCCCGACGACCTGCCGCTGGATTGCATCCGCGAGGCCGAGGTCTTCTATACCTCCGGCATCACGCCCGCGCTCTCGTCGACCGTGGCCGACACCGTTGCGTCGCTGGTTGCGACCGCGAATGACGCCGACACACGCGTGGTCTTCGACGTCAACTACCGGTCGAAGCTGTGGGAGCCGGCCGCGGCCCGCGAGCGGCTCCGCGAGTTGCTATCGCACGTGGACACGCTCGTCGTTGCCGAGCGCGACGCGGCGACAGTGCTCGAACGCCAGGGTGACCCCGCGACAGTCGCGGCCGACCTCGCGGCTGTCCATGACTGTGAGACGGTGCTACTCACCCGTGGCAGCAAGGGCGTGCTGGCCGTCCACGATGGCGACACGTTCGAGCAGCCCGCCTACGAGGCCGACTCCCCGTACCCCGTCGGTTCGGGCGATGCCCTCGTCGGCGGGTACCTCGCAGCTCGCCACGCGGGGAAGTCAGTCCCCGACGCACTGGCCGATGGCGCAGCAACGGCCGCGCTCGCCCGCACCATCCCCGGCGATGTTGCCCGCGTCTCCCCGGCTGAGGTCGCCGACGTGGTCACCGGTGATGCCGACGCGCTGTCCCGCTGACGGAGCCGGCGGCTATTAGTCGCGGGGCCTCCAGCCGCCGGTATGAGTCGGGATATCCTCGTCGCCGGTGAGACGCTGGTCGATTTTCTCCCGGCGAGTGCTGGACCGCTTGCGACCGTCGAATCGTTCACCCGCCGGCCAGGCGGTGCGCCAGCGAACGTCGCCGTTGGCCTCGCGCGGCTCAACCGGACGCCATGGTTCTGGACGCGTGTGGGGGCGGACCCGTTCGGCGATACGCTGGTCGAGACGCTTGCAGATGCGGGCCTTCCTGACCGGTTCGTCGAGCGGGACCCGACGGCAAAGACGACACTCGCGTTCGTTGAGCACGACGTCGACGCTGACCGCGCATTCACCTTCTACCGCGAGAACACCGCCGACACCCGCCTTCAGCCGGGGACGGTTCCTGATGAGACGCTCGCGTCGGTCGCGTGGGTCGCTGTCGGCGGGGTGACGCTCGCGACCGACCCGGCGCGGGCGGCGACGTTCGACCTCGTCGCGCGTGCTCGTGAGCAGGATGCGACGATTGTTTTCGACCCCAACGCCCGCCCTGAACTCTGGGGTGACGACTTCCCAGCCGTCGTCAGCCGGCTGCTCAGGGACGTCGACGTGCTGAAGGCAACGTCGACGGATCTCGCGGCTGCCGGCTTCGACACGGACCGCGATCCCGAGTCGCTCGCGACCGCAGTCCACGAGACAGGTCCACACACGCTCCTGTTGACACGCGGCGAACAGGGCGCTGTTGCGTCAGCGACCGCCGCAGCCCCGTGGGGCCCGGCGATGGTCAGCCACGATGGGTATTCCGTGGATCCGGTCGATGCGACCGGTGCCGGCGACGCGTTCACTGCCGGCGCGCTCGCAGCGCTGGCTGACGGTGACTCGCTGGCCGACACACTCGCCTTCGCAAATGCCGTCGCCGCTGTGACGACGACGGGTGCCGGTGCGATGACGGCCCTGCCCGACCGCGATGCAGTCCAGCGATTCCGCGCAAATCAGTAGCTACGCCTCGAGGATAGCCGGTCGCTGCAGCGCCAGGTCCGCCTCGACCGCGTCTACCTCGATGGTCGGCCAGTCGCCCGTCCGCGTCATCACCTCGATTGTGTCGCCAACGAGCACGGTATCCTCGCTTTTGGCCCCCTGAATCGTCGGATTCCAGGCGTATGCCATCGGCTGCTCGACCGCTTGGTCGCTTTCCGGCGTCGCAAACCACTCCCGTCCCGCGAACCCGGTGGCGCCCCCTTGGTGATGGTTGCGCCACTCATCTTCGTGCCCGACCGCCGCGTATGCTGTCCGGATAGCACCGAACACGTCCCCCGCAGTGGCACCTTCCTGTGCGGCAGTCTGGGTGGCCGCGAGGGCCGTCGTCTCGACGCGGGCGGCCGCGCGGTGACGGGCCGCCAGCCACACCGGCGGGTCGAATGCGACCGTCCGGGTGCAGCTGGCGTACAGTCCTCCCCGGCGTGCGGTGACGGAGACGAGCGCATACCTGCCTAACGACGCCTCGGTCGGCGTGTAATGGCGATACCGGCGAGCCCGTTCACTGCCCCCGACGAGTGCGACCGGCGCGTCGATTCCTCGCGCAGCCAGTCGTCCGCGCAGGTCGGCCGCGACTGCCCGTTCAGTGTCCGTCGAGTCGGCTCCGCGGCAGACTGCCTCAAGCGCTGTTGCGGTCTCGGCCGCGAGCGCTCGATACCGGTCACAATCACCAGCAGTCAGCGGCGTCCGGAGTGCCCTTCCGTCGATATCTGCCAATCCGTCGACCCCGAAGTCGGCCGCCGCAGGTCGTGGCGTCCGCGCGGCGACAGCCTCGGCAAGTGACGACTCGTGCCAGGCCACCGACTCGACGTTGATGCCCGCGGGCAGTTCCTCCACCGCCAGCCGCTCGGCCTCGATATTGTCGGTGACAACCCGAAGTTCGCCGTCGTAGCCTGCAGCAGCGACGCCGACGTCGCTGGTCCGGTCGACGACGTTGCTCCCACCGGTCAGCCACGCGAAGTTGTCGGGTCCGGCGAACCACACGGCTTCGAGGTCACGGGCCGCGAGCAGAGCCTCCAACCGCTCGCCGCGTCCGTCCGGCAACACCATCGATGATTAATTTTATTCTGAGTAAACTTCTTAACAGTGGCGGTCTGACGCCATATATGGCAACGGGACCGGCACGAGGCGGCTCGGCGAACCACATCGACGGGGAGTGGACTCACTCGCCGTCGACGCTCGAAGTGACTGACCTCGCAGAGGGCGGGGTCTTCGCCGAACTTCCCGCCGCGACACCAGCACAGGCACAGCAGGCCGTCGAGGCGGCCGCAGCGGCCCAGCGCGCAATGCGCGAGACAACGATCGTCGAGCGGGCCGGCTGGATGGAGTCGGTCGCCGACGGCATCCGGGCACGGACCGAGGAACTGGTTGACGTGATCGTCCGCGAGGCAGGCAAGCCCGTCGCGAGCGCCCGCAGCGAGGTAGCTGCCGCGGCAGAGCGATTTGAGCGAGCCGCCGGCGAGGCGCGTAACCAGCAGGGCGAGTACCTCGAGGGGACGACTGCAGGCCACGAAGGGTGGGAAGCAGTCGTGAAACCAGAGCCGGTCGGGACGGTGCTGTGTGTGACGCCGTACAACTACCCGCTAGCGACGACGGCACTCCAGGTCGCGCCGGCACTGGCCGCCGGGAACAGTGTCGTTCTCAAACCGGCGACCAAGACACCGGTGAGCGGGGCGATTCTCGCCGAAATTATCACTGAGGCGGGGGTGCCCGATGGTGGTTTCAACTTTATCGTCGGGCACGCGAGCGACATCGGCGACACGCTCGCGAGCGACGAGCGACTCGACGCTGTCGCACTTACCGGATCGACGGGCGCCGGTAAGCACGTCGCCCGTGAGTCTGGGATGGTGACGCTCCACATGGAACTTGGCGGCAACGCGCCTGCGCTCATCTTCCCCGATGCAGACCTCGACCGGGCGGCCGCCGACTGTGCGAAGGGCTCATTCAAGTACGCCGGTCAGCGCTGCTCGGCTATCGCCCGCGTGCTCGCCCACGAGGCCGTCCACGACGAGGTGGTCGCGGGCATCGAGGCCGAGATGGACGACTGGCGGCCTGGCGACCTGTTCGACGAGTCGACGGCTGTCGGCCCGCTCATCTCCGAAGAGCAGGCCGACTGGGTCGAAGAACTCATCGCCGACGCGGTCGACCGCGGCGCGCAGCTGGTCCGGGGCGGCGACCGGGACGGCCGCACGGTCGAGCCCACCCTGCTGGCCGAAGTCCCCCACGACGCTCGCATCCTCCACGAGGAGCAGTTCGGCCCGGTCGCAGCCGTCGCTGCTGTCGCCGACGAGACAGAGGCGCTTGCGCTGGCGAACGCCGACGACTTCGGTCTCGACGCGGCTGTCTTCACTGCCGACCACGACCGGGCGATGCGGCTCGCGGACGACATCGAGGCAGGTGCGGTACGCATCAACGGCGCCCCCTCTCACGGGAATGGCGATATTCCCTTTGGCGGCGTCGGTGACAGCGGCATCGGCCGCGAGGGTATCGGCTACACGATTGAGGCGTTCACCACCACCAAGAGCATCGTGCTCTGAAACCGATGCGGGACGCGAAGGTGGTCTGTACGCTCGGGCCGGCCTCTGCTGACGCCGACACCATCCGCGCGCTCGTCGAGGCTGGTATGTCTGTGGCCCGGCTCAACGCCAGCCACGGCTCGCCGGCCGACCGCCGGGCGCTCGTCGAGACAGTCCGGGCCGTTGAGGCCGATCTTGACCAGACCATCGCGGTGATGCACGACCTCTCTGGCCCGGAGATACGCACCGCCCCCAGCGACGGGACGGTCCATCTCGCGGCCGGGAGTGAGGTGACGTTCCAGCCGGGTGAGCACCTCACGCCGACCGATGTCGGTGTCTCGAGTTCGCTTGCAGGAGTCGACCCTGGCGACCGCGTGCTGCTCGATGACGGCCGCATCGAGACGGAGGTCATCAGCGTCGATGGCGACGCTGTCCGTGCCCGTGTCGAGAACGGCGGCGAACTCGGGGGCCGAAAAGGGGTGAATGTCCCCGGGGTGGACCTCGGTCTGGACCTTCTCACCCCCGCCGACGAGCGGGAACTCGACCTCGCAGTCGAGACAGATGTCGACCTCGTGGCAGCGAGCTTCGTCCGCGATGCCGCCGATGTCTATCGCATCAACGAGGCCATCGAGGCCCGGGGCGGGGAGATCCCCGTCGTCGCCAAGATCGAGCGGGCCGACGCCGTCGAGAACCTCGCGGGCATCGTCGACGCCGCGTACGGCGTGATGGTGGCCCGCGGCGACCTCGGCGTCGAGTGTCCGCTCGAGGAGGTACCGCTTATCCAGAAGCGTATCGTCCGCCGCTGCCGCGAGGCAGGTGTCCCCGTCATCACTGCCACAGAGATGCTCGACTCGATGGTCCGCGAGCGACGGCCCACCCGTGCGGAGGCCGCCGATGTCGCCAATGCGGTGCTGGACGGGACCGACGCGGTGATGCTCTCGGCCGAGACGGCCGTCGGTGACCACCCGGTTCGGGTCGTCGAGACGATGGACCGTATCATCCGTGACGTCGAGACAGGCGAGGAGTACGCCGAACTCAGAGACCAACGTATCCCCAACGCCGGCGCCTCGAAGACGGACGCAGTCGCCCGATCGGCGCGGTTTCTCGCCCGCGATGTCGACGCGACGGCCGTCGTCGCCGCCACCGAATCGGGTTATACGGCCCTGAAAGCTGCCAAGTACCGCCCCGAGGTGCCGGTGTTCGCTGCCACGCCCAATAAAGACGTGCAGCGACGGCTCGCGCTGTCCGGTGGCGTTGTCCCCGCCCACGTCCCGGTCAACAATGAGGACGCCGGCACTGTGGTCGAGGAGGCTGTCCAGGCGGCGTTGAATGCTGGAGTCGCCGCAAGCGGCGATACCGTCATCGTCCTGGCAGGCATGATGACGGAACTCGAAGGTGTCGACACGACGAACATGCTGAAAGTCCACGTCGCAGCCGAACTGCTCGCGTCGGGCACTCCAGTCGTGGAGGGGACCGCGACGGGCCACCTCCACCCCGTCGGTGACGGCGATCTCTCCTCGGCCCCCGATGAGGCGGTACTCGTCATTCCGCGCGGCTTCGACGCAGAGCTATCAGGGCCGCTCGACCGGGTGGCCGGCGTTGTTGACGCGCGCGGCGGTATGACGAGCTACGTGGCGACAGTCGCCCGAGAACTGGGTGTGCCGATGGTTGGCGACGCGACCCTGCCGGCGGATATAGCCGAGGGGACCACCCTCACGATCGACGGGCGTCGCGGCGCCGTCTACGAAGGCCAGCCCGGCGGTTCAGAGTAGCTGCTCTTTCAGCTCCTCGCGCTCTTCCTCTTCGGCCGCCCGCTCTGCGGCCTCGGCGCGGGCCTGTCGGTAGCGCCGGATCGCGGGGATGAACTTGTTTTTTACATCCAGCGCGAACGAGACGATGCCATAGGCCCAGAAGCCAAACAGCAGCGTCATCGCCGCGACGTACGTGAGCGGGTCAATCGCCATCAGTCGTCACCCTCTGCCTCGACCCGCCCACCGGCGTCAACACCGTCGGTCGCCAGCCCGTGGGTAACCGCCTCGCCGCTGTCTGTGTCGAACAGGTGGAGCCGCGAACGGTCGAATACCACCTCCATCCGCTCGTCCTCGGCAATCTCGGAGTCCGGCGGGACGCTCATCAGCAGCTGGTAGTCGGCATTCTGGTCTTCCAAGTCGACATCCGCCTCCGTGTCGGTGAGCAGATAGACGAATATCTCGTCGCCCATCGGCTCAAGCACGTCCGACGTGACCGAAATAGGCGGCGTCGGCGCGTCGGCGCTTTCAGCGTCTGCGACCGGGTAGACGTCCTCCGGGCGGACGCCCAGCGTCACCGACTGGCCGGGCTGGACGCCCACGTCCATCGGGTCGAACTCAATCGAGAGGTTGTCGTTCATCGATCGGTAGCCGTTCTCGGTCACCTCGCCGCGGGCGAAGTTCATCGACGGCGAGCCGATGAAGCCGGCGACGAACAGATTCGCCGGCTCGTTGTAACAGACCAGCGGCGGGTCGATTTGCTGGAGCTCGCCTGTATCCAGCACCGCGATGCGATCGGCCATCGTCATCGCCTCCGCCTGGTTGTGAGTGACGTAGATGATGGTCGTGTCCAGCTCCTTGTGGAGCCGCTGGAGCTCCGTCCGCATCGTGACCCGGAGCTTCGCGTCTAGGTTGGCCAGCGGCTCGTCCATCAGGAACACCTCTGGCTCGCGGACAATCGCTCGCGCGATGGCGACCCGCTGGCGCTGACCGCCAGACATCTCGTCGGGCATCCGGTCCAACATCCCCTCCATCTGGACGACACTGGCGGCCCGCTCGACCCGCTCGTCGATTTCGGCCGTCTCGTAGTTGCGCAGCCGCAGGCCAAACGAGATGTTGTCGTACACGTCCATGTGCGGGAACAGCGCGATATTCTGGAACACCATGGAGATGCCGCGGTCCTTCGGCGGCAGCCGGGTCACGTCCCGGTCGCCGATTCGGACCGTCCCGCTGGTCGGCTTCGTCAGCCCAGCGATGGTCTCCATCGTGGTCGACTTCCCGCAGCCCGACGGCCCGACGAGGACGACAAACTCCCCGTCGCGGATGTCGAGGTTCATGTTGTCGACCGCCGTTACGTCGTCGTACCGTTTCACCACGTCTTCGAGTTGTACTCGTGCCATTGTATCACTCCTTGAGTGCGCCGGATGTTAGCCCGCTCACGATCTTCTCCTGTGCGACGACCACGAGGATGGCCACGGGAAGCACCGCGATGATGCTGCCGGCGGCCATCACGCTGAACGTGGTCTCGAACTGACCGGCCCGCTGGAGCTGGATGAGCCCGCCGACAATCGGGGCCCAGTCTGTCGCGCCACCGTCCGTCATCAGGAACGAGAAAAAGAACTCGTTGTAGACGGCGATGAACGTCAGCACACCGGCCGTGGCGACACCTGGCGCCGACAGCGGGATGATGACGCGGAACAGCGCGCCGAGCCGCGTGGTCCCCTCGACGCGGGCGGCCTCCTCCAGACCGTCCGGAATCTGGCCGTAGAACGTCGTGAGGATGAATATCGACAGCGGCATGAACAGCGAGCTGAACGGCAACACCAGCGCGCCCGGTGTGTTGTACAGCTCCAACCACGGGAAGATGTTGCCCGTGAACAGCCGGTACAGCGGCAGGAAGAACGCCGCCGGTGGGAAGTAGCTGATGGCGAGGATGAGCAGCATCAGCGGCCGCCGGCCGGGGAACTCGAGCCGACCGAACACGTAGCCAGCCAGACTCGCCAGCAACAGGACGAACACAGTCGTCACCGTGGCGAGGAAGAGGCTGTTGAACATGTACCGGAGGAAGTCGATCCGCTCGAACACGTCGCCGAAGGCGGCGAAGTTCACGCCGCTTGGCACGAGCGCGTAACTCCCGCCGGGGGTCACTGCGACCACCAGCAGCCAGTAGAACGGGAACAGTGTCGTCACCATGAAGAACAGCATAGCGACGTAGAACATCGCACGGTAGGCCCGTTCGGGGTCTTCGATGGCGCGGTTGACCCACTCCTGGACGGGCCCCCGCTTCAGATCTCGCTCCTCGAAGTCGGTCCCGACCGTCGGATCTTCTTGGCTCGTCGTCATGCGCCTTCCTCCCGGGCGTACCCGATGATGTAGATGGTCACCACGAGGCCGATGAACGCAGCCGTGAGGAACGCCACCGTCGCGGCGGTCCCGACCAGCCGGGTGCCGCCGAAGAACGACGTGACGACCAGACACGACAGCGACGGCAGCGTCGAACAGCCGACGCCCGATGCTTCGATAATCCCGTACACCCGCATCGCCTGGATAGTGCGGAACAGCATCGCCACCAGTACCGTCGGCAGGACGATGGGAAGGGTGATGAGCTTGAACCGCTGCCAGGTCGAGGCGCCAGCAACCCGCGCGACGTCATAGAGGTCGCGGTTGACACTCTGGAGCCCCGCGAGGATGAGCAGCGCCATGAATGCCGTCGTCTTCCAGATGTCGGCGACGATGGTGATGAGTGCGGCGTCGATAGTCGTCTGGAGGGGTGACCCGGAGATGAGTCCCAACTGCTGGAGCGACAGCGGCCCGTCGCCCACGAATGGACCAATACCCGGCGCGAAGAACAGATAGAAGATCATCCCCTGAATGACGATTGGCACTGCCCACGGAATGATGATGACGACCCGCGCCCACCGACGGCCGCGGAAGTCCTGGTCTAACACGAGCGCCTGCCCGAAGCCGATGAGCGTCTCGAAAAGGACACTCACGATGGTGAAGATGAGGGTCACCGTCAGCGCACTGGCGAAGAAGGCCTCGACCGAGAACGACGTCGGGATGAACGGCGCCGGCAGGAGGGCGTTCCGCTGGCCGGTGAGCACCGCGACATAGTTCTCGAGGCCGACGAACTCGCCGACGGTCGACGTCCCGGTGATGGCGTCTGCGAACAGCGACAGCCGGAACGTCGACAGCAGCGGCCAGAACGCGATGGCCCCCAGCAGCAGCATCGCCGGGGTGAGCAGGAAGTAGGCGAACTGCGTCTCGGAGAGGTTCTCCATCCACCGGATGAACGCGGCGTACGGGCCACTCGACGCCTCCGAGAGGACGTCCTCCCCCTGTTCAGTAGCCATGGTAAATGATGACAAAAACTGGAGTTACTTAGCCTTGCTTCTCCAGCGCGACCAGTGTCTCCTTCAGCGAGGAGAGTGCCTCTGTCGGCGTCTTCTCCTGACGCAGCGAGGCGTTGACCTCTTCGGAGACCTTGCTCGACTGTGAGGGCCAGACAGCCGTGACCGGGCGCGGCACCGAGTTCTCGCCGGCCACCTTCAGCGTGTCCACGTACCGGCCCAGCGGCTCCAGTTCCTGTGCCTGACTGGAGTTGACGAGGTCCGGAATCGGCGGAATCCAGCCGACCGTCTCGAAGATGTTGAGCCGCACCTGGTCGTTCTGGAGCGCCGAGAACACCTGCACGGCGGCCTGCTTCTGCTGGTCGGTCGAGTTGGGGTTGAGCGTGAGATGCCAGCCGCCCAGTGCTGACGTGGAGCCGCCGATTTCCGGCCCGTACGGCGACTCACTGGCCGGCGTGTGGTACGGAATCGGCATCGCGCCGAGGTCCGTCCCGAAGTTCTTCTCCTTGGCGTTGATATTGATAGAGTACGGCCAGTTACGCAACGCCACCGCGTTGCCGTTGGTGAACGGCTTGCGCGAGGGTTCTTCGGTGAACGAGACTACGTTCGCCGGCGAACACTGTGTGAAGTCACTCAGCGCCTCGGGGTCGTCTTGCCCGTAGATGAACGTCCGCATCATCCGGACGGCGTTGACGACCTGCTCCTCATCGACGGTGACCGGGCGGTCGCCAACTGGGCCAAACAGGTTGGAGAACTCGCCGAAGTAGGAGCCGCCCCACGACCCCATGAACTCGACGAAGTCACAGCAGGCGAGGCCGACGTAATTCTTCCCCTGCCAGTTGAACCCCATCTCCGTGCCGGTCTCGTCGCGCACCTGCGCGACCATCTCGGAGAACTGCTTCCACTGCATCGGCTCTGTCGCCCACGTCTCGAAGTCCGAGTCCGAGTAGCCCGCCTCCCGGAACAGGTCCTTCCGGTACTGGACGGTTGGGAACGCGGCGAACAGCGGGATACCGTAGAGACTTCCGTCCTGGCCTGATGCCGTGGCGACCATCGACTGGAAGTAGTCCTCGCGGACCGTGCTGGTGATCGAGTCCGGCAGGACGTTATCGAGGTTCGCCAGCTGGTTGCGCGCGATGAACGGAATCGTCCACCCGTTGTCCATCATCAGCAGGGTGGGCTCCTGTTGGCCTGCGTTCAACAACTGCTGGTACTTCGCCTGCCGGTCGCCACTCTCGAAGGAACCCGCGATGACCTCCAGCGAGATGTTGTCCGGGAGGCCACCGTCCTCGTGGAGCGTCTGCTCGATGGCGTCGGCGTTGTTCTTGAACAGGCTGTCGGCCCCGATTTTCACGGTGATGTCCTCCGACGGCGGCTCCGTACTGATCGGCGTGCCCGTTGCCGTGTCGGTTCCGCCGCCGCTGTTGTTCCCCCCGCCGCTGCAGCCGGCGAGACCGACCGCGATGCTCGACGCGCCTGCGGCGCGGACGAACGTCCGCCGCGAGACGCTGTTGTCGTCTTCGTCGTGCGTGGGTCCGTGTCCCATACCACCGGAGTATCGTGCCCGATTTTTCAAATAGGTGCCGGACTTACAACAGGTGTTGTAAACACTTTCAGTAACTCAGAGCCGGCTGAAGACGCCCGCGTCCGTCCCCGGCGGCGCCTCGACATCCTCGACGGTGATGCGAGCCGCCTCGACGTCCTCGACCATCGCCCCCCAGCCACCGACGGTGAGCGTCTTGCCGTCGTCCGTTACGACCACGACGGTGACTCGTGCGGAGAGCCGTAGCGCGGTGTCGGGCGCGTCGGGTGCGCCGGCAAACAGCGCCTCGTCGACGCGACCGGTCACGCTGACCGTCTCGCCTGTCTCGACATCGGTCCCTTCGACGTGGACCCGGACCGTCGCCTCTGCCGACAGCAGCGGCCGCAGGTCCCGCACGCACTGGCGGACATCGACATACTCGACGGGGAACGAGTCGGCATAGTCGCTGTATACCGTCTCCCACTGTTCCCACAGACAGGTGAGAAAGTACCAGTGGAACACGTACGTGTGGGTGCTATCGTTCACGAGGACACCGTACTGCTCGGAGGAGTCGGGGTGGTGACAGAAGCAGGTCTTCTCGCGGTCGACAAGGACGACGAACGGCGCCGGGAGTCGCCGGTGACGGGCCTCGAGACACGCGCCGGCCAGCAGCGACTCCTCCGGCGGGTCGCCATCAGGCGAGGTGTGGACCGACAGCCGGACGGAAACTCCCCGCTCACGGGCGGCCACGAGCAGCGGGCGCAACCGTTCGAGGTCCTCGACGGTGACTGATGCCTGAATCTGGTATTCCGCCTGCTCGATGAACGCTTCTGCCTGCTCGAGTACCGTCCGGTAGCGCTTGACGATGCTCGTGCCGTTGTTCTCCAGTTCCGGCTGCTCCCAGCGGCGCTCCACCTCGGCGGCGGCCGCCTCGAACCGGTCGGCCCGGTCCCGAAGATCATCGAGCACTGCTCCTGGGCTATGAGCGCGTACCTTGAGGGTGTCCGTCTCGTAGGTCTCCACGTACCCGTGCGACTCCAGCGACTCCAGAACATCGTAGATACGAGGAGCAGGGACATCGCTGGCGTCTGCAACCTGCGTGGCGGAGGCGGCCCCGAGTTCCAACAGGGTGACGTACGCCTCCGACTGGTAGGGAGACAGCCCCGCTGTCTCGAGCGTCTCCACCAGTTCGTCGCTGTCCATACAGACGCGTCGGTGTCGAGCGTCTAAACCTCGCGGGTTGGCTCAGTCCTTCCCTGGTGCTGGCCATCGCGGCGTTATCGGAGCCTCGATACGCGCCAGGTCCGCATCCGTGAGCGATACGTCCAGCGCGGCGATGTTCTCCGTCAGGTGCTCGTGTGTGCGCGGCCCGATGATGGGGGCGTCAACTACCTCTTTGTGGAGGAGCCACGCAAGCGACACCTGTGCGGGGGTCGCGTCCCGCTCGGCGGCGATATCGCGAATCGCCGCCAACACAGCCCAGTTCTCCTCGGTGAACCGGGCAGCGGTGTACTCGTCGTCGGCTGCCCGGCCTGATGCCGGGTCTTCCCCCTGTTCGTACTTGCCGGCGAGGAACCCCCCCGCGAGCGGCGACCACGGCAGCACGGCGATGTCTTCGCTCGCGCACGCTGGCAGGACGTTGGCCTCTTCGTGGCGGTCTACGGCGTTATACTCAGGTTGCATCGAGACGAACCGCTCGTGATTCTCCGCGTCCGCCTGGTAGAGTGCCCGGGTGAACTTCCAGGCGGACATCGTGCTTGCCCCGACGTATCGGACAAGTCCCTCCTCGACGAGATAGTCGAGCGCGGCGAGTGTCTCCGAGAGCGGCACATCGTCGTCGAACCGGTGAATCTGGTAGAGGTCGATATAGTCGGTGCCAAGTCGATCGAGCGAGGCGTGACACTGATCGATGATGTGCTTGCGTGACAACCCCGACTGGTTGGGGCCCTCCCCCATCGGATGATACATCTTCGTCGCGATGACCAGTTCCGAACGGTCCCGCTCGGCTACCGCGTCGCCGACGATACGCTCGCTTTCGCCGCGCGAGTATACGTTCGCCGTGTCGAGAAAGTTGATCCCGGCATCCATCGCCGCCGCGAGCAACTCCCGACTCTCCGCCTCGTCGCCTACCATCCACGGCTCGCCCGTCCCGAAGTTCATGCAGCCGAGACAGAGCCGCGACACCTCCAGTCCCGTCGCCCCCAACTGTGTGTACTCCATGTCGGTGTCTGTCGCCATATCTTGCCGGTTCGGCGCCCGCATCAAAGTGGTACCGACGGAACGCTGATACCGGCCCCGCCGGTACGAGGCCGCGTGAACCTACTCGAACGCCTCCGCGTGCCCGAACATACGGGCGAGCGCCGCTGTCTGCCGTGCACGGGGGTCAACCTCGGGCTGGTCGGGCTCGCTGCGCTCCTCGTGGGCCGGCGCCGACAGGCGCTTGGGCTGGCCGTCGTCGCGGTCGGCAGCCTGCTCGTTGCGCTCCGGGGCTACGTCGTCCCGTACACCCCGCGGTTCGCACCCCGACTCGTGGCGGCCGCCCCCGTCCCCAACGACTGGTTCGGCCACGGGCCGCCAGCCGACGCCGAGCGCGGCAGCCTGGGTGAGGATGTCGACGGCGAGGCGTTGCTCGGTCGTCTCCTCGAGGCAGGCGTACTCGATGCCGACGGCGAGGCGGTCGATCTCGCCCCCGAATTTGCTGACCGCTGGCACGCCGAAATGGACACACTCGCCTCGCTATCGACGGAGACCCTCGCGGAGGCGACGCTGGCGGCCGGCCACGCCGCGGGTGTCTCCGTGGTTGAGGGCACCCATCGACCGTGGATCGTTCTCGACGACGGTGGCGATGGGGTCGACGGGGAGTCGTGGCTGTCTCGGCCGGTTGCGATTGCGGAGACGGCTGCGGTCCGCGCGCTGGAACCGGCCCTGTCCGACCCAGCGACACGCCGAGCCGCAGCCGGTCCGCTTCGCGTCTTCCTGACGACCTGCCCGGACTGTGACGCGGACCTGGTGGAGTCGACGACGATGGACTGTTGTGGTGGTGCGGACGATCCGCGCGCGGAACCGGACGACGTGCTGGCGTGTCCGGCCTGTGACGCGCGGGTCCACACGTTCGAATAAGCGCAACTCGTCGGCGAGTAAATCTCAGCCGTTAAGTAGTCCCCTCCCGGCTGTCGAGACATGTACGCGGGGGTGGACCTCGGGGCGACAAACGTCCGTGCGGTGGCAGCCGATGCGGACGGCACTGTCCTCGGTCGAGACCGACGGGCGACCCCGACAGGGCCAACCGGTATCGCGGTGACCGAGGCCGTACTGGACGCGCTCCGGGCTGCCTGCGACGAAGCGGGACTCCGACCGCAGGATATCCGCGCGGCGGGAATCGCCTCCTTCGGCCCGTTCGACCTTGCGGCTGGTGCCATCGAGCACCCGGCGAATCTCCCGGACCACATCGATACGGTCCCGCTCGTTGGGCCCGTCGAGAACCTGTTCGATACCGACCGGGTCTATCTCCACAACGATACGAACGCGGGCGTCATCGGCGAACGGTTCCACAGCGATCGCAATCCGGACGATATGGTGTATCTCACCGTCTCGTCGGGCATCGGCGCGGGCGTCTGTGTCGATGGGAGCGTGCTGTCGGGATGGGACGGCAACGCCGGCGAGGTGGGACACATGACGCTGGATCCGGACGGCGCGATGCGGTGTGGCTGTGGAAAAGACGGCCACTGGGAGGCGTACTGTTCGGGCAACAACATCCCTCGGTACGCTGAGTATCTGTCCACGGAGGCAAGCGTCGAGACAACTCTCCCCATCGATACCGCCGAGTTCACCGCCGCCGACGTGTTCGCTCACGCGTCCGACGACGAGTTCGCCCGACACGTCGTTGACCAGCTGGCTCACTGGAACGCGATGGGCGTGGCCAATCTCATCCATGCGTACGCACCGTTGGTCGTCTACGTGGGCGGGGCAGTCGCGCTCGAGAATCCCAACCAGCTGCTCGATCCGGTGCGCGAGCGGCTACCGGAGATGGTGATGACGAACGTTCCTGAACTCCAACTGACGACGCTCGGCGATGAGGTGGTGGTCCAGGGAGCGCTTGCGTCGGCGATGACCGGCGGGACGGGTGACCGGGCGCGGATGCGCCGGTGACACACAGCGAGCAGAGGTCCACCGCTTCAGGGGTGAGAGGTGGTCAACGCTGGTTGTAGTCCCCACTGTGACCGCTGGTTGCGGCTCGCAAGATGAACCTAAAGAGATTTAATTGGCATGCGAGTAACGCGACCATGACCGAGGGCCCCCCAGGAGAGTGTTCGTCTACCGCGTGGACGCGGGCCCAGGCCGCTGCCGTCCGGCGGACGGCCGACAATGTAACGCCGACAATTCAGCCGCCAGAGACCGACCCCGCTGACGGGGTCCACGTCTGGGACACGTGGCTGCTGCGCGACCGCCACGGCACCGTTGCGACCGTCGATGGCTGGCGGGTGCTGTTTTCGCTCACCGCCCCGGCCGAATCGATGCCGGGCAAGCGCCACGACATCGCCGAGATTCGCTACTTTTACTCGGCAGACGGCCGCGAGTGGCACGACGGCGGCACCGTCTTCGACGGCGACGCCTACGGGCAGCGCCAGTGGGCCGGCTGTGCGCTGTACGACGACGGCGACCTCTACGTCTACTACACGGCCGCCGGCGACGAGTCTGCCAGCGAACTGACGTACACCCAGCGTATCGCCGTCGGCCACGGCGGGACTGTCACAGCGACCACAGCCGGTGTCGATATCGACGGGCCGTGGGAGCAGGAGATCCTGCTGGAGCCTGACGGCGACTGGTACGAGACGGAGGCGCAGTCCCGTGGGATGATATACACGTTCCGGGACCCATGGTTCTTCGAGGACCCGGCGACAGGTCGGACTCACCTGCTCTTTGAGGCCAACACGCCTGTCCCACCTGGGAGTGCCGCCTGTGGCGGCGACGCCGCCCAGCAGGAGTTCAACGGCGCCGTCGGCGTCGCCGTCTCACCCTCGGGTGACCCGCTGGAGTGGGAACTGCGGCCGCCACTGCTGGACGCCGTCTGTGTCAACCAGGAGCTCGAGCGGCCGCACGTCATCTACCGCGACGACCGCTACTACCTGTTCGTCTCCAGCCATATGCACACGTTCGCGCCCGGGCTTACCGGGTACGACGGGCTGTACGGGTTCGTGGCGGACACGCTCGAGGGGCCCTACCGACCATTGAACGGCTCCGGGCTGGTCGTCACCAACCCCGCGAATGCGCCGTTCCAGGCGTACTCGTGGATGGCGTTCCCCCACGATGATGAGGTACTCGTCCAGAGCTTCTGTAACTACCGCGACTTCGCTGGCGACTCGCTCGACGAGGTGGCGGACCTATCGGTGAGCGAACAGCGCCGGCGGTTCGGCGGCACACTTGGCCCGACAGTCAGACTCGGCGTCGATGGCGACCAGACGACGATTCGAGGGACGCTCACCCACTGGCACATCCCGACGCCTGGCGAAGGACTGCCGACCGCCGAGGGTGTCTCGGTCCCCGAGGCGGCCGCGCTCGAGGGCCACGAGCCGTCGTCACCGCTCGGCTACATCACAGGCGGAGGATATGCGCAGAACGGGTCGTCCGACTAAGGCTCCGGCAGAGGAGCACACGCGAAAGAGGGTTCGTCGCCGTGGGCAACGCCCGTCTCCATCTCCCAGCAGGCGAGATCCGCGACGCTCGCGCGACCTCCTTCTGCGACGAGCGACACGCCGGTACTGTCCTCGCGGGTTGGATAGACACGGGCGGTGAGACAGCGCCGCTCGTTGGCAAACACCTCCACGACCGACTGGTCGATGAACACCCGCAGCGACAGCGGCTCGTCGTACGGTGGGACAGACATCCGCCGGGTGTCGGCGGTGGCGCGGTGGTCTTCGCTCGCATCCGTCCGGTCGAGCACCAGTTCGCCTGCCTTCGTGTACCGGAGTGTCGTCGTCTCGGTCCCGTCTGGCGAGGCAAGCACCGACAGTTCGACCGCCTCGGCGTCGGCGAGTGTCACCTCCATCTGGAGTTCGATCGCGGAGCCATCGGTCACTCGCTCGGGGGCGTCGGGCGCGAGGGTCACCGTTTCCGGCGCCGGAAGTGGCCGCTCGCGCAGCTGTGCCACCTCGGCGGCCGGTCGCTGGCGGAGCCGCCCCGCTGGGCCTGTCGAGAGAACCCGCGGAAGCGACAGCGCTCCCGACCAGCCGGCATCCCACTGGGCCGAGAGGTCACGTGCCTCGGGGAGCCACCCCCACATCAGCACGCGATCGCCGTCTCGCATCGACTGGGGCGCGTAGAAGTCGCCGTGGTCGAGCAGTCCCCGCCGCTGGACGTCGAACGACGTCCCGTCCTGCTCGCCCAGAAAGTAGGCCACGTTTTCGTAGTTGGAGACGTGCAACAGCTGCTTCTCGCCGAGGTCGAGCAGCTCCGGACACTCCCAGACTGTGCCTGGGCCGTCGTCACCCACCAGCAGCGGCCCCTGGTAGTGCCACTCTCGGAGGTCCGTCGATGTGTACAGGAGGGCTGCGCCGCCCCGGTCGGCGAGACCAGTGCCGATGATCTGATGCCACTCGCCGTTGGCCCGCCAGATGCTGTGGTCGCGGAACTCTGCCCGCCAGTGTTCTGTCTCGAGAATGTCGAGCTCCGCCGGCGGCGCCTCGATGACGGGATTGTTACCGTGTTTTTCCCACTGACAGAGGTTGTGGTCGTCGGTAGTTGCGAGACACGGCAACTGTGTCCGGCCGTCGCCGCCGGTGTAGAGAATGGTGGCGGTGCCGTCGTCGTCAACAGCACACCCCGACCAGCACCCGTCTCTGTCCGGCCCCTCGGGCGACGGCGCAAGCGCCACCGGCTCGTCCGTCCAGTGTATCAGATCGTCACTGACGGCATGGCCCCAGTGGATGGTGTTGTGGAACGGCCCCGCGGGGTTGTACTGGTAGAACACGTGGTAGCGGCCGTTCCATTTGATCAGGCCATTGGGGTCGTTGAGCCAGTTGGCCGGCGGCGTGAAGTGGTAGCCCGG
Organism: Halosegnis sp.; assembly: GCF_042216475.1. Classification (NCBI taxonomy): domain Archaea; kingdom Methanobacteriati; phylum Methanobacteriota; class Halobacteria; order Halobacteriales; family Natronomonadaceae; genus Halosegnis; species Halosegnis sp. The sequence continues at coordinate 89,555 of NZ_JBDGTV010000012.1, forward strand.
CCGCGCGGGGTCGTCCACCGTCTCGCGCATCGCATGGAGGCCAGCAGCTGTCTTCGGCCGCGCGTGGTCCGTGTCGGTCGTCGTCGCCCGCAGAAGGCCGGCCGTCAGCGCGTCCCGTTGCGCCGCGAACTCTGCCGGTACAGGTTCGTCGAACGCCAGCGGCGCACCCACACCCAGGACTGTCCCGGGCGCTTCGTCCCACGCGACGACGGTCATCTCGTGTGGGATGTCCTGCTCGCCCCGGATCGTCGAGGCCAGCACCTCGCCACGAGCCGGCAGAACGGTCTCGTAGCGGGCGAACGGCACTGCGCCGCGGTCACAGACCGGGAACCGGCGGCCGTCCAGGGCGGCTACCGCGGGGTGGTCATCGTAGAGACGGCGCCACAGCGGGCCTGTCGGCTCCGTCACGGTGTCGACGCCCGTCGCGTCCGGCGGTACTGACTCGACGTTGAGCGCGTCGACGGCCGCCATTCCGCGGAGCGTCAACAGGAGTCCGCCCCCATCTGCGAGGAACGACTCGACGGCCGGCGCGTCTACGAGCGGGTTGTCCGCCTCGAGTGGGGCGTCTCGATGCCACCACAGAACGTCCCACCGATCAGGATTGAGGTCCTCGACAGCAACGGCGCCAGCGTCGAACGGTGCGTCCTCGAGCCACGCGAGGGCTGCGTGCTGCTCGGCTGTCAATCCCCCATCGTGGAGGAACCCCACGCGGCGCGGCGACCCGTCCATGGCAGCGACGACTCGCCTCCGAGTAAAAACCGTGACGGCATCGGCCACGCCCGCGGCCTACCGGCCGTTAGTCGTTCCGAACGAAGGTGACCGGACAGGGCGCGTCAAGCAGAATCTGCTGGGCCGTCGACCCGAAGACGGCCTTCCCGGTCGGCGAGCGGCGCCGCCCGCCTACCACGACGAGGTCGGCATCAATCTCCTCGGCGAGGGCAACGACCTGTTCGCTACGCTGCCCGACCGCCCCGTATGTGGTCGTGTCGACGTCCGCGGCCGCAAGCGTCCTTTTGATCTCGCGGACGTTCACCTGTCGCTCGGCGACGACAGTCGGTGTCACCTCGGAGTCCTTGTCGAAATCGAGCTGGTCGCGGAACCGGTCGTACTCCTCGTGAGAGAACACGTGCGCGAGATGGACCGCGGCGCCCGCGGGCCCGGCTACGTCGGCCGTAATCTGTTCGATAGCGTCGATGCGTCCTTCGTCGTCGCCGCCAACGGCGACGAGTACGTTCTCCAGGCTCATATGGAATGGAATAGCTCCAGTGACTTAACAGTTCAGATTTTGTTTCGATTGTGAGTAAATATTTACGCCAGACCAGGGCTGAAGTGGCCGCCGGCCTCAGCACTGCTGATGCCCGAGGTCATTGTGGTCGGCGGTGGTGCAACCGGCGCGGGAGTGGCCCGCGAACTCGCGACACACGGTGTCGAGGTGACGCTGCTCGAGCGGGGGTCGCTGGCAGCCGGTGCCAGCGGGGCGATGCACGGGGTCCTCCATTCCGGCGCGCGATACGCCGTCGCGGACCCGACGTCGGCCCGTGAGTGTATTGCTGAGAATCGCCGGCTTCGCAGACTGGCCCCCGACTGTGTCTCGGAGGTTGGTGGCCTGTTCGTCTCGCTGCCTGCCGACCCGGACGGCTACATTGACGAACTGGCCGCTGCCTGTCGGGACTGTGATATCCCCGTCGAGCGCCTCTCGGGTGAGACAGCGCGCGAGCGGGAGCCCCAACTCGCCGAGACGGTCGAGGCAGCCCTCGCGGTCCCGGACGGTACTGTCGACCCGGTGCGGCTGGTCGCGGCGAACGCGCTGGCAGCCGAACGCGCCGGCGCGAGCATCAACCAAGAGACGGCGGTGACCGACCTCCTCGTGGAGTCGGGCCGTGTCGTGGGCGTCGAGACGGCAGCCGGGAAACGCCGGGCGGACTGCGTGGTGAACGCTGCTGGCGCCTGGGCGGGGGACCTGGCGGCGATGGCCGATATCGACCTCCAGATGGCGCCCGCACGCGGCGTGATGACGGTGACCCGCGAGCAGTACGCCGACCGTGTCCTCAACCGGTGTCGACCGAAGACATCCGGCGACATCCTGGTTCCACACGGTGGCCACAGCATCCTCGGGACGACAGATGTCGCTGTCGAGGACCCCGACGACTACCCTCGCGAGGAGTGGGAGGTTGAGTTACTGTTCGAGGAGCTGTCGCCGGTGGTACCGGCGCTGTCGGAGGCGACGGTCAGCCACTCTTACTGGGGGGTGAGACCGCTGTACGAGCCAGCACCTGATGCCGAGGACCCGACAGCGCTTTCCCGGGGGTTCTCGCTGCTCGACCACGCCGAGGACGGCCGCCCCGGGCTGGTGAGTATCGTCGGTGGCAAACTCACCACCTACCGCGCGATGGCCGAGGCGACGGCTGATCTGGTCTGCGACCGGCTGGCCGTCTCGACGGACGGATCGACGGCGACGCCGCTTCCCGACGCCGCCGAGGCGACGGACCGGTTCGGGCTTGAGGATCTCCTCGCGGCTACGCGTCCCGCCTGACGAACGTGACCGGACAGGGCGCATCGAGCAGGATCTCCTGGGTCGTCGACCCGAAGACCGCCTTCCCGGTGGGCGAGCGGCGCCGTCCACCGACGACGACCATGTCGGCGTCGATGGTCTCCGCGATAGTGACGATGCCGGCTGCCCGGTCGCCGACCCGGCCTCGGTGGGCGACGGAGACGCCGGCTGACTCGAATCGGTCGCGAAGCCGCCGGACTGTGGGGTTCCGCTCCGCGATATCGTCGGGGGTCGTCTCGCCCGTGAGGTCGAGCCGGTCGAGCGCGTCTTCGTAGCCATCCTCGGTGAACACGTGCCCGAGGACGACCCGTGCGTCGGCGGGACCAGCGATATCCTCGGTGACAGCCGCCAGCCGGTCTGCCTGTGCGTCGTCGATGCCGCCGACGGCCAGCAGTACTGTGTCGAGTGCCATGTCTGAAGCGACCGCCCCGGGCGACGTAAATCTGCCCGCCTGCCGGCGGGAGTCGGAGGCTTTTATTCTCGACCGCGCGACCCCCGGATATGAGCGACGATGACTACCGCACGGAACGGGACAGCCTCGGTGAAATGCAGGTACCGGCCGACGCGTACTGGGGCGCGCAGACCCAGCGAGCGCTCGAGAACTTCCCTATCTCGGGGATCACCTTCTCGCGGCGATTCATTCGGGCACTGGGAATCGTGAAGAAGGCCGCCGCCCGGGCCAATCGCGACCTTGGCTTGCTCGAGGCGGAGACGGCCGACGCGATCGTCGAGGCAGCCGACGAGGTCATCGCCGGCGACCACGACGACCAGTTCCCCGTCGACGTGTTCCAGACCGGATCGGGCACCTCGTCAAACATGAACGCCAACGAGGTGATTGCCAACCGCGCGGCCGAACTGCTTGGTGCATCTATCGGTGATCGGACGGTCCACCCCAATGATCACGTCAATTACGGGCAGTCGAGTAACGACGTGATTCCGACCGCGATGCACGTCGCCGCCCTGGAAGCCGCCGTCAAGGACGTCCTCCCGGCGCTGGAGACGCTTGCGGACGCACTCGCGGAGAAGGAAGCCGAGTTCGACGACGCCGTCAAGACGGGCCGGACGCATCTGCAGGACGCCACGCCCGTTCGGCTGGGCCAGGAGTTCGGGGGCTACCGCACGCAGGTGCAGAAGGGAATCGCCCGCGTCGAGTCCTCTCGCGAACACCTCGCGGAGCTCGCCCTCGGTGGTACCGCCGTCGGGACAGGGCTCAACACTCATCCCGAGTTTCCCGAGCGGGCCGCCGAATACATTGCCGAAGAGACTGACCTCGCATTCCGCGAGGCCGACGACCACTTCGAGGCGCAGGCAGCCCACGACGCGATGAGCGAGGCTCACGGTGCGCTCCGGGTCGTCGCCGGGTCGCTCAACAAGATTGCGAACGACCTCCGGCTGCTCGCCTCTGGCCCGCGCAACGGGCTTGGCGAACTCGACCAGCCGGAGAACCAGCCCGGCTCCTCCATCATGCCCGGCAAAATCAACCCTGTCGTCGCCGAGGCTGTCAACCAGGTCCACAAGCAGGTTGTCGGCAACGACGCAGCTGTCGCCGCCGGCGCCGCGGAGGGCCAGATCGACCTCAACCTCTACAAGCCAGTCGTTGCTCACAACTACCTCGAGTCCGCGCACATGCTCGCGAACGCCGCCGAGACGTTCGCGGAGAAGTTCGTCGCCCGCCTCGAAGCCGACCGCGACCACATGGAACAACAGGTAGAGCAGTCGATGGCGCTGGCGACCGCACTCAACCCCACCATCGGCTACGACAAGGCCTCCAAGGTGGCGAAGAAGGCGCTCGCAGAAGGAAAGACCGTCAAAGAGGTGGTCGTCGCCGAGGGGTACCTCTCAAAGGAGGAGGCCGAGGCAGTGCTTGACCCCGAGCGGATGACCCACCGCGGTATCCTCGGCGACGAGTAGCCACCAGGCCGCGGCTCGGGTGGTCAGCCGGCTGGCGTCGTCGTCCGGTTCCTGGCCCATGCCGGCGGCTCGAACTGGCCCCGACGGTCGAGGGTGAATCGCACCCGTCGCCGCGTCTCGCCAGCCGCGAACGTCGCCGTTAGCCGCACCACGGTCCCGTCACGCGCGACGAGCGCGCGGACCGTGTATTCTCGCCAGTCCGAGCGGTCGATGCCCCGGCCTGTTAGTCGGGCGGAGCCGTTCGCAAGCAGGCCGACACGGACCGACTCGACCGCGAGATACCGCGCGACGACGGCCGCGACGAGCCGCGAACCGACTCCGGCATCAGCCGCGCGCTGCGGTCGTCCGGTCGTGTTCGCGCCGTCGTACCGCAACAGCCGGTCGCCCGTCGCGAACGTCGCCGTCTCGACCCGCTCGACGGCGAAGCCGGTGCCTCGGCTCGTCACGGTCGCGTTCGTCAGGACGTACCGGTCCGGGCGTGCGACCTGAAGTCGGACGCGCGGGCCGACGAAGGTGGTCGTCAGCGACTGGTCGGGGACTCCCCGGAGCCGGTCGAATACGAGCGTATACTCCGTTCCGGCGATGGTGTCAGCGGTGGCGGCCGCCAGCCGCGTGGCGTTCACCTGCTCCGGCGTCACACCGGGCGGATACGCCGCCCCGCTCGTGGGGACTGGTGCCGGCGTGGCGGTCGGCGTGCTATCGGTGGCGACGTCGCTCGCGGCCGGGCCACCACACCCGGCCAACAGGACCAGCAGGGCCACCAGCAGCCGGCGCACGGCAACGGGTCGGCGCGACGGCGCAAAGCCGCGCTACTCTCGGCTATGATTGCCGGCTCTGTCCGACGGCAGCGCCGAGAGGGTGGTTTTTTGCCCTCCAGCCGCCCACCCACGCACATGACGGAGTACGACTACGCGGACCTCGGGCTGGTCGCCGGGCTCGAGATTCACCAGCAGCTCGATACGGCGACGAAGCTCTTCTGTAACTGTCCGACGGTCCGCCGGGAGCCGGAGGCGGCGACCCGCTCGTTCACGCGATATCTTCACCCGACACGCTCCGAACTGGGCGAGATAGACGAGGCCGCCCTCGAGGAGTCACGGGTCGACCGCGAGTTCACCTATCTTGCGTACGACTCGACGTGTCTTGTCGAGGAGGACGACGAGCCGCCACGCCGGCTCGACGAGGAAGCGCTCGAGACGACGCTCGAGATCGCCAAATTGCTCGGGATGACCGTCCTCGACGGCGTCCACGTGATGCGGAAGATCGTTGTTGACGGCTCGAACACGACGGGATTTCAGCGGTCGGCGCTGGTCGCCACCGAAGGCGAAATATCGACTTCCGAGGGGCCAGTGGGTATCGAGGATTTGATGCTTGAGGAGGAATCGGCCGCTCGGATTGAGGAGACGGCCGACGGCGTCACCTTCGGGCTCGATCGGCTCGGGATTCCCCTCGTGGAAATCGGGACGAAGCCGGACATCCGGACGCCAGAGCAGGCCCGCGAAGCCGCAGAGCGCATCGGGATGCTGCTGCGCTCGACGGGGAAGGTGAAACGCGGGCTCGGCACCATCCGGCAGGATGTGAACGTCTCGATTGCGGAGGGCGCCCGTGTCGAGCTGAAGGGGGTCCAGTCGCTCGATGATCTCGCCGATATCGTCCGCGGCGAGGTGGGCCGACAGGTGGAACTGCTGGCGATAGCAGACCAGCTGGACGAACGGGACGCGAGCGTGGGCGACCCGCAGGACGTGACGGACGTGTTCGCGGAGACGGACTCTGGCGTCATCGCGGGCGCCGAGACGGTGCAGGCGGTGCCGCTGTTCGGCTTCGATGGGCTGGTTGGCCACGAGATACAGCCGGACCGCCGGCTCGGAACCGAACTCTCGGATCACGCCAAGCGCCAGGGCGCGGGCGGCATCTTCCATACGGACGAACTCCCGGCCTACGGCGTCACCGAGACAGAGGTGCAAGCACTTCGCGAGGCCGTCGGCGCCGGCGCGGATGATGCCGTCGCGCTCGTCGCTGCCGACACAGACGTGGCCGAGCGAGCAATCGAGGCCGTCGCCGAGCGGGCTGAGGCCGCCAGAGAGGGTGTTCCCGAGGAGACGCGGGACGCGCGCCCGGACGGCACCTCAGCGTACCTGCGGCCGCTGCCGGGTGCCGCCCGGATGTACCCCGAGACGGACGTCCCACCGGTCCACCCGGATCCATCAGGGATCGAGCCACCGGAACTGCTCACCGAGCGGGTGGAGCGCTACCAGCAGGAGCACGGGCTCGACGCAGGCCTGGCCGAACAGGTCGCCTACGGCCAGCACATGTCTACCTACGAGACGGCCGTGGAGGCCGGTGTCGACCCGACGTTCGCGGCCAGCACGCTCGAGTCGACGCTCACAGAACTACGCCGGGATGACGTGGCGGTCGACCAGCTGACCGACGACCAGCTGCTCGCGGTGCTGGATCTTGTGGAGTCGGGCGAACTCGCCAAGGAGGGCGTCGAAGATGTGCTGGCGACGCTGGCGTCCGACCCCTCACTCACTGCCGCAGAGGCCGTCGAGGCGGCCGGACTGTCGGGTGTCGACGAGAGCGAGGTGCGCGAGGCCGTCCGCGAAGTGGTCGAGCGGAACGCAGACCAGGTCGCCGAGGAGGGAATGGCCGCCTTCTCCGGGCTGATGGGTGAGGCGATGGGCGCGTTACGCGGCAAAGCCGACGGCGAAGTCGTCTCGTCGGTGCTTCGCGAGGAGATTCAGGAACGGAGTTAGCTGAACGCAGGCGCTAAGCCCCCTTCCTCAAGGAACGAGCGGCTACGCCGCGAGTGAGCAGGCAGGGGTAGGTCACTCGTCAGGTGGGCTGGCGAACTCGCTCGCGCGCCGGAACACACCCCGAAGCGTCCGGGTCTCCCGGGGTGTTGGGTGAGCGCGGCCGATGAGTCGACGGAATAGCCGAGCTGTCTTCCCGCGTTTCTCCTCGGGATGGTTGACGGCGGTCAGCAGCGTCTCGAACTGTTCATGGAGCCCTTCGATCTCACGTTCGTCGGCCCGCTCGACGGTCTCTGGGTGCTGTGTCTCCGCGACCGTCAGCTCCCGGAGTTCGTACAGGAGAACGGTTGCCGCCTGTCCGAGATTCAGAACAGGATAGTCGGCGCTCGCGGGGATGGACACCACCTCGTCGAGCTGGGCAAGTTCGGCGTTCGTCAGCCCGACCCGCTCGCGCCCGAACACGAGACACGTATCTGTCTCGACGGCTGGCAGCGACGCGGCCAGCTCCTCGGGCGTCTTGAACGGGTAGCGGACGTGCTTGCGGGCGTCCTCGTTCGTCGTCGCTGTCGTGCCGACCGTGTGGAACTGCTCGACGAGTTCGGCCAGCGTCGTCTCCGTCGCATTCGGGAGTACGTCCTCGCGGGCGCTCCCGGCGAAGCCGTACGCCTCTCCCTCGGGGTCTAACTCCGGGGGGTCAACGAGATACAGCTCCGACAGCCCGAAGTTCTTCATCGCGCGGGCAATGGTGCCGATGTTGCCCGGTGTCTCTGCGCCGACGACGGCGACGGCGATCATGCGTCCTCGAGGTCGATGTCGCTCAAATCGACATCGAGTGCGTCGAGTTCCTCATCGTCCATCCGCTCGAGTTCTTCTTCCAGGGTGGGCATGTCGACATCCGGCTGTGGGTTCGGCACCTCATCGGGGTCGGTATCGACGTACTGCATCCCGCCGTAATCCTCCGGTGCGCGGTTGCCGTCGTCGAACCACTCGTAGAAGGCGTCCTCGAACTCACTTGGCCGGTCAGTCAGGTCGGCACCGCCTGCCTCCCGGAACCAGTAGAGGAAGTCTGGCTCGTGGTCTGCACAGACGACCACCTCATGGAGCGGTTCGCCGTAGACGACTCGCGCGACGTTGCATTGCTCGATGTTAGCGTCACCGTGGATGAGCCAGCAGGCATCACAGGGCTGGCCAGCGACGACAGTCAGCCGGACGATACGTTCGCGGGTGTCCGCGTCCATCTCGTCGATGGGGCGGAGGTCACCCTCGTCGGTGAACACATCCGACTCGTCGAACCGCCACCCCCGCAGCGCGATAGAGACCTTGCCCATGTAGCCGGTTCGATACGCCCGAGTAAAAGCGGCCCGAAGCCACCTGTCGCGTCGCACGGTGCTACGTGTGACCTGTCGCCTGCCTCCGCCACGGCTGAACTATGTAGTCCTGTAGGACACTCATCCGGCGCAGTCCCTCCTGTCTGTTCGTCGCGCTGGGGTCCGTCGCCTGCCGGAACTACCCCACTTTTCCCGGTCCCGCCCCTCCAGCCGGTATGCGAAATGTGGACGCTGCGGGCCTGGGAATCGGTGACAACTACCCGACCCGCATCATGGGCGTACTCAACGTCTCGAAGGAGTCGCCGTACGACCCCAGCGTATACGATGATCCCGGTGAGGCCGCCGCCTACGTTGACGAGGAACTCATCGGCGAAGGGGCCGACATCGTCGACATCGGGCTGGAGTCGGCGAACAAGAAATTCGAGGTGCTCGATGTCGAGGGGGAATTAGAGCGGCTCGACACTGCCGTCGAGACCATCGAGTCCGTCTCCGGTGACGCCGTCTTCTCTATCGAGACCCGCTACCACGAGGTGGCCGAGGCCGCCCTCGATGCGGGCTTCGATATGGTGAACGATATCTGTGGCTTCGCCGATCCGGAGATGCCACGCGTCTGCGAGGAGTACGACGTGGCCGTCGGCAAGATGGCCTCGCCGCCGGATCTCGAGCGGCCCGGCGCCATCGAAGACGTCGATGACATCTACGACGCCCTCGCGATGAACGGGCTGACGGACAAGACGATTATCGACCCGGCGTTCGGTGGGTGGTCGGAAGCCAAGACGGTCGAGGACGACCGCGAGACGTTCGACCGGCTGCGAGAGTTCCGCGCCTATGGCCAGCCGATGCTCGTATCTATCAACCGGAAGAACTTCCTCCGGTCACTGGCAGACCGCTCGACCGAAGAGGCGCTGCCGGTGTCGCTGGCCGCGACTGCGATGGCCATCGAACGAGGCGCCCATGTCGTCCGGACCCACGACGTGGCCGAGACGCTCGATGCCGCCAAGATCGCCGACCGATTCACCCCCGACCGCATCGCCGATCCGGAGGCTGGGCTCGAACAGCTGGATGTACACACTCCAGGCGAGGCTACCCGTCACCTCGACCGGGTCGACGCGACTGCCGACCCGGACGCCGCCGTCGCACGCGTGTTCGAACTGTCCGGGCTGGACCGCGCCGAGCGGGACGCGCTGGCAGACCTCGTTGCCGACTGGCCGGCCGCGACGGTGGCCGACGGCGAGGAGGGGACGCTCCTGTTCGGCACGCTCGCGGCGCTGCGCGGGCTCGCGGCCGCGGCCGACGACCCGCTCGCCGACCGGCTGGCGGCTCTCGCGGCCCCTGAATGACCGCCGTCAGACGTCGGGCCGCGGAGAGAAAGCTTATGCCAGGGGCGGCGCAATCGCCGCCCGGCAGCCCGTCGGTCACCCCGGGTAGGGGTACTCGGTGGCCGACGGGCCAGCGGTCCGTTCTTTGAGCATGCGCTACGAGACCTGGGAGCCGGTGTACCGGCAGATTCTCGCCGACTTCGGCTACGACCGGACTGGCGACGAGCGTGCCCGCGACGCGCTCGCGGCGCTCGTGGACCCGTTCGACCACCGCCGGCTGGCACACCTCGAAGGGGCGACAGTTGCCGTCTGTGGGGGCGCCGACACGCTCGCTGACGAGGTTGCCGCCGCGCGCCGGGCTGACGCTGTCGTCGCGGCCAGCGTCGCCGCCGACACGCTCCGCGAGGCCCGGGTCGATGTCGACTTGATGGTGACCGACCTCGACAAGAACCCCGACACAGCCCGGTTCCTGACGACCGAAGAGGTGCCCGTTGCGGTCCACGCCCACGGCGACAACGTCGATGCGGTGCGCCGTCGGGTTCCCGGCTTCGCGCAGGCGTTCGTGCTCCCGACGGTACAGTGTGCGCCCGCAGGCCCGACGGAGAATTTCGGCGGCTTCACCGACGGCGACCGTGCGGCGTTCATCGCAGACGCGTTCGGTGCCGCTGACCTCGTCTTCCCCGGGTGGGACTTCGATGACCCGAGCGTGTCCGCAGAGAAGCGGCGGAAACTCCGCTGGGCTGAACGACTACTCTACTGGCTCGAGCAGCGCCGCGGCGACAGTTTCGGTCTTCTCGACGGCCGCCGAGCGGCTCTCGACATGTCGGCGTTCCCTTAACACGTGTTACCGCGAGCGGGGAAATCCGTTAGTTTCGTTAACCGGCTCTACACATGAGGGGGTGGATGGACGAGGACACGGCGGGGCCGTCAGTAGAAGCCGTCGCGCTGGCGGTGACCGCGGGGCTGTTTCTCGGCGGCGTCGCCACCGGCGTTGCCTTCCCCACGCTCCCACTGCTGGACCAGTATCTCGGTATCTCTGCCGCGCTACTCGGACTGATCTTGTCAGCGAACCGTATCGCCCGGCTGGCGATGAACACCCCCGCCGGCGGACTCATCGACGCTGTTGGTCCCCGGCGACCGATGATCGTCGGCCTGTTCGTGCAGGGGCTGGCTCCGTTCGGCTACGTGGCCGGCCTCCAGACGCCCCGTGTCGAGCTCCTCGTCGCGCCGCTCGTGGGACAGGTCACTGCGCCGGCAGCCGTGTTCGTCATCTCCCGGCTCCTGTGGGGCGTGGGAAGTGCGTTCGTGTTCGTCGGTGCCTTCGCCATCATCACGGGCGTCACCACCGAGGCGAACCGCGGCCGATGGACTGGCTACATGCGCGCGGGCCAGTCAATGGGGTTCCCGACCGGGCTCGTCGTCGGGGGCGTCGTTGCCGACGTGTTCGACATCGCCACTGCCTTCCTCACCGCAGGGACGCTGGCACTGTGTGCGGGTGTGCTCGGCTGGTATGTTCTCCCGGAGGTCCGCGGCGATGCCTCCGAGTCGCGCACTCCTCGGCTCCGTGACTTACCGACGACGGTCCGTGCAGTGCCGGAGGTGTTTCCCATCGGGGTGGCGAACGCCGGTGTGCGCCTGCTGTTCGGCGGTGTCCTTCTGACCACCGCAGTGAAATACGCTGCGGCGCTGAATCTGCGGGTCGCGGGACTGGCCGCCGCGGGCGTCTCAGGACTCGTCATGGGCATCGGCGTGCTCGCCTCCGCCGGCGCAACCGTCATCTCTGGCCGCGTCTCCGATGCAACGGAGTCGCGCGCGCTGGTGACGCTGCCCGCCTTCGCACTGCTCGCGGCGGGCTTTGCCATGCTCGCGCTGTTCGGCTCCCTGGCGAGTCTCACAGCCGGGACCGTCCTCGTGGGCGCTGGGACGGGCGGCGTCGGGCCGGCGTTGCTCGCGACGCTCGGCGATATCTCGCCAGAAGGTGATGTCGGCAAACTGGGCGGCCTCTACAACGTGTTCGGCGATATCGGCCTGTCGGTCGGCCCGTTGGTGGCCCTGCCGGCCGTCGATCGGGTCGGCTTCGAGCCGACCTACCTCGCGAGCGGCGTCGTCGCCGTTGCCTGTCTCCTGCTGGTCAACGCGACGCTAGTCGCCGAGTAGCTACGCCTGCTCGCGCAGTTCGAACTTCTGGACCTTGCCAGTCGTCGTTCGGGGGAGTTCCTCGACGAACTCCACCTCACGGGGGTGTTTGTACTCGGCGAGATTGGTGAGACAGTACTGCTTGATGTCCTCGGGCGTCGCCTCGGCATCGGGCGTCGGCACGATGAACGCCTTCACCGTCTCGCCGCGCCGTTCGTCCGGGATGCCAACGACGGCGGCGTCGGCGACGTCCGGGTGCTCGAACAGCAGTTCCTCCACCTCCCGTGGGTAGACGTTGTACCCGCCGGTGACAATCATGTGTTTCTCGCGGTCGACGACGTAGAAGAAGCCGTCCTCGTCGTAGTAGCCCAGATCACCGGTGTGGAACCAGCGGGTGCCGTCTACCTCGGTGAACGCCTCCTCGTTGGCCTCGGGAAGTTGGTAGTAGCCCTTCATCACGTTCGGCCCCGTGACCACGAGCTCGCCGACCACCTCGTCGAGCTCCGTCTCGTCGTCGACCGGGCCCTTCTCGACGGGCGGCAGTTCGTTGAAGTCGTGGTCAACGACCATCGACTCCACGCCGGGGATGGTCTTGCCGATGGAGCCGGGGCGGTTGTCGTCCGGCCGATTGGCGTGGGTGACCGGGGCCGTCTCCGTGAGCCCGTATCCTTCGAAGAGATCGACATCGAACATCGACTGGAACGTCTCGAGCACCTCGATGGGGATGGAGGAGCCGCCGGAGTTGGCGAACCGAACCGACGAGAGGTCGTACTCCTCGGCGCCCGGCGTGTTGATGATGTCGTTGTACATCGCCGGCACCCCGTGCATCAGCGTGATGCCCTCGGACTCGATGAGCTCCATCGTCGCCTCGGCATCCCACTCGGCCATCGGCCAGTAGGAGCCGCCGTCGAACAGCGTCGCAATCATCGTGATGGTCATCCCGTAGATGTGGAACAGCGGGAGGACACCCAGCATCCGGTCGTCAGAGCGGATGCCGTCGTGGAGCTTCGCCGACGCCCGCGCGTCGAACGCGAGGTTGTGGTGGGTGAGGAGGACCCCTTTCGGCTGGCCGGTCGTCCCCGAGGTGTACGGCTGGACGGCGACATCGTCGTCCGCCCGGTCGACGACCGGGAGCGTCTCGTCGGCAAGGAACGACTCAAAGGGTTGGGCCCCCTCGGCGTCGCCGCCGACCGACACGACCGTATGGACGTCGGTGTCGTCCTGGACCTCGGTCACGAATGGGACGAGGTCCGCGAGTGCGACGACGGCCGTCGCGCCGGAGTCGGCAAGCAGGTGGCTGATCTCTCGTGACTTGTACTGGGGGTTCATCGGGACGACGATTCCGCCGGCCCGGAGCGTCCCGACGAACGCCGTCACGAACTGCGGCAGGTTCGGGAGGTACAGTGCCACCCGGTCGCCGGACTCGATGCCGGCGTCTGCCAGCGCCTGTGCGAACTGGCCGGTCTGGGCCCAGAACTCCTCATAGCTGATCTCGTCGCCGCGGAAGCCGAGAGCCGTCGCCGCCGGCTGGTCCGCGACTGTCGCTTCGATGTCCGTGACGAGGTTAGTCATACGTGACTGGCTCTCACTCGGCGGTAGGAAAAGCTTGCCATCCGACTGAACGATGGTAAGCCGGCGGTCGGTTCTGGCGACTGTCGTTAGCCGAGCCGGGGCGCGCGGTTACCGGTTGCGCGTGTGGGTAAGCTTAACACGACGGCGCCCCCGGACGCGGTCATGAGCCACGACTGCTCGTTTCTCCGGGATGTCCTTCCGGACGACCAGGTGGCGTTCACGGACGCGACCCGCGCAGCCCATGCCGACGACTGGGGGACCGAGGGGACCAGCAAGGCCAACCAGCCGGACGCGGTCGTCTACCCCGAATCGACCGAGGACGTGGCGGCGGTGCTCGCGGCCGCCGACGAGCGGGGCATCCCTGTGACGCCGTACGCCGCCGGCACCTCGATGGAAGGAAATCCGGTGCCGCGGTTCGGCGGCGTCAGTCTCGATTTGACCCGGATGGACGCCGTACTTGAGGTGCGTCTCGACGACTTCCAGATCGATGTCCAGCCAGGGGTGCTGGGGTCGGCTGTCGACGAGGCTGTCGCCGACCACGGTATGTTCTTCCCTCCGCTCCCCTCTTCGGGGTCTATCTCCACGGTCGGCGGGATGATAGCCAACGACGCGAGCGGGATGCAGACAGTGAAGTACGGCGAGGTGGGCGACTGGGTGCTGGAGTTGGAGGCCGTTACTGCCGCCGGCGAGACGTTCACCGCCGGGTCGACGGCCAAGAAGACCAGTGCCGGCTACAACCTCGCAGACCTGCTCGTCGGCTCCGAGGGGACCCTTGCCGTCGTCACGCGGGCGACGCTGGAACTCGCCGGCCGGCCGGACCAGATCCGTGGCGGCCGGGCCGTCTTCCCGTCGCTTGGCGACGCAGCTGACGCCGTCTTCGACGCCGTCCGCTCCGGAGTCGACGTCGCCAAGATCGAACTGCTTGACGAGACGGCTGGCATGATGGCCAACGACTACTTCGGGCTCGGACTCCCCGACTCCGCGATGATCTTCGTCGAGTTCCACGCCGATCATCACGTTGAAGAGGAGATTGCCTTCTGCCGGAGTGTCTTCGAGGCCCACGATGTCAGCTCCTTCGAGATTGCCGCTGACGACGAGATGGACGAACTGTGGGCTGCCCGCGAGGAACTGGCCTTTGCCGTCGGCGACTACGACCCCGACCTGACGCCGCTCCACCCGGGAGACATCACCGTCCCTATCTCGAAACTCCCTGAGATAATCCGCTACGCGAAACAGCTGGCAGCCGAGCACGAACTGCTGATTCCCTGCTTCGGGCATGCTGGTGACGGCAATGTCCACTATACTGTTCTGGCCGACGAGTCTGATGAGGCGATGGTCGAACGCGGTGAGCAGGTCTATGCCGCCATCGTCGAGCGAGCCATCGAACTCGGGGGGACGGCGACCGGCGAACATGGCGTCGGGATGGGCAAGCGCGACTACCTCGAGGCCGAGCACGGTGCCGTCGCTGTTGACGTGATGCGCCGCGTGAAGGGAGCTCTCGACCCGAACGACACGCTCAACCCCGGGAAACTGTTCCCCGAGACCGACGAAGGCGACGGGCGCGTCCTGCTCGAGGGTGTCGGCGACTGACGGGCCCCACCGCATTTTTCGGGGTCGCCGCCGCAGTCGGCGTATGTTCCGCGACCGCCTCGGCTCCGAGCCGCTCGTCGGCACGTGGGTATCGTCGTCTGACCCCGCCGTCGCCGAGATGACCGCGCCTGGCTTCGATTTCGTGATGCTCGACACCGAACACGCGCCCAACAGCGACGAGACTATCGCGCACGCGGTCCGGGCTGTCGAGGCTGCGGACGGCGAGGCCGTCCCGCTGGCCCGGCCACTCGATAACGATCGCGGGAAGATCAAGCGACTGCTCGATATCGGCGTGCGAGGCGTGATGGTGCCACTCGTCGAGACGGCGGACGGCGCCCGGTCGGCCGTCTCGGCTGCAAAGTACCCGCCTTCCGGCCAGCGAGGCGTCGCGGCCACCCGCGCATCCGACTACGGGCGCCGCCTAGAGTCGTACGTGGGCGAGGCCAACGAGGACATCGCCGTCGTCGTCCAGGTGGAGACGCAACGCGGCCTGGAGAACGTCGAGGCCATCGCCGCGACCGAGGGGGTCGACGCACTGTTCGTTGGGCCGGCGGATCTCTCGGCGAACCTCGGTGTCTTCGCCGAGTACGACGGCGACCGGTTCCGCGAGGCCGTCGACGCGGTGCTCACGGCCGGTGATGAGGCCGACATCCCGGTCGGTACACTCGCGACGAGCGCGGCGGCTGTGGAGCGATACACCGACTGGGGCTTCGACTGGCTTATCGCGGGTACTGACATCGGTCACCTCCAGCGCGGCGCCGCAGAGATGCGCACCCTTGCCCGCGAGCAGCTTCAGCGATAGCCCAGCGTCTCCAGCCGCTGAGCCACCTCGTCGGGCAGCTCCTCGCTTTCGGTGTCTGTGACGATCCGGTCGAGGTGGGCGTCGACCGCCTCGCGGAGCCGGCCGACGGCCGGCTCTCCGCGCGCCTCCGTCCAGATGTTCGTCTGCTCGCCGGGGTCCGCGCGGCGGTCGTACAACTCGTGGCTTCCATCGGCCGTGTTACGGACGTACGTCCACCGGGCTGACCGGGCGGACACGAGCAGGTCGCCATCGTCGAGTGTCCGCGGAATGGGCTGCTGGGTGACTGTCTCCCCTCGGAGCGCGACGCTCACCACGGGGTCGGCGGGGGGTCGCTCGCCGTCAACCACGGTTGGGAGCGCCGAGCGCCCGTCGAAGTCGGCCGGGACGCCCAGCGCGTCCGCGATCGTCGCCGGGACCGCGTCGAGGCCTACGGGCGTCGCCACCTCGTGGGCGTCGCCGTCCGGATGATCGATCACGAGCGGGACGCGCACGAGTTCGTCGTACAGTTTCGGGTAGTGTGCGAGATGGCCGTGCTCGGCGAACTCCTCGCCGTGGTCGCCGGCAACGACGACGGCCGTCTCCTCACGCAAGCCGGTCGCCTCGAGTGTCCCGAGCAGGCGGCCGAGCGCGTCGTCCACCTGGAGGGCGGCAGCGTCGTAGAGCGCGCGAAGCCGGTCGAGCGTCGGGCCCGATACCGTCCGCCCCAGGCCTGTGCGGACGTGTGCGCGCAACATCCCCACTGGCCCGATGGCGCCATCCGTCACCGCCCGCAGGTACCGGGGCGCGGGGACGTACGGTGTGTGGGTATCCATGAGGTGAATCCACAGGAAAAATCGCCCGTCGACGGTTTCGAGAAAGTCGGTCGCGCGGTCCTCAACGGCAAGTAGCCGCGACGTGTCGACGGCGTGGGCGTCGGCGTCGCCGGCCAGCCGGTCGCGGGCACGCCGCAGCGGCCAGCCAGCAAACTGGAGCCAGCCGTGGACCGTCGGGTGGGCGTCGAGCCAGCCGCTGCCATCGGTGAACGCCTCGAACCGGTCGAAGCCGCGGTCGTACCCCCAGTGAGGGGTGAGGAAGCCGTTAGCGGCGTTGAAGCCGGCCGTCTGGATGCCGGCGTCGGCGAGCGTCTCGGCCAGTGTCGGCCGGTCGGACGGGCCCAGCGCGCCGTCGGTCGTGAACACGGGGTCGGCCCCCAGCAGCGACGGGAACGAGAACGGCGTCCAGTTGCCCGTTGCGAACGCCCGCTCGAAGCGGCTCCCCGAGTCCCCCAGCGACCGGAGGTTCGGCATCACATCGAGCACGTCTGCCCGCAACGAGTCTACCGTCACGAGCACCACCCCCCTGCAGTCGTCTGTCCCCACTACCAGCCCGGAGAACCCCAACCAGCCTAAAGACTTCTATCCGAACAGGCCGCTCAGTCGTGGACGAGTGCGTCCACGACGTCGACGCCCGGCTCCGCGAGTGCCGTCGCCACCGTCTCCTGTATCTCCGACACAGACTCGACGAGATGCCCGCGGGCGCCGTGACTTTCGGCGTTCGTCGGGATGTCGACGTGGGGCTCGAAATCCATCCCGACGTACTCGTGGTCCTCGTCGGTGCCGCCGAACATCCGGTTGGTGTTGTCCTTCAGGATGCGATAGTTGCGGTTGTCCGGCACCACGACGGTGAGGTCGAGGTCGTGTCTAACGGCGGTGTAGATACTCTGTGGGTAGTAGAGATACGAGCCATCACCGACGTACCCGAGCACATCACGGGGCTCCTCGCGCAGTGATTCTGCGAAGGCGGCGCCGACGGCGGCCGGCAGCCCGTAGCCCAGCCCGCCCCCTTTGTTCGAGAAGTAGCCCTGTGGCTGGAGCGGATACCGGGTCAACAGTGCGTACTTCGCGGTGACCCCCTCGTCGACGATGAACGGGTCGGCGTCGATGTCGATGAGCGCGTCGACGAGTTCCCCCTTCGAGGGGCGGGGCTCGTCGGGGTCGGATTCGCCCATCGCCGCCAGCGACGCCGTCACCGCCTCCTTCGTCGCCGCAACGGTCTCCAGGCGACGCTGGCGCTGCTCGTCGTCGAGCCGGTCGCCGACCTGCTCTGCGACCGCCTCCATGATGCGACCGGGGTCACCGACGACGGCGACGTCCGCCGGCTCGTTCTTGCCAACCTGCCAGGCGTCGTCCGAGAGGTGGATTGTGGTCGTCTCTGGTGCGACCAGCGGCTCTTCGTGGCGTAGTAGCGTCGTGTTCGTCGAGCAGCCCGCGAAGACGATCGTGTCGGTATCCTGGAGTTGGATGGCCAGCGATTCGCGGGGCGGGAGATACGAGACCCACTGGTCGTGGTCGGTGGGGAATGCCACCTCGCAGCCGAGCATTTCACCGTGGACGCGGGCACCGGACGCCTCTGCCAGCGCCACGGCCGCGTCGACAGCCTCACGACCAGCCCGGGCGACGTGGTCGCCAACGACGAGCAGCGGCTCGTCGGCCGCCACCAGTGCGTCCGCAGCCGCGCGCACCTGGTCGGGATCGCCGCCGCCGGCGTCGGGAATCGGCCCCAGCGGCTCCGGCCGGTCGTCCGTCTCGGCCATCATCACGTCGACCGGGAGACCGAGGAATACCGGGCCCGTCGGCGGTGTGAGCGCAGTCCGGAAGGCGCGGCGCACCTGCATGGCCAGCGAGTCGACCGAGGTGACCTCCGCAGCGTACTTGCAGAACTGGTCGGTCAACTGCTCGAGATCCCCCGAGAGGATGGGCTCCTCGTGGCGGAAATCAAGTTCGTGATTGCCGGCCGTGAGCACGAGCGGCGCGCCGGTCATCGACGCGCCGTACAGGTTGCCGAGCCCGTGGGCTAGTCCCGGCGTGATGTGGAGGTTGGCGACGCCCACAGGGCGCACGTCTGGGTCGCCGTCGGCGTGGTAGCGGCGTGTCTGTGCGAAGCCGGCCGCCGCGCCCACCGCGACATCCTCGTGGAGTCCGAGTGCGTACTCTACATCGGCATCCGGCAGTGCCTCCATCACTGGTAGTTCCGTCGTGCCAGGGTTGCCGAACAGGTACTCGACACCGTACTCGTCGAGCGCGTCGACAAACAGGTCCGCGCCCGTGTAGGCGTCCGTCATGGGCCGACGTGTCGGTGCCGGTCGGATATAGCTACCGCCGCGCCTTCAGCCGGTCGTCCCTCGGTGGAACTGGTGGATGGTCTCGACATCGGCGGCCGCCTCGCCGACGCGCCCCGACCGCGCTGCGGCCGCGGTCACCGCCGTCCGGACCGTCTCGGACTCACACAGCGGATGGTCGCCCGTCGAGTAGCGGTGCTCGAGCCGGTACAGCGCATTCAGCGCCGCCTCCGCCGTCTGGTCGTCTGCCTCGATTGCGTCTGCCAGCGCGCCAGCCACGCCGCTCGTCTCCCGGCGCCCGAGCACGTCCAGCACGTCCGTCAGGTGGGCGGTCGGCGGGCGGTCGGCAGACGCACGCTCGCGGCCCAGCAGGTCGACCAACCGGTCTAGGCGTGTCGCGACGGCCGCCGGGTCCGCGCGGGCTGCTCGCGCCAGCGCGAAGGCGATATCCGCTGCGACCGCCACCTCTCGCCACTCTGGGTCCGGAGCGGCTGTCGCGCCCGCCCGGGCTTCCAGCAGGTCGAACAGCGTGTCGACACGCGCCACCATCTGGCCGGGGTGGTCCATCGCAGCCCGTCGGAGCGATTCATCTCCCTCACCTGTCCCCGGCGATCCGCCGTCGGCGAGCGTCTCGAGCACCGCATCGAGGTCCACCTCGACTGGGCCGTCAGTGAGCAGCTCGGGGGGCTCGACGCCCTCGATGGCCGTCTCCCCCGCTGGCGCCAGCGCCCGCCAGGGGCCGGCCTCGTCGGCAACGTAGCGAATGTACTCGCCGGGCGAGAGCCCAACGGCCGCAAGCGGGAGTTCCGTTGCAAGGCCGCGCTCGCGGGGCGGCACCACGAGTGTGCCGTCGTTCCCGAGGATGGCGAGCGTCACCGACTCGTCGTCCGCGTAGGCGGCGTTGCCCGAGGCGACGACGCCCAGCAGGCGACCGTCGTCGGTCCGCTCTGGATAGTCGGTGACGGCGTGGCCGCGCTTGTCTCGACGGAACGCCGGCGGCTCCATACCTCCCTGTTCGCGGGCGACGGGTAGGAAGCTTCCGGCGACCGGGACTGATAAGTTCTCGCCCGCGCTCTCGGAAGGTATGAGCGACGCTCCCGGGCTTGAGGTGGGCGAGACGGCCCCCGACTTCACGGCCGATCTCGTCTTCCCCGATGGAGAGGTGGCGCCGACGAGCCTCTCCGAACTGCTCGAGGACAGCCCGGTGCTGTTGACGTTCTACACCGTCGACTTCAGCCCCGACTGTATCGAGGAGTGGTGTTCCTTCCGCGACTTCGACTGGTTTACCGCCAATGACGATGTCCAGGTGGTCGGTATCAGTAAGTCGCGGAGCTATCTCCACAAGCGGTTCATCTCGTATCTCGATCTCAGTTTCCCGCTGTTCTCGGACCCAGACCTCACGGTCGCGGAGAAATTCAAGGTGAAGTATCGCGCGCTGAACCTGTTCGCGCGCTCGCGGCGGTCGTGTTTCCTCGTCGATACTGACCGCACGGTCCAGTTCCGCTGGCTAGGCGAACACTGGCTCGACCCCACGCGGGACACACCGCCGGTCGGCGAGATTCACGAGGCGCTGATGGAGATTCTCGCGGCCGGCGACGACGAGAGCGATTCCGGCGGCGCGTTCGCCTGACCGGCGCCGTAGCGTTGATGCGCGCGGGGCTCCTCGTTAGCGTATGAGTGAGACGGCGACATTCGGCGGTGGCTGCTTCTGGTGTACCGAGGCGGCGTTCAAACAGCTCGCGGGCGTCCACGAGGTGACTTCCGGCTATGCCGGCGGCCACGTCGAGGATCCGAGCTACGAGGCGGTGTGTCGCGAAGAGACGGGCCACGCTGAGGTAGTGCGCGTCGAGTACGACCCCGAGGCTATCGGCTACGATGAACTGCTGCGGGTCTTCTTCACCGTCCACGACCCGACGACACTGAATCGCCAGGGACCGGATGTCGGCTCGCAGTACCGCTCTATCGTCCTCTACGAGTCGGAGACTCAGCGGGAGACCGTCGAGTCGTTCATCGCCGGTCTCGAGGCCGAGAACGTCTACGAGGACGACATCGTCACGGAGGTAGAGCCGCTGGAGACGTTCTACGAGGCCGAGCCGTACCACCAGGACTACTACGAAAAGAACCCCGGTGACGCCTACTGTCAGTTCAACGCCGACCCCAAGATCGAGAAGGTGCGCGAGAAGTTCGCCGAGCACGTCGCCGCGGACGCGCCCGCTGACGACTGACTAGGGCGCCAGCGCGTGGGTCGTCTGTTCGATCTCCGCGAGCGTCGCCTCTCGCGGGAACGAGACGGCGACCGCATCGACCGCATCCACCTGTTCCCAGGCCCTCAGCCGCTCGCGTGCCTCCGCGGGCGTTCCGGCGATGGCGAGCTCGTCCAGCAACGAGTCGTCGATGGCCGCGACCGCCTGGTCGCGCTCGCCGGCTTGCCACGCCTCGTAGATTGTCTCCGCGGTCGACTCGTACCCCTGTCTGGCGAGTGCGTCCCGGTAGAAGGTGCCCATCCCGCCGACGTAGAACGCGAGATGCTGGCGGGTGATGTCGCGAGCCCGCTCGCGATCGTCGAGGGCCGCGCATGTGAGCGACATCGTCGTTCGACGGCTCGCAGGGTCGGCGTTGGCGAGGTCCGCGCCACGCTCGAGGTCAGCTTGCCGGTCACGCAATCCCTCGCGGATGAGCATCAGGCCGTGCCAGCCGTCGGCGAACCGGCCAGATAGCTCGACCGCCTTGGGACCCATCCCGGCTGTGTCGACGGGCGGTGCGGGCTCGGGCGGATCACACCGGAGCCGAAACCCCGAGAGGTCGAAGTAGTCGCCGTCGTACGTCACCTCTTCACCCGACAGCACCTGCTTCACGATGTCGACCGTCTCGCGGGTACGCTTCAGTGGGTTTCCGTAGTCGACGCCATGCCAGTTCTCGACGACGACCGGCCCCGACGGTCCGAGGCCGAGCCGGAACCGGCCGTCCGACACTTCCTGGAGGGTGGCGGCCGTCTGGCCGATAAGTGCCGGCGACCGGGAGTACACCGGCATGATGGACGTGCCGATGCCGATTTCGTCGGTGGCGTGGGCGATGCTCGCAAGGACGGTGACGGCGTCTCGCCCCCAGGTCTCCGGCAGCCACGCCCGGCAGTAGCCGAGGTCTTCAGCCGTCCGGGCGGTGTCCACGAGTGCCTCGACGCTCGGCTGGGCCGCGACCGGCAGGAACACCTCGCGGCTGGCGCTCATACCTCTGGGGACTCCTCGATTGGCGGGACACCCTTCGCCTCGATGGTCTCGCCAATCACGTACGAGGAGGCATCGCTGGCGAGGAACTGGACGAGGTCGGCAATCTCTTCGGAGTGGCCCATCCGCCGTTCGACCTCGCTACGGTCGACATTGTCGGCGGAGACGCCCATCTGTGACTCTACGCCTGGCGTGGCGACGAACCCGGGCGCAATACAGTTCACTCGGATATCGTGGGGGGCGTACTCGTAGGCGAGCGTCGTGGTGAAGTTGACGACGGCTGCCTTGGCCGCGCCGTAGTGGCTCATGTACGGAGCCCCTTTCGTGCCGGCGACCGACGCGAAGTTGATGATGCGGCCGCCCTCGTCCTGTGTCTGCATCCGCTCGCCGGCCGCCTGTGCGCAGTGGTACGTGCCGTGAAGATTGATGTCGACGATGGTCTTCCAGCCGTTCTCGGAGATGTCGTCGAAACCAGCCATGAACGACGCGCCGGCGTTGTTGACCAGCGTGTCGATACGGCCGAACTCGTCGACGGTGGCGTCCATCAGCGCCTCGACAGCATCACGCTCGCGGACGTCACACTCGACGGCGATGGCCCGCCCCGGTGCGTCCGAGTCGTTGATGGCCGCCGCGACGTCGTCGATTTTCCCCTGAGACCGCGAGGAGACGACGACGTTCGCGCCGTCGGCCGCCAGTACCTCCGCGGTCACCTTCCCGATACCCTGACTCGACCCCGTGATGACGACGGTATCGCCGTCGACGCTGAAGCGTGGGTTCCGTGTCATGTTTACAGTGTAAGCTCGTCCCCGAAGGGCGGGAGCGGTCGTAAATAAAGTCACCGGGGCTGGCGGGCGTTGTTGCCGAAACGTCCCCGAACCGTGAACGGCTGCTCGCACGAGGAGTAACGCTTATTCGCTCGCCCCTGTCCCCTCTGATAATGGACGAATCCGGTGGCACGGCGGTCCACCGCATCGAATTCGGAATGGAATGGGCCCCAGGGCACGTCGCCTGCTATCTTCTCGAGGGGCCCGAGCCGGTGCTGTTCGACGCCGGCGTCCCCGGATCCGACGCAGCCGACCACCTGCGGACGGGGGTCAGCGAGGCTGGCTACGCACTTGCGGACATCGAGCATCTCGTCGTCACCCACCCGCACGTCGACCACGTCGGGCAGGTGCCGACCGTCGTTGAGGCGGCGAACCCGACCGTGTACGCGCCTGCGGGCGTCCGCGAGCGGTTCGCTGGCGATGCCGACGCGCTCGCCGAGCGGGTGCGCGCGAACGCCCGCGCCGGTGGCCTGTCGGGTGACCAACTGGAGCGGGCCGTCGCAGACGCCGTCGAGTCGCTAAAACGCGATCGCGAACTGCTCGCTCCCGACCGAGTCGACGAGTGGGTCGAGCCGGGGCCGCTCGAGGTCGGCCCCACGCGCGTCGAAGCGATACACACGCCCGGTCATCAGGCTGACCACCTCGCGTACCTGCTCGGCGCGGACGGTCGGCGGCTGGTGTCGGGCGATACGCTCCTCGAGCCGTTCCGGGCGGTGATGCTCCACGATGGCCTCGATGACGGCCACCGTGAGGCGTTCGACGCCTTCTTCGCCGGTCTCGACCGGCTCGCCGCCCACGACCCCGAACGGGTCTACCCCGGCCACGGCCCGGTCCACGAGCGGTTCCACGACCTTCTTGAGCGAGACCGTCAGAGTCTCGAACGCCGGCTCGACGAGGTGGAGAGGCTCGTCCAGGCGGGCCACGAAACGGTGCCGGCGGTGGCCGCCGAGCTGGCCGGCGAGCGGCCGGCCCGGTACATGCTCGCGGAGGCGATGAGCGCGCTCGCACACTTGCGCGAGACAGGCCGTATCGACGTGACGACCGTCGAGGGGGTGTGTCGACACCGATGAGCTACGACGCCGTCTTCTTCGACCTCGGCGGCGTGGTCGTCGAACTGAAGAGCATCCGCGAGGGGTACGCGCTGTTCGTCGACCGGCTGGGCGACGAGTACGACCTCCCGCCGGACGCGCTTGACCGCTGGAAGTCGGCGCTGGGCGACTACTTCACCGGCCGCGAGGGGACGAGCTACCGGACCGCCCGCGAGGGCTACCGCGTCGCGACCGAGGCGCTGTTCGACGGCTCACCCCCACCCGAACCGGAGTGGCGGCCGCTGCTCGAGGCGGCCAGCGCGGAGACGTCACGGCCGGTCGACGGCGCCGTCGAGACCATCCGGGCCGTCGCGGCCGAAGAGGTCCACGTCGGCGTCGTCAGCGACATCGATGAGCCAGAGGCGCACGACCTGCTGGCGCGGTTCGGCGTCGCGGACTGCTTCGACGCCGTGACGACCAGCGAGGCGGTCGGCCACACGAAGCCCGACCCCCAGATGTACGAGGCGGCCCTCGAGAAGTGGGGCGGCGACCCCGCCCGGGCGGTGATGGTCGGCGACCGCTACGACCACGACGTGGCGGGCGCCGTCGACGCCGGCCTCGACGCCGTCGCCTACGGCCCCGACGCCCGCGGCCCGAAGGCCACCTACGAGATAGACGACCTCCGGGAGCTGCCGGCCATCGTCCGCGGCGAGCGCGGCTGAGGTCAGTCGTCCGCGGTCGCTCCCTTCTGCTTCCCTTTCGTCTCCTCGGAGACCGTCGCGGTCCCGCGCACCGGCTTCAGGCTGCCGTCCCGCTTGGCGAACAGCCGGGCCGTGCCGCCGTCCGCGAGGCTCGTCCCGTCGGCCGGGAAGACGAACGTGGTGCGGTTCCCGCGCGTCCGGACCTGTCGTGGCTCGACGCCGCCGCCGGCGTTCACCTCGAGATAGCGGCCGAACCGGACGCTCCCCTTCGCGAGGTCACCGGCCGCGAGGCCGTCGACGGTGACCCGGAAGTTCTCGCCGGCCCGCTCCACCGTGATGTCGACCGTCTCGCCCCGCGGGTGCGGCAGCGCGCGCTGCGTGATGGGCGGCACGAGGTAGTTCCCCCGTCGCTGGGTCTTGCAGAAGCCGGCGATGCCGTTGTCGCTCGGGTCGAGGTCGAGTTCGTCGTGCTGGATGCGGGCGTCGCCCGTCAGCCCGAACGCCGCGCTGTCGAACTGGACGCCGTTCATCGCCTGCCGCATGTAGGCCATGTACGGGTTGAACCGCATCAGCGAGACGAAGTGGAGCCCCGGCCGTTCGTTGTCGACGGTGTTGAAGTCGCGCCGGAGCATCACCTGCTCGGCCTCCTGGTCGCCGTCGTGGCCGCGGAGGAAGTCGTCGTCCCGCTCGGTGACGTACGGGTAGTCGTCGGGGATGTCGTCGGTGACGCGGGTCTCCATGTCGAACCGCGCCCGCGCGCACTTCTGGACGTGGCCGGCGACCCCGGGGCCGTCCTCGGCGTTGGCGTCAGCTTTGGTCCGTTCGGCCACGTCGGGGTCGTCGGCGCTGAGGTCCCGCATCGCGTTGCTCCCCTCGTCCGACTCGTAGGGCGCGTTCGAACTGCCGAGCTCGTCGCCGACGACGCCCATCTCGCCTTCGTCGTGGTCGGGGCTGAACATCCGGTCGATTCGCCCCTGGTCGTCGTACTGGTACCAGCCGTCGTCGGCGACGGTGTCCGCGGAGGTGTCCTCGAAGCCGGGATTGTCCCCCTCGGGGTCGAGGTTCATGTCCAGCTTGGAGACGTGCTGGACCGTCCCCTGCGCGAAGACGCCCGGCGGCTTCGGCTCGACCAACTGCTGGTCCTCCAGCAGCGTGACGAGGTCTTCCCGCGGGATGGAGTTCTTGAACAGGTCGTTGAATCCCATCGAGAGCTTCGCGCCGTCGTCGACAGGCACCTCCTCGGGGTAGACGCCGCCCTCCTCGCCGGCGCTGCCCTCCTCGATGAGGTTCTTGGTCCCGGCGAACCCGACCCGGCGGTCGGGGTAGTCCGTTGGCCGCTCGAAGACGCCTTCGAGCGTGTGGTCCAGCGACTCCTCCTCACCGTCGTCGTCGACGTCGACCGCGCCCCCCCACAGCAGTTCCTCGGCCGCGAGGATGGTCTGCTCGTGCTCGCTGGCGAGATGGAGACAGGCGTCGTAGGTCGGCCCCGCGTCGCCGTCGGACTCAGGAACGGGCTCCTCGTGGTCGAGGGTCACGCCAGGCAGGTCGATGAGCGTGTCCGCCTCGATGAGGGTCTGCTTCTCGAAGCTCCCGACGGACCCCGCGGGCTCGATGCCCGGCGGCAACTCCTCGTCGAACCGGTCGAAGTACGACGGGGAGTAGCCGACCGTGAACAGCAGCCCCTCGTGGTCCCACTCGATGGTCGACTCGAGTTCGCGGAACGCCTGCTGGGCCTGCCGGCGGTGCTCCGGCGAGGGCTCGCCTTCACCCTGGTACTCGAGCATCAGGAGGACGTGACGCGCGGGCGGGAGCGTCCCCTTGTCGGGGTCCTCGAATTCGTAGTCGTCCCAGGCGTGCTGGCGGTTGAGCCGCTCGGCGACCCCGACCGGCTCGCCCGATGCGGCCGCCCTGGCGGGCATCCCTGTCATGCCCAGCGTGGTCGTCAGCGCGGCCGATCCGCCGATGGCGAGCGCCGACCGCAGGAAGTCGCGTCGCGGGACTCTCTCGCGGTCGCGGCCGCCGCGCTCGACGCCGGCCTCCTCTCGCCCGTGGTCGTTGTCGTCGGTCGATGCTGCCGTGTCGTCGCCGTCGTGGAACGGGCATCCCATGGTCCCCATCTGGTCACTCAACGGTAACCGGTAAGTGGTCACCTCTCGGGAACGTGTGTCACCCCGCGAGACACCGGCTCACAGCCGCGCAACAGCCGCCTCTATCTCGTCGCGCGGCACCGGGCTGATCCAGTCGTCGCCGACCCAGCTGTACCGTATCGTCCGGTCGTCGTCGAGGACGAACACCGCACGCTGGGCGGTACGAACGCCGGCCATCCCCGGGCGTTCGGTCAGCAGACCGTAGTCGGCGGCGGCCGTCGCCTCGACGTCCGCGAACGCGCCAAATGGCGAGTCGATATCGCGCAGGAACGCGTTCACGGCGTATGGCCCGTCCCGGAACACGCCGACGACGGGCACATCGAACGTGGCCCAGCCGGCGCGGTCGTACTGCTTGTACCAGTTTTCGTTGATGGCGTTGAAGGCGAAGCCGGAGAAAACGAGTACTGCGCCGCCGTCGAGCCGGTCGGCGAGCGTCCCGGCACGGAACGTCTCACCGTCACAGTAGAGCGTCTCGAAATCCGGTGCTGTCTCCCCCTCGCTCGGTGGCATACCCCCGCGGTCGCCGCCCGGCGACTAAAACCGTTCCCCGCTGGGCGGTCGGTTTATGTGGGCACCGCCCGTCCGCTCGCACATGACCGACTTGACACTGTACCGGCTGGAAGGCTGTCCGTGGTGTGAACTGGTCGTCGACGAACTCGAAGACCTCGATCTCGCGTTCGACTCCATCTGGGTCGAGGGACTACACTCCAAACGCAACGAGGTGAAGCGAGTCTCCGGCCAGCGGGCCGTCCCCGTGCTCGTCGACGAGACCTACGGCGTCACGATGGCCGAGTCGGCGAACATCGTGGAGTATCTCCACACAACGTACGGTGAGGCCGCCGGGCCGGAAGAGGTCGAGGCGACGCTCTAATCCATCGAGTACGGGTCGAGACCGGGATCGTCGACGAACGGCGCTCCGATCGCGAGGATGGCCCCGCGGTCGTCGCCGACGTACCGGTGGCCGTGGCCCGTCTCGGGGCTGGCAACCCAGAAGGCACCTGGCCCCACCTCGACGAACTCCTCGTCACCCGCAGGGCCCAGCTTCAGCGAGAACTCGCCTTCGAGCACGTAGTACACCTCCTCCTGCTCGGCGTGGGCGTGATAGCCGATCTCTTCACCTGGCTCGAAGTACCAGATCTTCACGGCCGCTTGCTCGGTGCCGAGCGCCTCGTCGATCGCCTTGATGTTCAGATCCGGCGGTACATCGAGTTCCGAGAGGTCTGTCTCCTCCACGTCGTCGGTGTGTACGACCTGGTGGTGTGGCATGCGCCCCGAGACCACTCCCCACCCGAATAAAAAGGTTCAGTCGCCAAGCAGTCGGGCCCGGAGTGTAGACAGGGCCTCCGTCGCGGACGCTCGCAGGTCGACGGCCGCCCGGCCCGAAACATGCGTCTCCTCAAGGTTGATGACGACCAGGGCACCACCGGTGTCGGCGGCGATCTCCGGAAGCGATGCCGCCGGCTCGACGGTCAACGACGAGCCGACGACCAGCAGGCAGTCGGCCGTTCGCGCCAGCGAGCGCGCCTCGTTCAACGGTGCCATCGGCAGCCGCTCGCCGAACAGTACGACATCCGGCTTCAGCAGCCCCTCACAGTCCGGACATCGGGGCGCACCGTCGATGTCGCCCGTGCGGACCGCCTCGTAGTGAGGCGCCGCATCCGCGCGGCGCCCGCAGTCCTGACAGGCCACCCGGCCGCCGTTGCCGTGGAGTTCGACGACGTCTTCGCTGCCGGCGGCTGCGTGGAGACCGTCGACGTTCTGCGTGATGACACGGTCGAGCAGGTCTGCCTGCTCGAGTGCCGCCAGCGCCTCGTGGGCTGCGTTCGGCTCGACGTCGGCATACAGTTCCGCAACCAGTTCCGCTCGGTCCTGCCAGAACCCGTCAGGATCCGCGTGGAACCGGCGAATGTGGAACGACTCCGGCTCGTACCGGTCCCAGATACCGCCATCGCTGCGGAAGTCGGGGATACCAGAGGCGGTCGAGATACCCGCGCCCGTGAACGCGACGGCGGTATCCGCCTCGCGAAGCAGAGTGGCCGCCTGCTCGATACCCTCGTCCATACCTGTCGTCGGACGGGCGTGCACTAAATTACGGGTGTCGGGGAGTCGCGTCGACCGGTGGCAGCAACCCGTAGACGCCGGTCAGCGGTGCCCGGCGGCCGGCCGGATACGGCTACCAGGTCCCGTGGAACGTGTCGAAGGAGAGTTCATCCAGCGGCTTCTCGCCGATGGCAATCTCGTACTCGCCGGGGGTGAGCATCGGCTGTTTGAACTGCGGGCCGTCGTCGGTCGTGATGCGCGGACAGCCGGTGTTGACGTAGGCGTCGAAGCCGAACTGTGTGAGCCGGTCGGGCGTCACCTCGTCCATCGTCAGCAGGTAGGCGTCGTCGTTCGACTCGACGATGTCGTTCGCCACCTCCCAGCGGCCCTGACCGATTTTCGTACAGAAGACGACGCCCCACGTCTCCGCGTCCATCGCCTTGTGGACCGTCGCGTATCGTTGCTTGAGGAACTTCTCCGTGTCGGCAATCGTGACGACATTGTTGACGGGGTCGGCGATGACGACCCGCTTGTCGGGGTGTTCCATCGCGAGCCCGAGCGGGTGGAACTTGCCGCCGCCGACGTACAACACCTGCTCGGCGTCGATGTCGGCACTGGCGTAGTTACATCCCAGCACCTGTCCCTCGTGGGTGAGTCGCTCGTCGCCGCGACGCGTGTGAACGACGTAGCCGCGCTCCTCCAGGTAGGCGCGCATCTCGTCGAACTTGTTCATGTGCTGGGCCGTCGTCACCAACCCGACGTCGGGGTCCTCCTCGGGGGCCGCCAGCTCCTCGAGCGACTCGTCCATGATGGGCGTGACGTCGACGTTCGAGAAGAGGGGGACATAGATGATCTTCTCGGAGTCTTTCATCGGCGAGTGGCCGAAGTGGACGAACACGTCCGTCCGGCGCATCATGTAGGTGTCCAGATCACAGGCGCCGTAACACGGCTGGCCCGAAATCAGAACGCGCGTCCCTGCGGGCAGCCGTGCACGCAGGTCGTCAGCGACGTGTGGGGCCCGCCGCTTCAGCCCCTCCGGGAACTGGAGGCCGACCTTCTCTGCGTCCCGCTCGACGGCTTCCTCGACGATGCGGTCCAGTTCGTAGTCCCATGTTCGCTCGTGTTTCAGGGCCATCCCCGTGTTGCGGAGGTCACCCTCCGTGTTGGTGCCCGACTCGTGGCTCATTGACTTCGTTACCGGCTTGAGGCGTAAAACGAGCGCGCTTCGAGGCCGGCTTCGGCAGACCTAAACCGCACGCCCCCCAACCGCGGGGTATGAGCATCGAGTCCACCGAGGGCGACGCGGAGCCGACGGGCGCCGAGGCGGCCGCCCGCGTGACGGAACTCGCCAGCGAACTCGGCGACGCCATCACACAGCTCGATTCCTACCGCGCCTTTGCCGACGCGAAGGCAGCCGTCGAAAGCGACGCGGAGACCCAAGAGCGGATTCGCGAGTTCGAGCAACTGCGCGAGGAGTTCATGATGGCCCGACAGACGGGCGACGCCTCCAAAGAGGACCTGCGTGAACTCCAGCAGGCCCAGGAGCGACTCCACGATATCCCGGTCATGGCAGACTACCTCGAGGCCCAGGAACAACTGGAGCGTGAACTGCAGGACCTCAACGAGATGATTTCTGCCCCGCTCGCAGTCGACTTCGGCGAGAAGGCGGGCGGCTGCTGTCAGGACTGACCGACGCGTCTCCACTCACTCTACAATCCGTGCGAGCGGGTTCTCTCCGCTCGCAACCACCACGGCCACCAGCCCCAGGTATCCGACCAGCCCCCACGCGAGCGCCCCAAGGATGACCGCGCCGGTTCCCGTCCGGACCGCCAGTAGCCCGAGGCCGACAACGAGGGCGATGGATCCAATCCGCACGGACTGGCGCTCCCACACGGCTTGCGTGCGCTCAGGATTGGCGAGCAGAACCAGTTCCAGCGTGAGAGCGCCCCCGACGCCGACGAGCGCTGGTAGCGGTGCGAACAGCCGCGCCGCCAGTCCGGCCTGAATTGATATAGCGATAAGGAGTGTAAGCGTCACGAGCGCCAGTGCAGCGTCGCGGCGGAGAGCCACGACGGTCGTGGGAGCGCCCAGGCCGAGAGGCTGACGGTCCGACCGACTTTTGGCTGCCTCTCCCGACACCCGGATATGGCACACGAGTTTCCCGGCTCCGACTGGGGCGACTGGCTCCCCCGCGCAGTGGCCGACGCCAGCCCCGACGGTGTTGCGGTCTGGTATCTGGGCTGTAACGGGTTCATCCTGAAAGCGAGCGACGGGACGACGCTGTTCATCGACCCGTACTGTGGCCAGGGAGACCCGCCGCGGACCGTCCGGATGCTTCCGGTCCCGTTCGATCCGGCGGACGTTTCGGCATGCGACGCCGTCCTGGCGACGCACGAACACTCTGACCACGTCCACGCACCGACGCAGGCACCCATCCTCGCGCGCACGAACGCGGCCTACTACGCCCCCGATGAGTCGCTCGCCGTCGTTGAGCAGGAAGCCTGGACCGAGGAGTACGATGTCGACCGCGACCAGCTCGAGGAGGTGACCGAAGGAGACACTCTGTCTATTGGGCCGTTCACGGTCCACGTTGCGGGAGCAAACGATCCCGACGCCGCCCACCCGGTGTCGTACGTTGTCGAACACGAGGCCGGCACGTTCTTCCACGGCGGCGACGCCCGGCCGGGCGAGGCATTCGAACAGGTTGGCGACCGCTACGACGTGGACCTTGCGGCGCTGGCCTTTGGCTCGTCGGGCTATCTTCCAGACGGCGACGGTAACAGGGCGTTGACGACGTGGTACTCCGACGAGAACGAGCTGGCGATGGCCGCCGAACAGGTCGGTCCAGACCGGCTCGTCCCCACCCACTGGGATATCTGGAAGAACCTCACCGCCGACCCGTCGGCCGTCCGACCGCACGTTCGCTCCTTCGAGGCGCCCCGGACCGTCGAGGTGGTCGAGGTGGGCGACCGGCTCGCAGTCTGAACCGCGTCCGTTTTAGGCAGCCGTCGCGTCTGCCGCCACATGAGCCCCGTCAGCGTCGCGGTGCCACGCAAAGGCCGGCCCCTTGAGGCGGTCCTCGAGCGGTTCGCCCAGGGCGCGCCGGCGGCGGCCGCGACGGCTATCGACGAGGCCGTCTCCACGCTCCGCTACGAGAAGGCCGTGACGAAGGGCGATACAACGCCCGAAGCGCCCGTCTACGAACGGCTGGCCCGATACAGCGACACGACGACTCCCCACGACCCAGAATTCACGCTGGTCCGTGACTCGCGGGCGGGATTCCCCCGACGAATCGTCTTCGACTCCCTCACAATTCCCTTCGCCGACCGGGAGGTCCAACTGGTCGGTCGCGAGGAGCCGTTCCGCGCGCTCCGAAAACACGAGTTCGCCCTCGGGTTCGACAGCGCCGACCTCGTGTTGGAGGAAGTGGTTACTCTCCGAGACGAGCCGCTCTGCTCGCTCGCCGAGGTGAACGAGCGCATCGACCCCGTCGACACTGACGTCCGGCTCGTCGACGGACTCGGCGATACCGTTCACCACACTCTGCTGGCAACGCCCGAAACATGCGACGACGGTCCACTGGACCGCTCGTACCTCCGCGACTACGAGGGGCCACTGTGTATCTCGCCCCGCTACGAGCGGTTGGTCGAAGCGATCGTCGGGACGGGAGCGCTCGACGGTGTCGAGTTCGTCTACCCGACGAACGGCCAGGAAGAGGAGGCGGCCATCGCCGAGGCCGGCGCCGGTGTCTACCTCACTGTCACCGGCTCGACTGCCCGAGAGCACGGCTTGCTCGTTGGCGACCAGTTGTTCCCGAGCGAGACGGTGCTGCTAGAGAATGCCGCCGAGTCTGACGAGTCGACTGCGGCCGTCGCAGACCGGCTTTTCGCCCTCGCTGAGCCCGCGTAGGGCTATTTGTGTGTTGGCTATACGACACCGAACAGCTTGGCGTTCGCCTGTTGATTCTATATAGCGACATACAGTTTATGAGCTTGACAGCGAACGCTGGAAGTTGTCAATTCTCGGGAATGTAAGGCTACAGCAGCGAGTAGATGTGCTGTTCGTAGGTCTTGCGGACCCGGTCGCCCCAGTCGTGGGTGTACGTGTCGACGATGTCGCTGGCGACGTCTCCACGAAGATATTTCACGATACCACGGTCACCGGTCCGGTCACGCAGGTGTGTGGTGAAGAAGTGCCGGAAGTAGTGAGGCGTGACGTTCTCGCCGGCGCCGCCACCGGACTGGTACCAGCCGTGGTCGGCGGCATACTCGCTGACGCGGCTGCCGACCATCCCGCCCGTGAGCCGGCGCCCCCACTCCCGCGTGGAACAGAACAGCGGTTCGGCGTCCGACCGCGGACCTGGTCGAACAGCCAGCCACCGTTCGATTACCTGGCGGAGTTCTTCGTCGACAGGGATGACGGTGGGGCGCTTGCGCTTGTTCGACTCCGTGCGCCGCTCGCCGTTGGTCACCTCGCCACGGGCGGGCGATTCGGAGATATACAGCGAGTTCGGCCGGCCGGCGAGTGGCCCTCGTGGTGGGGTCGTGAATGCGGCGCGTGCCTCTCCCTCAAGGTTGAGATCCCGCATATCGAGATTACACAGCTCGCCGACCCGCATCCCCGTCTTCAGTAGTGTGACGACCACCGCACGGTCAAGCGGATGAGTGATATGCGCCACGAACTCCCGCATCTCCGGCACTAAGATCTCGCGGCGGGCAGGGTCCGTGTCGATAGATTCGTCCATCTCCTCCAAAACAAGCGTCATCGGATTGCCCTCGAAGGCGCCAACCTGCGTCATGTACGCGTAGAACCGATGCAGATACGAGGCGTAGGAGGCCACGGTCGACCGTGAGCGGCCCTCTCGAAGGGTGTGGACCCACGCCATACACTCGCGGCGACTTGCCGTCGCGAGGCTTGCTCCTTCCCCGCGAACGAATGTCTCGAACTGCCGGAGGACGCGCTCGTACGCCTCCCTGGTCCGCTCTGTCTTCCCGTGGTACGTTAGCTCCTGAAGAAAGTAGGCGACTGGGTCGTCCGCCGGGCTGGCAGTCTCGGCGTCACTCGCCATCGTCCACCAGTGTGTAGCCGCCGGCCCGACCACTGTACTTCACGCGGTTGGCCGCTTGGAGATCATCGAGTGCATCGTCCAGCCGTGCTTCGACGTCGTCGGTCAGTCCGGCGACGAGGTCATCCCACGAGAGGGCCCCCTCAGATTCGAGAAGGCCGAGGAGCCGGTCTTTCACCCCGTCGACCCCGGGGGTTGCGTTTGTCTCGTCGGATGTCTCTTTACCCTCGTCGCCCGCTTCGAGGCCGAACCCGCGCCGGCCCGCCTGCACCATTGTCCGGACGAACTCGGCCTGGCTCATGTCGAGCTCCGCGGCCTCCTGTTCCCACCGCTCTTTCTGGTAGCGCGGGACGTATGTGCGAACGCCGACCCGCTCCGTCTCCGAGTCGCTCATGTGAGCGGGCACTCTCCCCCGCTACTTCAATCTGTGTCAGACGCTGGAATAAGGGAGCTTATCTCAGGATATAGGGCGGTCGCAACGCCGGTATAGACTAATTATCTCGATATCTATGCTACCAAATTGCCTGGGGGGCCAGATACTCCGATATAAATCCTCGCCTCTATCTGTCATGTCTCGTGTCGGTGGATGGTTCTGTGGATTGGCGATTGAGGCATGCGTGGCAAATCTGTTTTCGGCGGGCCTAAATATCCGCGCCGTGGAGAGGGCGGTGTGACTGAGTTCACCTTTGACGACCTCAGCGTCGTCATGGGGACCTACAACGAGGCCGAGGCTATCGGTACCGTGCTCGATGACATCGAGCGGGTGACCGACGGCCGGGCCGAGGTGGTCTGTGTCGACGGCAGCGACGACGAGACACCCGAGATCGCCCGCGAACACGGCGCTCGTGTCATCGAACAGGAGCCGCGCGGCTACGGCTACGCCGTCCGTGAAGCGCTCGTACGGGCCTCACGCCCCGTTGTGGTCACCACTGACTGTGACGATACCTACCCGATGGACGCGCTTCCGCGGTTTCTCGAACGCATCAACCAGGGGTACGACGTCGTCTCCGGCGATAGACTCTATCACGGTGCGGAGGCGATGCCGGCGTTCAACCGACTCGGGAATCACGCATTTGCGGCGCTCGGGTCGCTCCTGGCCGGTGAGCGCGTCCACGACACGACCACTGGAATGCGTGCCTACCGTGCGGAGGTCATCAGGAACATCCAGTGGACCGAGAACACCGGCCTCTCTGCAGAGCTGCTGTTGCGCCCGCTGATGCGGGGATACGACGTCGTCGAAGAGCCTATCCACTATGCTGAGCGGGCCGGCAAGACGAAACTTGACCCGCTGGCCGGTGGCTATGCCATCGCGAAGTCTATTCTGAAGGTCCCGCTGCAGGAACGGCTCCGCTGACCGCCGTCGCCTGCCGAACTCGTAAACTGTATGCTGCTATATCGAATCGGTGGCCTCAGTCCGGGCCCGCGTCTGTTGTGTTAAGGACATGATCAGGGGTGTCCGCCGACCGCCGGCGGCTGGTGACGAAGGATGAGCGCAGTTCCCACTCGGTCCCAGAAGATGCCCAGAATGCGCCGACGGAAGCCGACGCGCCGGACACGCTGGATTGGAGCGACAGCCCGTCCCAGCCGAGTGTCGACTCGTGTGCATCGCGATTGGGCCGACTGTCTACGACCGGACGGTCTGGTTTACGGCTGCACCCTCAACGTAGTCGCCACCGGGCACATACATCCCCTCGTGGCCACAGTCCGGAGTGAGCCGGCACACCTCAACCTCTGGGGGCCACACTAGCCTGACCGTCCCACCCCGTTCCTCGACGGCCACCTCCTGTCGGTACGTGACGGTGGCACCCCCAGACTGGACGTACGTCACGGCGACGGCGATCTCCGCGCTCCCGTCGAACTCGACCTGGCCCTCGCCTCGTTTCCGCAGCCTATCGGGAACAACGACGACCCGGCCGGGAACGAGCGTCCACTCGACGGTGAATCGCTCGCCTGGTGACGCCGTCACAGTATAGCTGACGCTGTCGTCCCCGTCGGACACCCGTACCGTCGACGGTCGCCCGACAACGCCCGTTTGGAAGCTGACGCGGTGGCGCTCACCTGTCTGCACGGACAGCGGCTGGATGTGCGGAACGATGCGGCCTGTCGGCTCCGGCGACCATGTTCCCCGGTAGGTAAACCGGTAGAGGTCGCGGTCCGGATACGCGTCGACGACGGCGAAATCCTCGCCTGGCGACCGATCCAGCGCGTAGACCGTCCGCCCGTCAAGGCCCGCGTCGTTGCGCAACGACTGGAACGGGTGCCCCAGCCAGCCGCCGTATGGGGCTGGTACGAACACGAGCCCAGTAGGCGACCCATCGGCGAACGGCGCGTACGTCGCTTCGTACCGGTCGGTGTAGGCGGCGTGTTCCGCGACAGGCGGGCCGACGGCGTTCGCCTCCGCGACGGCCACTACCGGCGCCGCTGCCAGCACCAGGACGACTGCGAGGACGACGGCCGCGGGTGCGTCCAATCGGGTCGTGACGACTGCCCGCCCCTGGCGGACCAGCCACGCGAGCCCGGCGGCACCGAACGCCCCGACGGGTAACAGCAGGTCGTAGTGGTAGAACGGGCCGTACCCCGAGATGAACCCGTCGGTCGGATCCGCGAGGTCAGCGAGGATATTCAGATTCCCCCAGAACGCGAGATTCCCGACGATGACCGAACAGAACACGCCCGCCAGCAGCAGCCGGACGGTGGTCGCTGGGAGCACCTCTGAGCCCGTGTCGACGCCGTCCCGGATGAGTCGCCGACCGAGCAGCCCCAACCCGAGGCCCACGGCGAGTGCCCCGAACGGCGGTGCGGCTACCGTCCGGGTGGCGAACTCCCAGAGGACGCGTGCATTTGCCTCCAACGCGAGGGCCAACGTGTAGTCGCGCTCGTAGCCGAGTATCTCGCGGCGCCCAAAGCCGATGCCGTCGGCCGGGGCAAACGCCTGGTAGGGGAACACCAGCGGGTCACCGGTGACGACGGCGTTGTACGCGAGCGTGAGCCCGACGAAGGCCGTCCCGAGTGCCGCGACGGGCGCCAACAGGCGAACCCGCTCTGTCAGTAACGACTGCGAGCGCCGGGCGGCCCACAGCAGCCAGAGCGCGTGGGCGACGAACGGGACTGCGAACAGCAGGGCGGTGTACGGTCGGGCGAAGAACGCCAGCCCGACGGCCAGCCCCGCGAGCGTCCGCCAACCAGCCTCGCCAGACCGAATACCGCGCACGTACGCGTACGCAAACACGAGATTCAGTGCGGTCGTTGGCGCGTACGGGAGGAAGACGCTGGTAGTGAACAGGAACAGCGGTGAGGCAACGACCAGCGCGGCGGCGGCCAGCGCCGTGGGCAGGTCGTACGCCTCGCGAGTCAGCAGGACGACGCCTCCGACGACGATGCCCCCGACCACGCCGAGCACGAGCCGCGGGACGCCGACAGCTAACCCGACAGCGAACAGCGCGGGAACGACCGGCTGGTACTTCGAGTACAGCCGAGAGCCATCCTCGACGAAGAACCACCACTGGAAGGCGTCTGGTAGCGGCGTCTCGAACCAGAGGCGCCCGTCAAGCAGGAGTTCCGCCTGCTGGAGGTAGACACCTTCGTCGTGGTTGACCGAGCCGTAGGGGAACAGGTCGATTGCGATGACCACGACGAGGGCGCCGGCGAGCGTCGCGACGCCTGCAATCAGGAGCCTGGCGCGACGCGTCGCCATCGATTGTTACTCCGGGCCGCCGTCAGCGACCCGCTTCGCCCCCGCGGGGAACCACGCGAGATCGTGATCGGCCGCGAGCTCGACACGCACCGGCTCGTCGAGTGGGACCTCGTCGGCGTGGTTGTGAGTACAGCCGACGACGTCGCCGCTGTCGAGTTCGACCCGGTAGAAGACGGTCGGGCCGAGATAGCGGCGGTGGACAACCTGGCCGTTGGCCGTCTCGTCGGGTGCCGGCGGCCGCGCAACCACATCGTCCGGCCGGACCAGCACGTCGATGTCGGTCCCGTCATACTGGTCGGCGAGCCCGTCGACGGCCGCGCGAGGGATCGGGCCGATGCCCGTCTCGACGACATCGCCAGCGACGTATCCCGACAGGAAGCTGGCGTGCCCGAGGAAGGAGGCGACGAACCGTGAGCGAGGCCGCTGGAACACCCCTTCCGGCGTATCCACCTGTTCGAGGCTGCCGTCGTGCATGACGGCCACACGGTCAGAGACTGACAGCGCTTCCTCCTGGTCGTGGGTGACCGAGACGGCCGTGACGCCCGCCTCTCTGAGGATCCGCCGCACCTCCTCGCGCATCTCCACCCGCAGGTCGACGTCCAGATTGGAGAACGGTTCGTCGAGCAGGAGGAGATGCGGCTCCGGTGCCAGCGAGCGCGCCAGCGCCACGCGCTGCTGTTGGCCGCCCGAGAGCTCGTCGGGCGTCTTCTCGCCGTGATCGACGAGCCCGACCAGCTCGAGCAGTTCGTCCACTCGTTGCTCGGTGGCCGCCTCGTCGGCCTCGGTGAGCCCGAAGGCGATGTTCTCGCGGGCCGTCAGATGAGGAAACAGCGCGAACTCCTGGAAGACGACACCGACGTCACGCTCCTCGGGCGGCTCGAAGTCTGGGCCGGTGACCCGGCGACCGTTGAGCCGGATTTCGCCGTCCGTGGGCCGCTCGAGGCCGGCGATGAGACGGAGGGTCGTCGTCTTGCCACAGCCAGACGGGCCCAGCAGGGTCAACAGCTCGCCCTCTCGGACCGACACCGAGAGGTCCTCGACGACGCGGGTGCCCCCGTAGGACTTGCTGACACCGTCCAGCTCCAGGACAGGGTCGCCGTCGATGGACCCGCGGTCGCTGTCGGCCGGGCGCTCCCGCTCTGGTGGTTCGAGGTCAGTCGACATCGTACTCCTCCATGCGCAAGAGCAGTAGCATCGACAGCGCGCTCACCGCCAGCAGGACGAACGCCGGCAGTGCCGCCTGGCCGACGTAGCCGGCGCCGTAGGCTGTCCAGACGCGCGTGACGAGTGTGTCGAAGCCCGCAGGCCGCAACATCAGCGTCACCGGCAGCTCCTTCATGGTCGTGAGGAAGACGAGCGCCGCGCCGGCGGCGACACCTGGGGCGATGATGGGGAGAGTCACGTCCCGGAAGGCGCCGGCAGGTGTGCGGCCGAGCGTGCGGGCGGCCTCGGGAAGCCGGGCTTGCACCTGCTCGGCGGAGGCACGCGACGAGCCGACGGCCTGCGGGAGGAATCGCACCACGTACGCGAAGACCAACAGGGGCAGGAGGATAAGCCCGTTGCGGTAGAGGGCGCCCCCATAGTGAGAGCCGAAGAAGACCAGCGCCAGCCCCATCACGACCCCCGGGACTGCGTAGCCGATGTAGGAGGCCCGCTCGAACAGTGCCGCGAGCGGATGGTCGCTGCGAGCGGCCAGATACGCCACCGGCAGGGCGGCCAGCCCACTTGCGAGCGCCGCCGCGGCGGCCACGCCAACGCTGTTGATCACATATCCCCATTCGAAGCCGAAGGAGCCGGTGGTCGGCTGGCCGGCCTGCAGGAGCCACGACGTCAGCACGCCGAGCGGTACCGCCAGTGCCAGCAGGACGACCAGGCTACAGCCGGCGGTTGCGACCCAGCGGAGCCGGCCCAGCCGGACGGGTGTGGCGTGGGCCGTCGGCGACTCCGCTTCGACGCCACTCCCCCGGACCCGACTCTCGACCGCGAGAATCACCCCCGTCACGACGACAAGCTGGAGCGACAGCATCGCCGCCAGGCTCCGACCGCCGCCGAGGATGTTGTTGTAGTTCGAGAAGATGACGCGCGTGAACACGTCATAACGCATGATGGCGGGTGTCCCGAAGTCCGACAGCGCGTACAGCGCGACCAGCAGCGAGCCGGCCGCGACTGCCGGCCGAATCTGGGGCACGGTCACCCGGCGGAACGCCGCCCAGCGGTCGTGACCCAGCGTGCGGGCTGCGTCCACGAGCGTCGTGTCCATGGACTTCAGTGCCGCCCGCGTCGTCAGGAACACGTACGGATAGGTGTACAGCGTCAACACGAGAATGGTTCCGCCGAGGCCGTAGATGGAGGGAAGCGACTCGACGCCCAGTGGCACCAGCAGGTCCTGCAGGCTCCCCCGTGGACCGAACGCCGAGACGAATGCAAATGCACCGATGTAGGAGGGGATGACCAGCGGCATCGCCAGCAGGATAGTGAGCGGGCGTGCCAGCGGCATGTCCGTCCGCACAGTGAGGTAGGCGGCGGGGACACCGACGATCAGCGAGCCACCCGTTACCCCAGCGACGAGGAACCCGCTGTTGACAAGCACCTCGAGTGTCGTCGGCGCGGTCAGTAGCGCGAACGCGTCCGGCGCCTCCAGTGCGTTCGCCACGACCCACACCAGCGGTGACACAACCGCAGCGGCGACGGCTCCGGACAGGAGTATCAGCCCCAGCGGGAGCCGACGCTCTTCATCGCTCGCGGTGGCGAGCCGTCGGCGGAGGTCACCTGCTGCCATGCCTTACACGTTGAGGCCGGCCTCCCGCATCAGCTCGAGCGTCGGCCCGAGATCTGCCAACTGCGAGAGATCGAGCTCTTCGGGCGGATTGAGCTCGTCGACCGTCGGCAGTTCGATGCCACCAGGCTGGACCGGCTCCACGCCCGGAATCATCGGGTACTCGAAGGTGGTGGTCGCGAAGTACTCCTGGGCCTCCGCCGACAGCAGGTGCCGGATGAAGTTGTTGGCGAGCGTCGCGTCCGAGGCGGTGTCGACCGTCGCAGCGCCGGCGACGTTGAAGATGGCGCCGGCGTCGTTCTCGGTGAATGCGAGGTCGATGGGCGCGTCCGGCCGGGCGTCGAGCACGCGCAGTGTGTAGTAGTGGTTAGCAAAGCCCGCGCCGATCTCGCCGTCAGCAACCGCCTGGGCGATGGCGAACTCGTCGCCGTAGGTTGCGACGTTCGACTCCTGCATCCCGTTGATCCACGCCTTCGTCTCCTCGGGCCCGTTGAGGATGCGCATCGCCGTGATGAACGCCTGGAAGGAACCGTACACCGGCGTCCACCCCATGGCGCCGTCGAACCGGTCCAGCTCGGGGAACTGGAAGATGTCGTCCGGGATGTCGTCCTCGGAGAACTGCTCGGTGTTGTACGGGATCGAGCGGGCCCGCCCGGACGTGCCCACCCAGTTAGCGTCCGGGTCGCGGAACCCCTCCGGGACGGGCTCGAGGACGCTGTCGGGTAGCGTCTGCGTGCGCCCCTCGGCGGCGAGTGCGCCCAGCGCACCCGCGTTGACAGAGTAGAACACGTCCGCCGAGGAGTTGGACCCCTCGGTGAGGATGCGGTTGACGAGGTCCGCGGAGCCGTCGTAGCGGACGCGAATCGTCAGGTCCGGGTAGAGGTCGCCGATGAAGCCGATGAGGTCGCCGACCAGCGCCTCGCCGCGCCCCGAGTAGAGGTTCAGCTCGCCCGAGAGATTCGGCAGTTCGGCCATCGGCGTCCCGCCGGGCGCCTCTCGGCCCTCGCGACCGGAGCCGATTTGGCCTGGCCCCTCTGCAGGCGTGTCGGTCGGTTCGCTCCCGTCGCCCTCCGTCCCTGTCCCGGTGCCACCCTCGTTACAGCCGGCGAGCCCGGCCGCGAGTGCCGTCCCCACACCCGCGAGATACCGCCGTCGTGTTGAGTCCATATCGGGTTTCGGGGCACCTAAAACGGAAAACCGCTTTGGTTCGTCACGCTCAGTCATCTGCGGCCACCTCCGGCGGGGTCGCGGCGTCGGCAGCCAGTGCATCCAGTGCCGCCAGCCAGTCGCGCATGTGCTCGCCGACAAATGTGAGGAAGTCGCCGTTGGTCCATTCGTCAAACTCGCCGTCTGCGAGCCGGTCGGCCATCGCCGCGAATGCCGCCCAGTAGACGTCGTCGGTATCCGCGTCGACGGTCGCCTCATCGGCTAGCTCCCAGACGTGTTCGTTCAGCTCAAGGGCCGGCACCTCGTTGTTGAGGTCGTCGAAGGTGGGACGGGGGGCCTTGTTGTGCTCGCACAGCGGCGTCCCCGTGAGGACGTAGTCACCCGCGAGGTCGGCAGCCCGCTTGAGGAACACGCCCGACCAGATGTCGTCGAACCGGCCGACGTCCCACTCGTTGTCGTCCATCGGCAACTGGTAGAACGCCGGGATAACGCGACGACGGAACGCGAGGTTCATCGAGCAGACCGTCAGATAGTTGCCCGGCGCGACGATGAAATCTTCACCGTAATCGGCAGCTGTCGTCCGGGTCTGGGCCAACCCTTCGAGGTCGCCGTCCATCAGGATACGAACGGCATCGAGATCTGGGACGTTCGTCCACAGCCCTTGGGAGGCGACCACATCGCCGTCTGCGAGACTCGTCGTCGTCTCGGTGACCGTCTCGTCCATCGCGGCGTACGGGTAGCCTCGGGGGTAGAGCCCGTGCTCGTCGTGGTTCTGGTAGAGGACATTCACCCACTGTTCGTCGGAGGCAACCTCGGTCACCGGCCCGGTCCGTGCGAGGTTGTCGTAGTGGCCGCCAAAGAAGTCCGTCTCATGGTCGTGTGGGAGTGTGTCATCATCGAGGAAGACGCCGTATTCGAAGTCGCCAGCCCACATGTACAGCAGCCCGAACGAGGTTTCGGCGTGGGAGGCCGCGGGGACGACGTGGGCATACTCGCCGATCTCATGCTCGTCGTACCACGCCGCTCGGGCACTTCCGTCGAAGACGGCGCCTGCGACGTCCAGCTCGTCGAGCATCGCCTCCATCGCGGCGACGTCACAGAAGTCCTCCGTGACTAGCAGAAAAAACAGCCGGTCGGCGTGGCCGTGTTCCCGGGCGTTGGCGACGTACTCGCGGACGCACTCGTACTCCCGAATTGTCGGTACGATAACACAGGTATCGGGCATGTTTGCCGTGATGTTTAGGCCGTCCT
Source organism: Halosegnis sp. (assembly GCF_042216475.1). NCBI lineage: Archaea > Methanobacteriati > Methanobacteriota > Halobacteria > Halobacteriales > Natronomonadaceae > Halosegnis > Halosegnis sp. Next base: position 132,525 of record NZ_JBDGTV010000012.1, read on the forward strand.
AAAGTGCTTCGATGTTTAGGGCTGCCTAATATAGCTGGGCGAATCGGTTCGGCTCGCCAAGAGGTTGGTGGGGTGGCGATGCGGGCATCCGAAAGGTTAGGTGGCGGCCCCCGAACAACGGGGCTGTATGACCGAGGTAGCCATCATCGGCGCGTCGATGACCCGGTTCGGCGAGCGGGACGCGTGGGTACGGGACCTGCTTGCCGAGGCGGGCGACGCGTGTCTTGCCGACGCGGGCGTCGCCTCCGACGCGGTCGATCACCTGTACGTCTCGAATATGGCCAGCGGTGAGTTCGAGGGGATGACGGGCGTCCCGAACGCGCTGGCCCACGACTTGGGTGCGATGCCGGCCTACACGCAGCGGGTCGACCAGACCTCCTCGTCGGGTGGCGCGGGAATCTACGCCGCCTGGCAGTCGGTCGCCTCCGGTGCCAGCGACATGACGCTGCTCGTCGGCGGCGAGAAGATGACCCACCGGACGACCGGCGAGGCAACGGACGTTATCGCGTCTATCACTCATCCCGTCGAGTACAAACACGGCGTGACTCTCCCCTCCTTCGCGGGGCTCACGGCCCGGGCGTATCTCGACCAGTACGACGCCCCTCGGGAGTCGTTAGCCCACGTCGCGGTGAAGAATCACCGGAACGGTGTCGACAATCCGCACGCCCAGTTCCGCAAGGAGATCGACCTCGAGACGGCCTTGGAGTCGCCGCTGGTGGCCGATCCCCTTCGGCTGTACGACTTCTGTCCTATCACCGATGGATCGGCCGCACTGCTCTTCTGTCCGGTCGAGGTCGCCCGTGAGCACGCCACTGACTTCGTCACTGTCTCGGGCGTGGCCGGCGCGACGGACACCCACGTCGTCCACGAGCGGGGGGACCCGACCGTGATGGGCGGCGTCGTTGAGTCCGGTCGGCAGGCGTTCGAGCGTGCTGGACTCGGCCCCGAAGACGTCGATGTCGCCGAACTCCACGACATGTTCACCATCCTCGAGTTCCTCCAGTACGAGGGGCTCGGCTTCGCGGAGCCGGGCACCGCCTGGCAGGACGCCGTTGAGGGAGTCACCGCCCGCGACGGTGCACTCCCGGTCAACACGTCAGGCGGGCTGAAGTCGAAAGGCCACCCGCTGGGTGCCTCCGGCGTCGCCCAGGGCTACGAGATATACAAGCAGTTGCTCGGTGAGGCTGGCCCCCGGCAGGTGGACGCCGAGGTGGGGCTGGCGTGCAACGTGGGCGGCTTCGGCAACTGCGTCACCACCGCGGTGATGGAGGTGGGCCGATGAGCTTCGACGCCGGCGAGTGTCCGAACGGCCACCTCTCGTACCCCACGCATCTCCGGTGTCCGGAGTGTGGCGAGCCACAGGAAGACCGTGTCGACCTGAGCGGCGAACCTGCCACTGTCGTCACCTGGACGACCTCCTACGCGACGCCGCCGGGGGTGCGAGAGCCGAATACGATGGCGATCGTCGAATTCGACGACCACGATGTCCGCGCGCTGGGCCAGGTGACGACCGACGAGGTGGAGATTGGCGATGCCGTCCGACCGGTCCACGTCGACGAGGTTCGCACGCCAGGCGCGGGAATCCGCGAGCCGGCGAGCCAGGAGTGGGACGGCTACCGCTTCGAACCCCTCTAGCCGGCGTCGAACTCTTCGCGAAGCTGCTCGAGTTCTGCCTCTACGTCGACCGTCGGCTCCTCGCCTGCGTCCGTAACCGGAATCGTCGTCCCCGCGGACGTGGTCGCCCGGTCCGATTGGTCAGCCGACTCGACCCGTTCGCGTATCTCGTCCCGCAGGGTGCGCGCCTCCGACAGCAACCGGCGAGCCTCTGGGTCCGTCGGTGTCCCCTGGAGCGCATCCTCGACATCGTCGACGACGGCCTCTAACCCAGGCACCGATGGCTCCTCGCGGACCGGTTCGCGCCCCTGTGAGATGCGGATGGCGCCCGCCACGGCCTCCAGCGCACGGATATTCGCCTTGAGGGCTGCCACGGCCGTCGGGATGGCGTACCGCTCGGTGAACCGGAGGACCCCGTCGGTGGGCGGCGCGTCGTCAAGCCGGGAATCCAGCTTCTCGAGGGTGGTTGCCAGCTGGTCGATCAGCGACGCCAGCTGCTCGTCCCTGCGGCGGTCGCTCATACCATCTGTAGGGACTCGGCGGACAAAACGCTGGCCCGCCCCTATCCAATGAGGGAGAATGTTTATATTATGCGCCCAGATAGCTTCCGAAAGAATGCCGACAGAGTCGGATGCCGACGACGCGGCCGCGTTCACCAGCGCGCTCGCGCGGCTCAAACGCGAGGGCAGCAATCTCCTCGTCGTCGGAACGGGCGAGCACGCCCACGCGGCCGTCTGTCACCGTCTGTTCGGTGACGACTCCCAGCCCCGTCAGCGCACGTACGTCTCGGCTGGACCGAGCACCTCCGGGCCGCCCACCGACGCGACCCGAATCTCCTACACGACTACCTCCCGGAGCGCGGCCGCCGCGAACCCAGCACCCGCGTCGCCCGAGGACGACATCGACACGCTCGCGGCACTCCGCTCGGCTATCGCCAACGCAGTCGCAGCGGCAGACCGGGCGGCTGGTGGGCTCGCGGCCGCCGAGTTCCGGCTCTGTCTCGACTCGCTGTACCCGCTGCTCGAGGCCCACAGCCAGCGCGAACTGTTCCGCTTCCTCCGTGCCGTGACTAACGAGGTCGCCGCCGTCGATGGGATGGCCCACTATCACCTCCCGCTTGCGTATCGCGACGAGCCCGTTCAGACGGTTGCCCCGCTGTTCGACGGCGTCGTCGAGGTGCGGGTGGGCCCGGAAGGCCCACAGCAGCGGTGGTACGTCGCGGACATCGACGGCCCGACCGGGTGGCTCCCGGTCGACCCGGTTTAGGTCGTCCGAAACCCTTTAGTCATTAGGTATGCCTAAACCAGGGTATGGAACTGCAGGACGATGGGACCGACGACCCATCGATGGGGGACGCGCCAATCGACCTCTCAGCACACTGTACCTCGCCCGATCGGACTGTCTTCACAGAACCGGGGAACCCGGAAGCCTGGATAGCAACCGACCACACGGTCGATCTCACCAACTGACACGTAGCAAGCGGACGCCCACCCGTTCAGGGGTGGGAGGATGTCAAGTACTGCGAGCGGAGGCCTCCCCACCCTCTGGTGGGGAGACACAACGACTGCCGGACGATTGGACTCGCACGTCTCGACGGGGTGCGGTGCACGGTCGCGCCGCTATCGGCACGGAAAAACTGAGAAGGTGAACTCTTACTCGAGCGCGCCCTCGACGACGAGCGAGTCGTCTTCGAGGTAGTGCTCGAAGTGGTGGGCGTGCTCCTCGACGGTCTCGAGGTTGCGCCGGATGATCTCGCTGGTCGTGTAGTCACCGAGGTCTTCGGCCAGCGCGATGTGGTCGCGCATCGTCTCGATGATGTCGCCGAACATCTCCATATCGTTAGCCAGCGACGTCCGGATGTCGTAGACGTCGTCGCCCTCGGGTTCGACCGGCGCGTGTGCCTCGTAGGTGGCGCCACCGGAGAGGGGCGCGCCGCCGAGTGCCTGTGCGCGCTCGGCGAACTCGTCGGCTGCGGCCTCGAGGTCCTCGGCCACCTCGCCCAGGTAGACGTGGATGTCGCGGAATTCCGCGCCCTCCACGTTCCAGTGGTGCTTGCGAATCTGATGGTAGGCGACGTAGGTGGCCGCCAGCTCGGTGTTCAGCGCGTCGATGAGCTGTTCGGCCTTCCCCTCGTCGATGCGCAGGGCTTCGCTCTCCTCGATCTCGTCGGCTCGCTGTCGTATCTGCTCTCGTTGCGTGCTCATAACGATATCAAATACTCCCTCGCGTGCCTTAATACTTCCCCTTGGACGGAATGAAAATTCCCGAAACGAAAAGAAAGGTTGAGATATCGAAAAGGCGCCGGCTCACCGCGCGAGTACGAGCGCCGCCCGTGCGTCGAACGGCGCCGTCTCTGCGACACTCCGGCGGGCCTGCCAGTCGTGGAGTCGGCGCACGGCCGCCAGTTCGCGGTCGGTCAGGCCCAGTTGGGTGCCGAACTCCGTCCAGATTGTCGGCTCAACGGCCAACAGGTAGGCGTCGTCTGTCCGGGCCACAAGCGGCTCGTACCGGAGAAAGCGGCGCCACTCCATCACGAGTTCGTCGACACCAGGCATCGAATCAGCGTGGGTGTGAACTCGGCGAGCCAGATCCCGCAGTGCTGCGGGATCTAACCCCTCGTCGTTCGCGACAGCCTCGACGACGGCCGACTCGAACGGGGCCAACGGGTCCATGCTGGCTGTCGGGGCGCCGCAATGTTAGTTACAGGGGGGCTGATCGACCGTCGGGTGCAGCCACGAGGACGAGGATGCCTCCCAGGAGGACGGTCCCGGCCGCGAGCGTGAACGACGCGGGGTAGCCGAACACGCCCGCGACGAGCCCGCCACCGATGCTCCCTGTCCCGGTACCGGCGCCCACGAGCGCCGTGACCACGCCGAGTCCCTCGCCTCGTCCCGTCCGGGGAGTCAGTCGAACGACGAGGGTGGTAGTCGTGACGGCAATGACTGCCCAAGTAGCGCCGACCAGGAAGAACAATGCCGCGACGGCGTAGGCACCGATTGCCAGTCCGCCGATGACGCCGACGGCCGGAAACAGGACGACCCGCGCGGCCAGGGCCGCGGTCTGGGCGGCGCCGGCACCGACCCGGTCGATTACCTTGGCCACCCGGCTGTATGCGAGCACCGAGCCGAGGTTGGCGGCGAGAAACAGGAGGAAAACGGTGCCATCAGCGTTGCCGATGCCGATGAGGTATGCGGGCATTGGCCCCCAGAACACCGCGAAGCCGACCGAGAATAGCGTCACGGCCACCAGATACCGCACCAACGGTGCTCCGAACTGCCGGAGCCGTTCCGGTCGGAGCGTGACCAGCCCCCAGTAGAGCCGGCTCGGGGCATACGGGATTGTCCGGAGCACCCGGCCAGCGCCCCACTCTTCTCGTGAGAGCCGCCGATAGGCTCGCCGAAAATACGGCTCCGGAAGCCGAACGGGGTCCGGATACAGGCGGGCGACGGTCAGACAGCCGAGTGCTGCCAGCCCCGCCAGCACGAGGAACAACAGCCGGAGCGCCCGCTCGGGGCCCACGACGGCCGTCGCGCCGGCCGTCCAGACAGCCCCCAACGCGATACCGGCCAGCCACCCCGTCTCCTGGTAGGTGTTGAGCCGGGCGATGCGACCGCTCCACTGCGACTCGGGGACTCCGTCGACGACGAGCAGATTGAGGACGGGCGCGGCTGCGGCCACGACGAACCACATCGCCGCGTTGATAATCAGCAGGTGCCAGGGGGCGCGGACGAGCGGCGCACTCGCCAGCACGGCCGCTGTCGCTGCCAGCGCCACCAACAGGAACGGTCGGCGGCGGCCGGTCCGGCCCGCGAGCCAGCCCCACAGAAGTGCGCCAGGGACGCCGGCGAAGGCGGCCGCCGCCGCCAGCAGGCCGACCAGCGGCGGGCCACCACCGAGTGCCAGCGCATACAGCGGGACGAGCAGGGAGGCGCTGCCGACGGCCGCGTAGCCGACCGCCCACCCGTAGAGCCACCCGTCGCGCGTCACAGCCGCACCGCGCCCGGCCCGCACTTCGGCCTACCGGTCTCCCCGGGTAACGCTTAGGTGGCCGACAGTCCACCAAGCGGTATGCAATACTTCGAGGACATGACGGTCGGTGATGTCGCGGAGTTCGGCGCTTACGAGGTGACCCGCGACGAGATTCGCTCCTTTGCCGAACAGTATGACCCCCAACCGTTCCATATCGACGCCGAGGCGGCCGAAGAGTCGCCGTTCGGCGGGCTTGTTGCCTCCGGCTGGCATACCGCCGCGATGTGTATGCGGATGCTTGTCGACAACTACCTCTCGGAGACGGCCAGCGCCGGCGCCCGCGGCGTACGCGAACTGAAATGGATCGCGCCAGTACGGCCAGGCGATACGCTCACCTGCCGGCTGGAGGTCCTCGAGACTGACCCCGGCGACGGCTCCATCGGGACCGTCACCAACGAGCTCACGGGGTTCGTCGACGGCGATCCTGTCGTCCGGTGGGTGGCCGACGCACTGGTGGAAAAGCGCAATCCGTAGCAACCGAAACCTTCGTGGCCTCGGGCCCGTCCGGTGACTCGTGGACGAACAGGAGCAGGTGGCCGCATTCCTGGCCGCCAACGACCTGACGTGCCCGCCGGCCTACCGGCTGCTTGATCTCGCGGCAGAGGTCGGCGAACTGGCTGCCGACGCGACCGCCGCGACGGGCTACGGCGCCGACCCGGACGCGTTCGACGTCAAACGGGACGAACTCGGTGACGCGCTGTTTGCGTTGCTGGCGCTGTGTGACCAACTCGACGTGGATGCCGGTGACGCACTCGCTGACTCGCTCGCCAAATATGAAACACGCCTGGCAGAGGACGGGTCGGCCGGAAGCGACGCCGACTGAACGACCGGCTGGATTCTTGTGGGAGCGGGCTCATACGATGAGTGGAGCCCCATTCGGCTCCGTAGTGTCACCACCGGGGGTGTGCACACCACCCCCGCTCCGACCCGAGCGGCGCGGTCCCCTCGGGTGCGACCTGACGGCCCGTTTTACTTGACTGGTCTGTGAACAGCCGCCGTGACACACCAGGTGGTTTCGACGGACCAGAAGACGCGGGAGGCGCTCGCGGAGGCATTCGCCTGGGAGGGCGTCGACGCACACGTGCAGGTGGTCAGCCCGGAGACAACCGAAGGGGTGGCAGCGGCGGCCGCCGGGGCCGATGCGCTGGTCGTCGACGCAGACACGCACGTCACCGAGCGACTACTGCGAGAGACATCGGTTCGGGTCGTCGCGCGGGCCGGCATCGGCGTCGACAATATCGACCGCGAGGCGGCAGCCGACCTCGGCATCCCCGTGGTGAATGTTCCCGATTACTGTACCGAAGAGGTGGCGACCCACGCGCTGGCGCTGTTGCTTGCGACCTGGCGCGGGCTCCGACCGGCAGACGACGCTGTCCGGCAGGGGGACTGGCCCGGTCCGCCGGTGCGAACTGGCCGGCTCTCAGAGGCGACCGTCGGGCTGATCTCATTTGGTGACATCGCCCGTCGGCTGGTTGACCTGCTCTCGGGATTCGATGTCGACGTCCTCGCCTTCGACCCGTACGTGGACGAGGGGACGCTCCGGACGGCCGGTGTTGAGTCGGTTCGGCTCCCCGAGCTGTGTCGGCGGTCGGATCTCGTCTCCGTCCACGCGCCGCTTACCGAGGAGACGCGTGGCCTCGTGAGCGACGAGGAATTCGCGAGCATGCCCCGGGGCGCTGTTGTCGTCAACACCGGCCGGGGTGGTGTCGTTGACGAGACGGCGTTGGCCGACGCCCTTGCGGCCGGAGAGATAGCCGGCGCCGGACTCGACGTACTGGCCGAAGAGCCTCCCGACCGACTGCCCACGGACCACCCGAACGTCGTGTATACGCCGCACGTCGGGTGGTACTCCGAACAGGCCGTCGAGGCGTGTGCGGCTGCGGTCGCTGCTGATGTGCGTCGGGTACTCGCTGGCGAGGAGCCAGCCAACCCCGTGACTGGCGACTGGTAGCGCGTGTACAAACTGAACCTGGTCGGCCAATCTACGGCCGACCACGACGCCGCGACGAAGCTGTCGCGGGCGTCTCCGGGCGACGGGCCGGGCAAACCCGTCACCCAGCCGGAACTGTCAGAGGCATCCCGGCACCCTTGCTATCAAGAGGCGTTTGTATCAGACTATCCCTCGAACGGGTTGTCAGGGCCAAGGGCAGCAATTTAAACGTTTCCACCATTGAAATGAGGGGTAGTAGCCGAAGGATTATTACGCTCCCGAGTGAGTTCTGTGACGGTGACCGCCCCGGACCTGCTCTCGACGCTCGCCCGTCGAGAGCAGCTGCTGACACAGCTCCGTGAGGCCCCCCGGGCGAAGAGCGACCTCGTGGCGGACCTCGATGTCTCGCGGTCGACGGTCGACCGGGCGGTGCGGAAACTCGAGGAAGCCGGCCTGCTCGAGCGGCGCGACGGGGTGGTGGCACTCACGCTGGCCGGCCGACTCGTGTTCGACGAGTACCGGCAGTTCCGCGAGCGGACGGATGGCGTGCTAGCGGCTCGGGAGGCGCTGGCAGCACTGCCCGCGGATACCGACGTGGATCCGGCGGCACTGGCCGGTGCAGAGGTGACGCTGGCCGATCGGACAGCACCGTACCGGCCGGCCGAGCGGCAATCAGCGCTCATCGAGCGGGCCACCCGGGCAGACCTGCTCGGAACGGCCGTCGCTCCCCGGTTCGTCGAGGCGTATCGGGCGGCCATCCTCGATGGGACGGAGGTGCGAGCGGCGGTGACGCCGGTGGTTGCGGAGTCGCTGGTGGTCGACCACGCGGAGGCGCTCTCGGAGATGCTCTCGACCGGTCGGCTCGCCTTGCGCGTGCTCGACACCACACCGCCGTTCTCGCTCACCCGGTTCGAACTTGAGGGAGACGACGAGCGGCTGGCGCTGATGATTCGGTCGGCTGACGGCCCGCGGGCCCACGTCCAGAACGATACCGACGCCGCCGTGTCGTATGCTGCCGACTATTTCGAACGTCATTGGGCGCGTGCAGACCCGCTGTCACCCGCGGAAGCCGGCTGACGTGCGTCCGACGCGGCGGCACTGTTAAGGAACGTCCACTACTCCCGGCGCGTATGGACGACGACATCCCACAGGAAATCACCTCGCTCGTGGGCCGCGAGGTGTACTCGAATAACGGCGTGTTCGTCGGGCAGGTCGAGGACCTCCGGCTCGACCTGGATAGCGAGCGCGTCACCGGGCTCGCTCTCACCTCGCTCAACGACGACCTCTTCCACGGCCGCGCCGCGAGCGCCCGCGGTGTCATCATCCCCTACCGGTGGGTACGATCGGTCGGCGATGTCATCCTCGTCAGTGACGTCATCGAGCGGATGAAGACCGAGGAGAGCGAAGAAGCAGCCGTCTAGGAGCCGTTGTCGCCGGACTCGACGCCCATCGCAGCGAACAGCTTTGTCTTGACTGCCTCACGCACCAGCGACAGAAGCGTCTCGCGGTTGTCCTCGCTAGCCTCGATACCGGTGAAGATGCCCAGTGGAATCTCGACGGTGGCGTCCGTCGAGTGGCCTACGACCTCGCCGATATCGCCGAAGGCGTCCTCCAACACGGAGCCGATGTTCATCCGGATGTCTTTCGAGCGGGCTGCGAGATAGATGGTCTCGTCGGCGATGGCGAACACTGCCGTCGTCGTGATACCCTCGAGGTTCAGGAGGTGTTGGGCTGCCTCCGAAAGCGCCTCGCGATTCCGGATGAAGCCGGCGTTCGAGACGAGATGCGACCCCTTGACGTCGCGGTTACGAATCGCCTCCGCCAGCACATCGAGCGTTTCCGGGCTCATCGACGGCGATTCAACCTGCTCGAGCGTGTCGTGGTCGGCGAACGGGTAGAGATACGCCGCCGCGGTCAGATCTGCGGGCGTGGTGTCTCGTTTGAAATCGAGCGTCTCCGCCCGGATGCCGTACAGCAGCGCCGTGGCCACGTCTTCGGCGAGGCTGATGTCGAACTCCTGGACGTACTTCGTCATGATGGTCGACGTCGAAGAGACGTTCGGGCGGACGTCGACGAAATTCGCTTCGTAGGCGATTTCGGGCTCGAAGTGGTCGATGAAGATGTCGACACCCTCCTCGATGGCCGGCTCCGAGGCCTTCGCGTGGTCGACCAGCGCCACCGTGTCGTAGTCGTCGAGGTCGACCTCGGACAGTGGCGTCAGGTCGATACCGAACAGGTTGACGAACGCGCGGTTCTCTTGATGGCCGATTTCACCGTCGTAGAGGATATCTGCCTCCACATCGCGCGATGCCGCGATGGCCTGAAGGGCGACGGCACTGGCGATGGAGTCAGGGTCCGGCGACCGATGGGCGAGGATGGCCATCCGGCCCGTCGTGCTGTCGATGACGGTCGCCAGCTGCTGGGCTTTGTGCTCGAGTTCACCCGTCTCGAGGGCCCGTAACGCGGAGTCGGCGATGACTGCCGACGGGTTGATTACGACGTCGACGCCCATCTCGGTCAGCTCGTCGGCCGTGACAGGGTCGGAGGCGCGCACGATGATGAAGTGGTCGCCGCCCCGTTCCTGTATCTCCCGGACGGCTGCCTTGTTCGCCTCGACGTCAGAGGAGAGAACAAGGAGAACATCTCGGTCAGCGACGGCGTCGGCCACGTCGGACTCGGCGATATCGGCCGTTCGCGCGTCGAGATCCTGGTCGCGCAGCACCTCGACGCGCCCCTCGTCTTTGTCGAGGATGAGGACGTCCTTCCCTTCCCCGACGAGTGCCTCGGCGACCGCGTGGCCGACGCTCCCGCACCCGAGGATGGCGTAGGTCGACATCGATGTCATCGAGATGCCGGTACTCATGATACCCCGAGTTGTGGCGTCCTCTCACTTAAACTACGCACCTCCGCGACCGCGCCGGCGAAAACCGACAGACGGCGTCCAGACGGCTGCCGAAACGCAAGGTATAACCGCCGGCCTGCGCTACCCGGATTCGCAGGGCCGATAGCTCAGCCAGGGAGAGCGACTGGCTCTTAACCAGTCGGTCGAGGGTTCAAATCCCTCTCGGCCCGTCTTCTTCAACCGACCGTCATCCTCTAGGAGCAGCAGAACCCACCAGCGCGTGACCGGACAGCGGTTTGGCGTGTCTCATAAAGGCCCGGAAACGTCCACCACGACGGCTATACCGGCCGGGTTCGTGTATGCAGTGCGGTCGGGTTGGACCACTCACCGCAGGTCTTCGGGCATATCCCGCGGGCTCTGTCCCGGCCACGCGGGCACTTTCGAACGCTGGACCAATGTATCGACCAGCGCGTCGCCTCACCGTCGGCGTGGGCGGCTACTCGTCGGGTGAGTAGTTCGGCGCCTCGTCAGTAATCATCACGTCGTGCGGGTGCCCCTCGGACTGGCCGGCCTGCGAGACGCGGACGAACTCGGCGCGTTGCTTGAATTCGGGAATCGTCTCGGCGCCGACGTACCCCATTCCCGAGCGCATCCCACCGACGAGCTGGTGGAGTTCCGACTCCAGACTTCCTTTGTAGGGGGTGGCCGCCTCGACGCCCTCGGGGACGAAGTCCTCGTCCTCGTCGGCGTCTTTCAGATACCGGTCGCCGCCGCCCTCGCTCATCGCGCCGACACTGCCCATCCCGCGGTACTGTTTGTACTTCTTCCCCTGCATCGTGATGACACGACCGGGGGCCTCGTCTGTGCCGGCGAAGTAGGAGCCGAGCATCACCGCGTCGGCGCCGGCCGCGATGGCCTTGATGGCGTCCCCGGAGTAGCGGATCCCGCCGTCCGCGATGACGGGCACACCCTCGGGAGCGGCCACATCGGCCACCTCCGAGACGGCCGTAATCTGGGGCATCCCCGCGCCAGAGACGACCCGTGTCGTACAGATGGAGCCGGGACCGATGCCCACCTTCAGCCCGTCGGCGAAGTCGACCGCGGCCTCGGCGGCCGCGCGCGTGCCGATGTTGCCGACCACCACGTCCGCGTCGACCTCCGCCTTGATATCGCGGGCTGAGTCGAGCACGTTCAGGTTGTGGGCATGGGCACAGTCGATGAAGATGACGTCCGCGCCGGCCTCGTCGGCGGCCGTCGCGCGGTCCGTCTCGAAGGGTCCGACGGCGACCCCGACCCGGAGCCGTCCGGCCTCGTCACGGGCGGCGTCGTCGTACTCCCGCCGCGAGAGGATCCCCCGCATCGTCACCAGCCCCGTCAATCGGCCAGCCTCGTCCACGATAGGCACCCGCTCGATTTTGTGTTCGTACATCAACTCGAGCGCCTCACGAGCGGTGATGTCCTCGGTGGCCGTCACCACCTCGTCGGTCATCGCCTCCCGGACGGGGTCGTCCTCGGCGATCCCGATGTACGGCCGGATATCCGTCCCAGAGATGATACCCAGCACCGCATCGTCGTCGTCGACGACAGGGGCACCGGAGACACCCTCACGACCCATCACACGATCCACCTCGGCGACGGTCATATCGGGTTCGGCCGTCACCACGTCTCGGATAATGAGTTCGTCGGCCCGCTTCACCGCCTCCACGTGTTCGGCCGTCTCCGCGACGTCCATGTTGCGGTGGATGACGCCAAGGCCTCCCTGTCGGGCCATCTCGATGGCCAGGTCTGCCTCGGTGACGGTGTCCATCGCCGCCGAGAGCACGGGGACGTTCAGTTCCACGTTGCGGGACACGCGCGTGGCCGTCTCCGCCTCGTCGGGCTCCACCCGCGACTCCTTGGGTCGCAGGAGCACGTCGTCGAACGTCAGCGCCTCGGGGACCTCGAGTTTCCGCGAGAATGGTCTGTCTTCCGCCATATAAACGGTGTGATGGCGCGACCCAAAAGCGTTCCGAGAGCGCCGACCTGCGGGGCGTGTGGCCGTGTGACGCACGCCGCCGCGGGCGGGCAACCGGTGGACGTTCGTCCGGCAATCACACCGGGGAGCGACCGAACGCCGGGTCGGGTGGCGTCTGTGCCCGCATCCCACACAACGCTTATGATAAATCCACCGCTCAGTGCAGGTATGGACGCCGCAGGTTCCACCGCGTCGTGCGCTGCCGGCCAGCCGACGGTCACCACCGGCCTCTCGACAACAGCGTGGAATTTTGCGGCGCAGTTTACACCGTTCAAAGTCGGTATTGAGGGCGACGCGTTCGACTGGCTTGCGTCGTGGACCTCCGGTCCCGGCGGCCATCGCGACGCTGACCACCCACCGGCGACGGGGTATCGCCACCGCCCCTGAATGAGCGTCTCACAGCATCCGGTCGCCGTCCGGCTAGAGCAGCGTGTCGGCGAGGGAACGCGCCTGCTCGCCACCGTGATGGCGCTCCCGCTTATCGACGGTATCTTCCCCGCGCTCATCCTCGCAGGCGCCCTGGCGACGCCGCTCGGTATCCTCGAGGTTGGTCTGCTCGTGTTCGGCGGCTCGGCCACGCTGGCGGTCGTGCTCGCGGAGATGGACGGCACCCGTCGCCAGCAGGTGATGACCGTGCTGGCCGTCGGCGCCCTGCTCCTGCCGATTGCAGCCGTCGAGGCAGCCTTCGCGCCGACCATCGCCTCCATGCTGAATATCGCCATCTTCGAGCGGTTCGCCGCGCTGGTCATCCTCGCGGTGGCCGCCAAGACCGCCTCGGCGACCATCGGCGAATATCTCCCCTCACCGGGCGTCATCGTCGGGCTCGGTCTGGTCGCGTCCTTCCAGCCCGGCGGCTTCGAACTGGTCGTCGTCGCTGACCCGCTGGATGTCGCCCGCGGCGTGGCGGCCGCCGGTGTCGGTGTCGTCTTCGCTCTAGGCGCGGCCGTCTTCGGGCCCTGGCTCCGCGGCAACGTCGACATCGACCGATTCCGCTTCGGCAGCGCCGTCGCCCTCGGCGTGCTTCCACTGTCGATACTCGGTATCATCGAGGCGCACGTGCCGCTGGCGCTGGCCGTCTTCGGCGTCACCTCGCTGCTGTCGCTGGACCCCGACGGCCGGGGCAGTCCGCTGCCCGCCGAGGAGACGGCCGGCCCGGTGGCCGACGGCGGCCCCGACGTCCGCGAGGACGGCCCCGCCGACGCGGATGTCACCGACGACGACGAGGAGGAGCCGACCGGCGCCGACCGGCCAAGCGCGACCGACCGCGCGCCGTGGCTCTGAGGCCGCGGCGACGACAGGCTTAGGGCCGTCGCTCCCCCGCATTCGGTATGGCCGATAACCGCGTCGTCGAAGGGCGGATGGTGACGCCGACGAAGCTCGCCGAATTGGTCGAGGGGGAAGACGTCATGGACGCCGAAGCTATCGAGGAGGCCGACCGTGACTGCCCCGAGTGTGGCGGAAGCGTGCTCTCGGTGGGCTACATGCCCAGCGTCACCGCCTTCGTCACCGGCTACAAGTGTCAGGACTGCGACTGGCGCGAGCGCGAGGCGTAATCAGTCGCGCCGCGGCAACAACTGTCCCCAGTATCCCTCCTGTATCAGGTCGACCGTCAGCGGCCTCTCCACCGTCAGCTGGCACGACAGCCGCGGATAGCCGAACCGGGCCGCCAGCGCGTCGTGCCAGTGGTCCGCAGCCGGCTCGTCGCCGGCCTCGTCGAGCCCCTCGTGGACACGAACGCCACAGGTGGCACACAGTCCGCGGCCGCCGCAGTTGGCGACCCGGGCAGCCGGCCCATACACCTCGAAGCCGGCCTCGCGGAGCGCGTCCCGGAGGATGCGGCCCCGCTCGACGCTTATCGTCTCCGCGCCGTCCCCGTGCCGGACGCGGACCGGTACCGACTCGCTCATACTGGCCGGTCGGCCGCTGCCGGCAAAAGCCCGCGGGCGGTACGTCGTGGGAACCGAAACCCCTTTAGCCCGAATCGCCATACCGGGGAGCGAGGGGCTGTGGCCAAGCCAGGCATGGCGACTGACTCCAGAGGCCACGCGCCCGGTGACGAGACTCCAGACTGATATACCGAGCGGCCGGCTGATCACCGCCCGCGTTGACGACCCTCTGGAGAACCGAGGCGCCACCGGAGATATCAGTCGATCGGGGGTTCAAATCCCTCCGGCCCCA
>NZ_JBDGTV010000014.1:0-146624 GCF_042216475.1 Halosegnis sp.
TGCGCGTTCAAGTCGTTCCAGCAGGACTGGTTCTTCATGTAGGATTTCAGCACGCCTTCATGTGGGATTTCGCCGGTCTCATCCCAGATGCGGTCGGCTGTCCATCGTGCAACGTTCCAGATTTTGGAGGCGGAGTCTCCGAGCGAGTCAAGGCCATCGCGTACCGTTCGGTGGTTCTGGATGGAACCAACGTAGGTACGAGTGACCTCAATCGCCATACATAGCCTACATAGACAAGCCTACTTAACGGTGTAGATTAGCGTGGAATATCCGGCCTGCCATCGGCGGTGGTCTGTGTAGGAGTTGTCGGATTCACTCCCGCCGTGAACGGCGGGATTCTCTCCTCGCAAAAAGATAGGTACTCGTCCGCCACACTGTTGATGACTCTGTTTTATTCATAAGCTCTTGGAGGAGTGCGTACTACTGAACATATGAATAATTATCGACCAATATCCGTGTAGTCGTCAAGAATGGGCCGAATCGGATTTGAACCGATGTACCGAGGACCCGATCCTCGAAGGATACCAAGCTACCCCATCGGCCCGCATCCAGATGCTGTGGGCTTGCGCGTTTAACGGTTGCGACTCACTCGCCGCGGGCAAGGCGGCCATACCGCTGGCCGTCGAACTCGTTGCGGATGGGGTCACGCGAACCTACCTCGGTGCTGGTGCCGACCGCTGAGTGGACGCTCGCGTGTGACTACCTTGCCGTCCACTCCGATGGGGGCGACAAACTGCTCGCTATCTGTGACTGGCGCGCCGACCCTGTGGCGCGCCGCGAGCCGTCGGATGGAAGTAGTGGCGACGCCTCGTATGGGTATGCGCGGAGGGTTGCCGTGAGCGAGGAGGCCGACGAGATGCGGTACACCGAGTACCAGTGTCGCAACTGTGGGCACGCGACGCCGAAGAACACGCCCCCGTGTGATCGGTGCGGGGGGTACAATTTTGAGCCAGTGGAGGTGCGGGCCAGCGACTTCGAGGATGAGGCGTCTGCGCCGACGACACTCGCGCTGGCCCGCGAGGAGCCGCTGCTGGCGGGTGCCAGCGTCGTACTGGTCCTCGTTGTCGTTGCCGCGGGCCTTGCCTGGACCGGCGCGTTCGTCCTTGCAGACCCGACCGGCACCTACCGGTTCGGGAGCGTCACCGCGACGCCACCGGATGGAGACGGCCAGCTGACGGCCGGCGAGTTCCGGGCGACTCTCGAGCCGGACCACGCCGTTACCGGGATGCGTTGGATCGGGACGGGACTGCAGGTGACAGTCGATGCGCCAGCCGCGTCGAACGCCGCGGTCGTCGAGGAGGCGATGAGTGTCGCCCGCCTGTACGCTGCCTACGTCGACCGCGGCGGCACAGCCCGAACGTTGGAGGTGACCGTCACCACCGACCGTGGAGACGCCACCGTCACGGTGGCGCGTGAGACGGCCCAGGCGTACGCAGCCGGCGACCTCTCGGAGGCGGCCTACCGAGAGCGTGTGCTTGGCTAACACGAACCCCCGAAAGATTCATAACCAGTAGTACCCGAGCGCAACTTGAGCGGAACTGGTTGGACCCTCTGTCCGCTCACCCCGTTTTCACTCGGTCTGACATCGGTACGTGACGTGGCCAGCCGCAAGCCCGTCGGCTCGCCATGACGGGCCGTCGTGTGACATAGCAACGAGGGACGAGTACACACACGGCTAACTTTAACAGCCCCGTCGGCAACTGACGCGTATGCACACGACGACAGGGTGGTGGGCGTGAGCTACGACCGCTCGGTATCGGCCGGCGACCACGGCCTGCTGTCCGAGAGCGTCTGGACGTTCCAGTTGCCGGCGGTCCGGTTTGGCGCCGGCGCCGTTGACGAACTCGGCTTCCAGTTGGCGGATTTGGGCGTCGACGAAGGCGCGACCGGCCTGCTCGTCACCGACGAGACGCTCATAGACGTGGGCCACGCCGACCGGGTGGCCGATGCACTGGCCGATCAGTACACCGTAGACATCTACGACGACTGTGAGCGCGAGCCGTCGGTGGCGGCTATCGAGGACTGCATCGCGTTCGTCCGCGACGAACAAGGACCCGACGGCTACGATTTCTACGTCGGTGTGGGCGGTGGCAGCGTGATGGATACCGCGAAAGCCACGCGTGCAGTGGTAGCGAACGGCGGTGCCCCGCTCGACTACGTCGCCGAACCGACCGGGAGTGGTGAGGCGCTCACCGACTCGGGGGCGCCGCTCGTCTGTCTGCCCACGACGGCTGGCACAGGCTCTGAGATTTCACCGCTCGCCATCCTCTCGGTTCCGGAGAAGGAGATCAAGGAGGGCATCTCGAGTCACCACGTCCGGGCGGACGCCGCAGTGCTGGATCCGACGCTGACGACGACGTTGCCGGCGGCCCAGACAGCCCGGACCGCGATGGACGCGCTCGGTCACGCCATCGAGGGGTACACCACCCACGAGTTCGACAGCATGCTCCAGGCGACGGAGGCGAGCGAACGGCCGGTCTACGCCGGGCGAACGCCCGTCACCGAGTTGTTCTCGAAGCGCGCCATCGAACTGCTTTCGGGGAACGTCCGCCGGGCCGTCCACAACGGCGACGACCTAGAGGCGCGCTCGAAGATGCTCCAAGGGGCGCTATTCGGCGCTATCGCCGGCCTCACCGCGGGCGCGAACCTCGCCCACGCGATGGCCTACCCCGTCGGCAACCGGTATCACACGTATCATGGCGAGACGATTGCCGTGCTGACGCCCGCGAGCACGCTTGGCTACAACGCCGCCTCCGATCCGGACCGGTACGCTGAGATTGCCGACCTGCTCGGGGTAAATACGGCTAGAATGAGCACCCGCGAGGCCGCCGACGCCGCCAAAGCGCAGTACGTCCAACTACAACGGGATCTAAACGTGCTTCCGAGCGGTCTGGCAGAGTTGGCAGGCATCGACGAGGACGACCTCGGCTGGCTGGCCGAGCGGACCTACGAGAGCCAGCAGCGGTTGTTGCGGTGCAATCCACGCCCTGTCACCGAAAGCGACGTGTACGATATATTTGAGGACGCGTTGTACAACTGGTAACTCGCTCCGAGGCGGCGCGTAGTTGCCGGCGTCGATGAGGCTCTACGCCTGCCGAGTAGCCGATTCGCGCTGGTGACGGTACGAGACTGGAACCCCCCAGCGGCTGATGTAGAGTTTGTTCTTGTGGCCGAGAACAAATTCATCCGCATCGAGTTCGATAGGCCGGTCGAACCAGTGAGGCGAAGATGAACGGCCGGACCACTTTGATGAGCATTTCCGGCTTGTCTTCCAGGAGCGAGCGCAGTCGAGCCGCACCCCTCCCCCTTGGGTCGTAATCACGGCAGCGTACAGTAGAAACGACGGTACACTGCTTCGTCTCGGCTGTGACAGCGCGCGAAACTACCACTCCATGCCGCCGTTGACGCCAAGCACCTGGCCGGTCATATAGCTCGACTCCTCGCTGGCGACGAACCGGACGACGCCCACGACATCCTCCACCTCGGCGAACCGCTCTAATGGGATGCGCTCGAGGATGCCCTCTTGGACGCGCTCTGGGACATCCTTAAGCATGTCCGTCAGCACGAAGCCGGGCGCGACGCAGTTGGCCGTCGATCCTTCCCGAGCGAGCTCCAACGCCACCGTCCGCGTAAAGCCGAACATCGCTGACTTGGTGGCCGCGTAGTTCGCCTGCCCGTAGTTGCCCTGCTGGCCGACGACCGACGAGATATTGATGAGCCGGCCCTCGTAAGCCTCTCGAATGTCCTCGAAGCAGACCTTCGTGCAGTTGAACAGGCCACCGAGGTTCACGTCGACGACCCGGTCCCAGTCCTCGCGGGTCATGTTCTCGAACTTCCGGTCGACGGTGATGCCCGCGTTGTTGACGAGCACCTCGACGGAGCCGAACGCCTCCTGAACCTGCTCGTGCATCCGTTCGACGGCCTCCAGGTCGGCCACGTTCGCCTGGACAGGCACTGCCCGTCCGCCCTCCTCTTCGATGGTCTCGGCGACATCGTAGGCTTCCCCCTCCGAGGAGCGATAGTTAACCGCGACATTCGCGCCGCGCCGCCCGAGTTCCTCCGCAATACCGCGCCCAATACCGCGTGATGCGCCCGTGACGAGACAGGTCCGCCCGTCGAGTAGCGTCGACATACGCTTGTGCTGTGCAAACGAGTGACAATCAAACCCCCTGTCGGCGCTCCGAGGGGTTTTTGCTCACGCCCCCGCGACGAATTGCCGTGCCACCACTTCACATGCGCTCGGCGGCGAGTATCGCACGCGGTATCCGCGAGGGTGACCTGTCGCCCGTCGCCGTCGTTGAGGCCACGCTTGACCGCATCGAGGCCCGCAACGACCGGACGAACGCCTTCGTCACCGTGACCGCTGATCGCGCCCGCGAGCAGGCTCGCGCGGCCGAGCAGGCCATCGAGCAGGGCAAGCCGCTCGGGCCGCTCCACGGTGTGCCCATCGCGATCAAGGATCTCGACGACGTCGCGGGCGTCCGCACGACCAACGGCTCACTGCTGTTCGAGGAGTACGTCGCCGACCAATCGGAGCCGTTTGTCGACCGGCTCGTCGAGGCAGGCGCAATCATCGTCGGCAAGACGAACACGCCAGAGTTCGGCCTCGGCTGTACGACCCACAACCGTGTCGTCGGCCCGACGGAGTCGCCGCTCGCGCCCGGCCACATCTCCGGTGGCTCCTCGGGTGGAGCGGCCGCGGCGCTCGCGGACGGGCTAGTTCCCATCGCACAGGGGTCGGACACTGGCGGCTCCATCCGGACGCCTGCCGCCTGCTGTGGCGTCGTCGGCCTGAAGCCGACGTTCGGTCGGGTGCCGATGGCCGACGACCGCAACGCCTTCAGCGCTCACACGCCGTTCAGCCACCTCGGCCCGCTGGCCCGCACCGTCGAGGATGCCGCCCTCACGCTGGACGTGCTCGCCGGGCCTCATCCCGCGGACCCGTTCGCGCTACCGGCCCCGTCGACTCGGTTCGTCGACGCGGTGAACGAGCCGGTCGACGACCTGCAGGTCGCCTACAGCCCCGCACTCGACACCTACCCGGTTGCGACGCCAGTCCGCGAGGTGGTCGGCGAGGCCGTCGACGCATTCGAAACGGCGGGCGCGACCGTCGACCGGGCGGACCCGGCGCTCGACCTGACACAGGATGAAATCCTCGACGCCTACTACACGTTCGCGACGGTGCTCTGGGAGGGGCTCTTCGACGGGCTGGAGACGGAGGGCTACGACCCGCGGGGCGCGGACCGAGACCGGCTTGCCGACTCCACCGTCGAGACCATCCTCAAGGCTGAGGACGTATCGACGCGGGAGCTGACGGCTGCCCAGCGGACCCGGAGCGAGGTGCTTTCGGCGATGACCGACCTGTTCGACGAGTATGACCTGCTCGTCTGTCCGACGCTGTGTGTGCCACCGTTCGAGGTGGGCGAGCACCCGACCGAAATCGAGGGGATGGAGATCGACCCGCGGCGCGGCTGGCTACTCACCCAACCGTTCAATATGACTGGCCAGCCCGTCGCCGCTTTGCCTGCGGGCCAAACGGACGACGGGCTGCCGGTCGGGCTCCAACTTGTCGGTCCGCGGCTCGCCGAACGGGATGTCGTCGCCGCGGCGGCCGCCTACGAGCGCGTCTGTCCATGGCACGACGCGTATCCCGCCTGATTCTGAGGGAACTTTACACCGAGTTTGCACAACGGCTTTTCTGATGGTGCCGCGTCACCCAGTATGGTCCAGTCGCTGACGCTGTTCTCGCAGGCGGTCGCCGGGTTAACCGGAATCGTGTTTGTGGCGCTGGCCTGGCGGCTACGAGACGGACCGACGCCGGCCGAGCGGCTGTTCGGCTGGCTGCTCGGCGTGGTCGGCGGGTCGGCACTTGTGTTCGCCGCCGTCGCACCGTCGCCGGGAGCCTACCACCTACTGTGGCTGAATGCGCTGTTCGCGATCCCGGTCGTCTTCGGTCTGTTCTGCTTCGAGTACTACGGCCTTGCCGTCCCACGGACGCGGATTCAGCAAGCAGCTGTCCTCACGCCGGCCATCCTCGCGGCGGCTGCCGGAACAGCGCTCTCAGTCGTCCCCTCTGCCTCAACCAGCGGCGCGATGTCGGGGATGATGCAGGGCGCGATGACGGGCGGTCGTCCCGTGTTCACCACTCTTTCGCTCGGCCCTGTCGCGTCGACACTGCTCGGGGCAGTCCGTGACCTCGGCATCTACTACGCAAGCGGGGTAACACTGGTAGCTGTCGGCGTCATCGCGAGCGCGGTGGGCCGCTACCGCCATCTCGCGGCCGGGCTCGGGCTGTCGCTCGCCGGAACCGGCGTCTGGCCGTGGGCGGCGTACGTGGGGATGCCGGCGCTCGCGGCGAGTGTCGCTCGCAACGTGGCACTGACCGTGATTGCAGGCGGCTACGCCGTGAGCGCGGCCGGCGCTATCGTCGCCGTCGGCCACTACGGGCTGTTCGACTCCCAGCCGCAGGCCGGAACCATCGGCCCGGAGACCGTCTTAGACACGATGCCGGCAGCGGTGCTCGTCCTCGACCGCGAGGACCGCGTGCTCCGGCTGAACGCCCCCGCCGAGCGATGCTTCGAGACGAGCGAGCGGGCGGCCGTAGGGACCACGGTCGAGACGGTCCTTGGCGTGAATGCCGACAGGCTCCGTCAGGCCGGCGACGAAGGGGTCGCGCTCGCGACTGCTGAGGGCGAACGCCAGTTCCACCCGACACTGGCCCCAATCGACGATGGACGGAACATCGCCGGGACGGCGGTCGTCCTGCGGGACGTCACCCAGCGACGGACGCGCGAGCAACGACTGGCCGTCCTCAACCGTGTGCTCCGGCACAACTACCGCAACGAGTTGAACGCCATTCGCGGATACGCCGATCTCGTAGGAGACGATTCCGGGGAAGCCGCGCGCATTCAGTCGCTGGCTGACGACCTGTTGTCGCTCAGCGAGCGGGCCCGCGAGACACAACGCGTGATGGCACTCGACGTGCCCGCGGATCCGCAGACTGCGGTGGGCGCGGTACTCGAGTCGGTTGCGGAGGACCTCCGGGTGGCATATCCTGAGGTCGAGGTGACCGTCGCGGTACCAGACGGCGCCGTCGCAGCTGTCGACGAGCGTGTGTTCACGGTGGTCGCCCGGAATGTCCTCGAGAACGCCTGCGAGCACAATGACGCCGCCTCACCGGTCGTCGTCGCGTCGGTCGACCGCACCGACGAGGGGCTCCGACTCGCCGTCAGCGACAACGGCCCCGGCATCCCCGACATGGAGACAGGCGTACTCGCGGCCGGCACGGAGAATCCACTCCAGCACGGGCAGGGGCTCGGGCTGTGGACGGTCAAGTGGGGTGTCACCCGGATGGGCGGGACACTCTCCTTTGCCGAGAACACACCGCGAGGGACGGTCGTCCAGATTCGTCTGCCAGCTGCTGACGGGCCAGCGCCGGCGGCAGCCACGGCGTCGGCCGGCCGCGCGGTGAGCGACGACTAACCCGCGGCTACACTTTAGTGGCCTGCGGCCGCCCCCGTGGTGTGCCACCGACCGTCTGTCTCACGTTCGACTTCGATGCCGTCTCGCCGTGGCTCCATATGGGCGACGGCCGGAACACACCGACCAACCGCTCGCGGGGATTGTATGGCGCGGAAGTTGGCGCACCGAACGTCCTCGACTTTCTCGCCGATCGCGAGTTGCCCGCGACGTGGTTCGTGCCGGGCCATACAATCGACAGCTTTCCCGATGTCTGCGAGCGGGTGGCCGCAGCCCACGAGGTAGGCCACCACGGTTGGAGTCACACACCGCCGGGTGCCTACGACAGCCGTGCCGCGGAGCGGACCGATATCGAGCGTGGCATTGCGAGCATCGAGCGGCTGACCGGGACAGCCCCGGCGGGCTACCGCTCGCCCTCGTGGGACTACTCCGAACATACGGTCGAGCTGCTCTGTGAGCTGGGCTTCGAGTACTCCTCTTCGGGGATGGCCCGCGAGTTCACGCCCTACCGGGTCCGGCAGGACAGTCCCGAGTCGACCGGCGCCTACGATCCCAGCGAGGCGACCGACCTCGTCGAACTCCCGGTATCGTGGGCCCGGGACGACTACCCACCGCTGGCGTTCGCCAGCGAGCGGGGCTACACCGCGGAACAAGCGGTGTTCGACGACTGGCGCGCCCAGTTCGATTATGCGCCCGACGACGGCGTCTTCGTACTCACGATGCATCCACAGGTCATCGGCCGCCCCGACCGGCTTGCGCGGCTGGGGGAGTTCATCGGCCACGCGCAGGAAACGGGGGCGGAGTTCCGCGAGGCGGGTGCCGTCGCAGACGAGTTCGCGGGGTATTGACTTCCTCCCGCGCCTAAAGTCGGGGGAATCAGCCTCAATCGTTTGATTTGCGCGTCTGCTTGGGGTGGTCGGCGACGTAGACGCTGGTGTGGTCAGGGACGTCATCGGTCACCCAGGAGTTGGCGCCGATGCTGACGTGGTCGCCAATCTCGATAGCGCCGAGCACATTCGACCCGGCGCCGATAACGACGTGGTCGCCCACGTCTGGGTGGCGCTTGTACCCCTTCGCCAGCGCGTGGTCGTCGCCTTCGGCCTCCTCGAAGTGGAGTGCGCCCAGCGTGACGTTCTGGTAGATGCGCGCCCAGTCGCCCACCGTCGCCGTCTCACCGATGACCACGCCTGTCCCGTGATCGATGAAGAGGTACTCGCCAATCGTCGCCCCGGGATGGATATCGATGCCTGTCTCGCTTTTTGCGTACTCGGTGAGTTCCCGGGCGTACTCGGGGGCATCCGCCTCGTAGAGGCGGTGAGCCACCCGGTGGGTCATGACCGCGTGGAACCCCGGATACGAGCGAATGATCTCACAGTAACTCTTGGCCGCGGGGTCGCCTTTGTAAGCGGCCTCCGCGTCCTTCTTGAGCGTCCGCCGCACCGCCGGCAGTCCGTCGAGCAGGTCGTCGACCAGCCGCCGGGCGGCCGCTGGCCCGCGGCCGCTCGCGGCGGTGACGCCCTTGTGCATGCAGTCACCGAGCTGGGAGAGTCGCTCGCGGACGGCCGATTCGTCGCCGACGAGGTCGGTCGCGTTCCAACAGCGCGGGAACAGCAGCTGCTTGAGCAGCGTGGGCTCGTCACGCAGATAGTCGCGGCGTGGGTACGTGCGGCCGTTGTCGGTCGGGAACGGCGACTCGTCGGCCCGGTAGGCCGCCACAAGCTCGCTTGCCGCGTCGCCGGTGTACTCGTAGGCCATCTGTCCGTTGTTATGCCCGGGCGGGCAAATGCATTTGCGACCGCAGCCGCGGCGGTAGATTCACGGCCCAGTCGGCGCGTGGTACGAGCGTCTACATGAGCTTCGACCTCACGGAGGCAACCATCGCCGATGTCCACGCCGCAATGCGAGACGGGACGCTGACGGCGGAGGCGCTCGTCGACGGCTATCTCGCGCGCATCGAGGCGTACGACGACACGCTCAACGCCGTCCTCACGGTGAACGACGCCGCTCGGGAGCGGGCTCGCGAACTGGATGCCGCCCGCGAGCGAGACGGGTTTGTCGGCCCACTCCACGGCGTACCGGTGCTTCTCAAGGATAACCACGACACCCACGACATGCCGACGACGGCTGGCTCGACGGCGCTGGCCGATTCCCAGCCAGACCGAGACGCGTTCGTCGTCGAGCAGCTTCGCGCGGCGGGCGCGGTCGTCCTCGGGAAGACGAATCTGCAGGAGCTGTCTTTCGGCGTCGACACCGTCAGTTCACTGGGCGGGGCCACGCGCAACGCGTACGATCTCGACCACCGGCCATCGGGGTCGAGTGGCGGCACCGCGGCGGCCGTCGCCGCCAACCTCGCCCTGCTCGGGACCGGCTCGGACACCTGCTCGTCGGTGCGATCGCCGCCGGCATTCAACGACTGCGTGGGAGTCCGGCCGACCCGGGGCTTGGTGAGCCGGACCGGCATCGTTCCGCTGGCGAGTACGCAGGACACTGCCGGCCCTATCGCGCGGACGGTGGCAGACGCCGCCCGCCTGCTGGAGGTCATGGCCGGCTACGACCCCACAGATTCGGTCACGGCCCGCGGGGCAGACGCAGTCCCGGATGACGGCTACCGGCCGCTCAATGCCGACGCACTCGCCGACGCCCGTATCGGCGTTGTCCGCAGTGCGTTCGGGCTCGCCGACGAATCGAACGACGCTGCGGGTGCTGCCGCCGTTACCGACGTCGTGGAGGAGGCGCTGTCGGAGATGGCAGCGGCGGGCGCCACATTGGTCGACTGCGAGCCGGTCGACCCCGACTATCTGGCGAGTGCGCGCGTACTCGGCTACGAGTTTGCCCGCGACGTGAACGCGTATCTCGCCGAACTTGAGGACCCCCCCCACGAGACGCTCCGGGAGATTTACGACACCGGTGAGATTACGCCATCGGTCGCCGAGCGGTTCGACGAGGCGGGCATCTTCGATGTCAATCCCGACGTCGTCGATCGAAACGTCGACTACCTCCGCCGGTTCCGCCGCCGGGAGACGCTCCGCGAGCAGACACTCGCGTGTCTCGTCGAGCACGACCTCGACGCGCTCGCCTACCCGCCCTCGCGGGTGCCGCCCGTCGAGATACCGGCTCATCAACCGTTCGAGGAACTCAACTGTGAACTGTCGGCCCACACCGGCCTGCCAAGCCTCGTCGTCCCCGCCGGGTTCACCGACAACGGCCTCCCCGTCGGCGTCGAGTTGCTCGGGCGGGCGTTCGACGAGTCGCGACTGTTTGACCTCGGGTACGCGTTCGAGCAGGCGAGCGATCATCGGCGACCGCCAGCGCGGTTCGGGCCGCTCTAGTCGAACAGTCGGTCACACAGCGTTGCGAGTGAGTCGACCGTAAGGTGAGGCTCGCCACCGTAAGCGGTCCACGGAGCGTCTCCTCGGTCCAGCCACACTCCCTGCATACCGGCGTTCTGGGCGCCCTGCACGTCCATCCAGTGGGCGGTGACGTGGGCCACGTGAGTCGGCTGCACGTCCAGCTGGTCGGCGGCGTACTCGTAGAGCGCGCGGGCTGGCTTGAACGTCTCGAGTGCGTCGGCGCTCACCTGCTCGTGGACCGTCGTCTCGATGCCCGTCGTCTCGACGAGCGACGTGAGCATTGCCGGATCGCCGTTCGAGAGTATTGACGGCGCGTAGTCGGCCGCGTCCAGTCGGGTAAAGGCACCGGCGACGTCGTCGTAGGGCGCCAGTTCGTGGTAGACGGCGTTCAGTTCGCGCAGTCGCTCGTCGGTCGGGTCGCGGCCGGCCGCCCGGAGCGCGTCTGCTAGCCCCAGCCGGTGGAGCTCCATGTAGGTCTCGTAGGTGTCCAGTGGGCCAGCGACGACGGACATGAACAGCGCGTTCTCACGCCACTCACGGGCGACCGCGTCCGGGTTAGCAACGGTTCCCTCGAGTACCGACGCGGCGGCCGCAGTATCGACGAGCGTGCCGTACGAGTCGAAGGTGACTGCCTCGACGCGGCTGGGGTCGAACGCTGGCATACCCAGGGGTCGCGGCGCGGCGGCTTCGGCCTTGGGGGCAACGCAAACGCCTACGCCCCCGCGGGTCGAAGCCAGTGTATGACACATCCACGGCTCGCCGGACTGCGGGTATACCCGGTGAAGGGGCTCAATGGCATCGAGGTGGACGCGGCGGCGGTCCGCGAGGGCGGCACGCTCGCGTTCGACCGGGAGTACGCGCTGTTCGACGCCACTGACGAGGTGGTCAACGGGAAGCGGACTCCCCGGGTCCACGACCTCGCGACCGACTTCGACCCAGCGACGGGGACATACAGCGTCGAGACGCCCGCCGGCGAGCGGCACGCGTTCGACCTGCCGGCGGACCGCGAGCGAGCCGCGGCCTTCTTCGGCGAGTTCTTCGAGCTGGACCTACGGCTGGCCCGGGACGGGACACAGGGGTTCCCAGACCGTCCCTCGGCGGGCCCGTCGGTCGTCAGTACGGCGACACTGCGCGAGGTGGCCTCGTGGTTCGACGATTTGTCCGTCGAGAGTGTGCGCCGGCGGCTCCGCACGAACGTCGAGGTCGCGGGGGTGCCGGCGTTCTGGGAGGATCGCTTCGCCGGGGCGGACGCACCGACGTTCTCAATCGGCGGCGTCCAGTTCGAGTGCGTCACGCCGTGCGGGCGGTGTGTCGTCCCCGAGCGAGACCCCGATACGGGCGAGCCGACGCCAGAGTTCCGTGAGCGGTTTGTCGAGCGGCGCCGCGAGACGTTCCCTGCGTGGGCTGACGCTGACGCCTTCGACCACCACTACACGCTGACGCTCATCGCCCGAATCCCCGAAGCCGACCGCGGAACGCGACTCACGGTCGGCGACGATGTCGCTGTCCAGTCGTAGTTAGGCGTCGACCGCCACCGGCGCCGGCGCGGGCCAGTCAGTGAGTGCGCCGCCGAACAGCGTCTCCGTCTGTCGGTCGACGTAGCGTCGCTGGGTGTCGCGGATGGCCGCCGCCGGGTCAGCCCCGGCGTCGAGTCGGGCCGCGATGGCACCGCGCTTCCAGCCCGCGGGCGTCCGGCCAGCGGTCACCCGAGCGCGCAGGGGTGCAAGCCACGCGGCTGCCCGCGTCGGCGCGACCCCGTGCCGTTCGAGCCCATCGGTCGCCGCCGTCAGCAGATCCTCGAACAGCCGCTCGGAATCGGTGGTGCGGTCGCCTGTCGTCGTAATCCACTCCAGATTGGCCTCGAGGCCGTCTCGGGCGGCCGCGTAGAAATTCTCACGAGCCCGGTCCCACGAGAGGTCTGCGACGGGGTGCTGCTGGGCGTGGAGTTCGGTCAGCAGGCCGGCGAGGGCGGCCACCAGCGCCACCGTGTCCGGGACAGTGGGCTGGGCGGGCAGCGGCCGGAACTCGATGCGGACGTTTGCGTCGCCCTCGGTAGCTCCCTCGAAGACAGGCCGGATCCACCGCCAGTATGAGCCGTGTTTGTGGCAGAGGTGGGCGAACGCGTCGTCGAACCGGCCCTCCCTGTCGGGATTGGCGGGCACGAGCGTCGTGTCCTCGACAATCGCATCGACGGCTGCGGCCGCCGAGTCGATATCATCGGGGAAGCGCACCTTCCCCGGCCCGTTCCCACCGTTGATCACCTGTTCGTAGATAGGGACGCGGTGTTCGGCCCATCCTTCTTCGAGGAGAACGGCCCGGTCGGGGGTACCGTCGTAAAGGTCAGCGGGCAGGACGGGCGAGTTGGCCGCCAACGCGAGCAGCGGACCCGCAACGCGGAGCGCGTAGCCGAACTGGCTCGGCAGGTCCGCTGCCGACCGACACTGGTAGTGTGGCTGGATCGACGTGGTCAGCGCGACGAATGCGGGGTAGTCGGCCTCGAGGGAGACGCCGGGGACATCAAGGTGGCCGCCGATGCCGCGGTCCGTATTGGCGAACCCGTGGTACCGGGCTTTGTTGGTGACGTTGACGCCGAGCGTGAGTCCCTCGGCCTCGGTGGCTGCCGTGAGGTACTCGTGCGCCGTTCGGTCGGCTGGTGGCACCGTCCAGAGCCCGTCGCTCACGAGCCGGATGTCCTCGGCGGCGGCAGCGCGCCCGACCCGGCGATACGCTGCAGCCGCGCCTCGCGAGAGCGCTCGCAGGCCGAAATCGTTGCACGGCTGGGGACAGCTGTTGAGTTCGGCATTGTGGAGTCCGAGTTCCGGCATCACGCGACGATAGCCCAGCAGCGAGCGGGGCAGCCGGCGGAGCTGGGCATCCCCGCGGTCGACGCCGTAGAGCTCGTACTCGAGCCCGAGTGTCGTCCCGGGGTTGTCGAACGTCCCGGCGGCCAGCTCTTCTTTGAGTACGGCGGCCTCCTCACGGACCTGCGCGTCGAAGTGGTCACGCGAAACAGTCTGCCACTCACGGAGCCGGGCCACGGGGTCGCCGCCGGCGTACATATCTGGCAGGTAGGCACCTGGCCACGATAAGGCCAGCCCCGAACAGGCCGCGTTCGGCCGTGTGCGGCTGTATGCGCCGCGATAACGCTCGACACAGACACCGACGGGCCGCCACCGTCGCTTTTCACCGCGGGTGCCGTATTACGAGTATGGCAGACGTGCCGCGGCTGATGAGCACTCAGCACCCGGACAACGCGACGCTTCCCTTCTTCGCAGAGGGCGACGTTATCGAGGGGGACGACGAGATACAGGAGGCGTACTACGTCTACTCACATCTCGGCTGTGACGAGCAGATGTGGGACTTCGAGGGGAAAGAGGGCGACGAGTACGCAGTCAAGAAGCTGCTCTCGCGGTACGACGAGTACTTCCGGGCCACGCGACTCGGCGAGGATGTTCGGCTCACGCTGCGCGGGCCGAACCCGGCCGTCGAGGAGTCGGAGGCGAAGATTCTGCTGGAGATCCTGGAGTCCATCCCGCGGTCGTACGACGCAGCCGCACGGTACGCCGAGGAGTTCGACCTGTCCACGGTCGCGCCCATCCACGAGGTTATCGTCCCGATGGTGACCGATGCCGCGCAGGTGAATGCCGTCCACCGCTACTACGAGGAGTTCGTCGCCGGCAAGACCGACCGCGAAATCGGCGACGGCCGGACAGTCGCCGACTGGGTGGGGAGCTTCCAGCCCGATACGGTGGGCGTCATCCCTCTTATCGAGCAACGGGCAGCATTGTTGTCGGCCGACGATATCGTCCGCGAGTACGCCCGCACCAGTGACCAATCGTCGGTGCGGGTGTTCCTCGCGCGGTCCGACCCCGCGCTGAACTACGGCTCGCTTGCGGCCGACCTCATCAACAAGGTAGCACTCGCGCGGCTCTACCGGATGGCCGACGCCGAAGCCATCGACATCCACCCGATGCTGGGGGCGGGCCCGGCGCCGTTCCGCGGCGGCTTCGCCCCGCCGGCCGTCGACCGGACTGTCGACGCTTATCCCGAGGTGGAGACGTTCACCGTCCAGTCGGCGTTCAAGTATGACTACCCTGTCGACGAGGTGACCGCCGCTCTCGACCAGGTGAAAGCGGCCGACCTTGGGAGACCGCCGGACGGCATCGACGCTGAGCGGGCGCTTGCGGTCGTCGACCGCACCGCCGAGGCGTACGCCCAGCAGGTGGATGCTATTGCACCGACGGTGAACCGGCTCTCGCGGTATGTGCCTGACCGCCGGGCGCGGAAACTGCACGTCGGCCTGTTCGGCTACTCGCGGGAGGTGGGGGAGAATCAGTTGCCCCGCGCTATCGGCTACACGGCCGCGCTCTACTCGGTCGGATGTCCGCCGACCCTCCTCGGGCTGGACGGGCTCACGGCCGCCGACGTCGAGTTCGTCGAGGACGCGTTCCCCGCGTTCTTCGACCTGCTTGCTGATGCTGCTCGCTACTACAACCCGCAGTGTACCGAGCTGCTCGACCTCAACCGTGAGCGACTGGAGGCTGGCCTCGAGTACGTCGACGTCGAGACCGATCCTGTCCACGAGTCAGCGACGACCGCCGTACTCGAGGCGCTCGAGACGGACGACGAGGAGACGGTCCGCTCGGAGGTGACGCGGGCGGCCCGCCAGCGGCAGTTCCTCGGGTGAGGCCGGCCCGGAGGGTTCTTTGCCCGGTCGCGTCACCCTCCGATGTGACCGATATCGTTCCCCGCCTCGGGTTGGGCACCTCGGGCAACGACGACCCCGAGCAGTGCGCCGAGAGCGTCCGTACGGCTCTCGAGACGGGCTACCGTCACATCGATACAGCACAGATGTACGACAATGAACGCGCGGTCGGTGACGGAATCGCCGCCGCCGACGTTGACCGCGAGGAGGTGTTCGTGGCGACGAAGATTCACCCCGAGAACCTCGCGCCCGCAGACGTTCGGGATACCGCCCAGGCGAGGCTCGACCGGCTGGCCCTCGAGTACGTCGACCTGTTGTATGTTCACTGGCCGCTGAGTGCCTACGAACCGGCGGAGACGCTGCCCGCCTTCGACGCTCTCCATGAGGCCGGCCTGACGCGCCACGTCGGCGTGAGCAACTTCACGCCCGCCCTGCTCGCGGAGGCCGACGACCTGCTTGAGGCGCCGATCGTCGCGAACCAGGTCGAGATCCACCCGCTCTTGCCGCCGCGTGACGAACTTGTCGCCGCCTGTGTCGAGCGGGATATCGACCTCGTGGCATACGCGCCGTTCTGTCGGGGAGAGGCACTCGAGAACCCCGTCGTCCAGACCGTCGCCGAGGAGCGGGGCATCTCGCCGGCACAGGTGTGTCTCGCGTGGCTGTTCGAACAGGGCGTCGCACCGATTCCAAAGGCGACCGGTGGTGCACACATCCGCGACAACTACGCCGGACTCGAGGTGGACCTCACGGACGAGGAACTCGCACGCATTGACGCCATCGACCGCCGGTACCGGCGGTTCGACCCCGACGGCGCGCCGTGGGCTACGCCGACCTAAGCGGAGATCGCATCGGCAAGCGGTTCCTCAATATCGAGCAGGTCGGCGCTGCGCCGCCAGAGCAGCCGGGCGTTCTCGGTGTCGCGCGCGGCCATCGACGGTTGGGTTGGCCGCTGGTTCGCGAAATAGCGACCCGTGACGTCGGCCGTCTGGTCGGCGAGACCGACGTAGAGCAGTTCGGCGGCGCCGTCCGCGACATCAGTGACCCCTGGTATAGTCTCGAACGCCTGGACGAGTGAGGGGAGCGGGCCGGGGAGAAAGCGGCTGAATCCCGAGCCAGGGATGGCACCAGGGTGGACGCTGTTGGAGACGACAACACGGTCCGCGGCTGACAGCCGGTGCGCGAGTTCGGCCGCGAACAGCACGTTTGCCAGCTTCGAGTGGCTGTACGCCCACAGCCCGACGTGGCGGCCGACATGGGTGGCCCGGTCGATATCTAACGAGACGCCGCGGTGGGCAGCCGAGGCAGTGGTAACGACCCGCGCGCCTGGCGAGAGGTGGTCAATCAGGTCGGTCGTGAGCAGGTACGGGGCGAGGTGGTTGACGTGGAAGGTGTACTCGACGCCGAGGTCGGTCAGCCGACCCTCCCGAAAGAGGCCACCGGCGTTGTTCACCAGCAGGTCGAGCGTATCCGTCTCGGCCCGGACTGTCTGCGCAAGCTCGCGGACAGCGTCGACCTCGGCGAAGTCGGCGGCGATGAACCGAGCGTCGCTGCCAAGGGCGGACAGTTCGTCGACGACCGACGCACCCGCCTCGGCATCACGGCCGTGAACGAGGACGTCCGCGCCCAACCGCCCGAGCGCGAGCGCTGTCGCCCGACCGATGCCGCTGGTCGACCCGGTGACGAGCGCCGTTGTGTCTGCGCACTCGACATCGGCCACTCCTGCCCGCGTCTCCGGTCGGCTGCCCATGACAGTGCATGGGGCGGACCTGACAAAACGCCCGGGGTCGGGGGCGTCCCCGCCGCGACCGGCTGCGGCCGAGGGCGCCAACATTCATTAGGCGGCCGCGTATCCCCCCGACAGTGTACGACAGCGGGGAGGCGCTCGAAGACCGCATTGCGACGCTCCTCCGCGGGGCACTGATGCCTGGTGAGGAGTTCGTCGCCGCCGCCCGCTGTACGGACGGGCTCGTCGACCGCTGGGCGACCCGGCTCGTAGTCACCACCCACCGGGTACTCGCGATTCGGAAGGTGCTCTTCGAGTCGAGCGTCCGTGGCGTGAAGCTATCGCGGCTCAACGACGTCACTGTTCAGGGACCGAGCATTCGGCTGATCCACGGTCTCGAGACCGACGAGTACGAGCTCACATCCGAGTCAGACGCGACGGCAGTCGCCGACGCAATTGAGCGAGCGGGCGAGGCTACTGTTCCGCAGTAAACTCAAAGTCGATGCCGAGCGCTGCCGAGCCGTCCGAGGAGTCGTTGGGTGGTGACCCGTTCGGCACCTCCGTAGTGTCGTCAGGAGTGGTTGTTTCGTCGTCAGCGGTATCAGTAAACCCCTTAATCCAGTCGGTATTGTCTGCGACGAGATGGTATGTTCCGGGAGGGACAGTATAGTTCACAACATCGAGATTCAATTTCCCGAAGATGCTTCCCTCAGAGAGGTACCGCGCTCGGCGGTCGTCGAGGTAGGCGCGGAACTCCTCGGTCGACCCAAACGCGATGAGATCCGCACCCGGCTGTGCGGGCCCCCACCGGACGACGAGGTCGTAGGTGAGCGTCGTCTCTGCGGAGAACTGGAACGACCACGTCCGTCGGTCCCCGGGCCCGAGTGTGAACTCCTCCTCGAACTCCTCGACAGTGACGAGCGCGTCTTTGGCGGCCGTTTCGCCGCTCGTCTCGCTGGTGTCCGCGATAGCCGCCGACTTCTCCCCGGTCTCGGCCAGCGATCGGACCCCTCCGTCGGTCGACCCGTCCGTGAGCCACGGCCCCGCATTGGTCGCGACGCCGCAGAACACCCCGCCGGACAGCGCCGGCGCCACCCGGCGCAGCAGGTCCCGGCGATTCATCATACCGGCCACTCGCGGTGTAGCATCAAAGAGCTATCGGGGTCGTCGCCCGACGATTTATTAGCGCGTGTCGAGAGACACCGGTAAGATGTCGGGTCGCCCAGCCACGCCACGCTGCGTTCGGCGGTCCGACGGGGGGCTCGCGTGGTAAACAGGAACCTCGTCGCAATCGGCGTCGTGGTGCTGCTCCTGCTCGTCGGTGGCGCCGCCGCATTCGTGGGGCTGCCGCTCGGCGGCGGGGATACGACGCCCACGCCGACGCCCAGAACCACGGCCACGTCGACACCGACAGCCACTGTGACACCCACACCGACGGCAACACCGACCTCAACGCCGACAGCCACGCAAACGGCAACCGCAACTCCAACACCGACGCCGACAGCCACCCCGACGGCTACGCCGACGCCCACGCCGGCGTCAGTCGAGGCGCCCAACGCATCTGCCGTCGCAGCCGTCGTTGAGTCCGAACTGACCGCCTACCAAGACGACCCCGAGACGCAGGCTGACGAGTCGATGGCGACGAACGGCACCATCGCATCCGCACTGTCCGAGATGGCCCGGAACCATAGCGCGCAGATGGCTGACGTCAACCGGGTCGCACACACAATCGACGGCGTGACGACCGACGACCGCTACGAGCGCGACCCCACCCTCACGGACTGTGCCGTCCGTGACAACAGCGACACGTACGTTCTAGAGCGTGAGGAGATGGAAGGGCTCGCACAGACGACCGTGACGAGTTCGTCTACCGAGGATGTCGGCCAAGCGTTGGCAGATGCGCTGCTGTTCGATACTCACGACAGACGCGTGCTCGAACTCGATGGCGCATCGCATCTTGGCATTGGCGTCGCCATTCAGGACGGCCAAGCCTACGTAACCATCGCTGTCTGCTAATTCATGCTCCGGCCAGGAGCGATCGGCCCGTAGAACTGGCCATGGAATCCGTACGGGAGTCGATGCGGGAGCGGCGCCCGCGCCAGTTCGGTCATCTCCGCCGCATCAAGGACAACCAGCAGCGACCGCTCAGCGTCAGGGTCAAGCAGGACCGATAGCAGGACGCCCGACGCGCCGTCTGGCCCGGGAACAAACACCGGTTCGCCGGGATAGGTGTCTGGCTCCGACCAGCGAGTCGTATCACCGTCGTCGGGGGTGACTCGCACTAGCCCAGTCGGGAGACTTGCGGTCCCGGCCGTCTCAGCGGCGTAGAGGTTGTTGTACGGACGGCCGTTATCGTGGGCATAGTCGATTGTCGGGAACTCAACCGGCCCCTTGAGGATGCGCTGTCGAGTCGCGTCGCTCCCGTCGAGTGGGAGCTGGTAGCGGACGAGGTGACCAGTCGGGAGGTCCGGGTCCGCGGCCCGGAGATTCGAGAGCGAGAGCGCGGTCAGCGGCCGGACGCTGCCCTCGTAGGCAACGCAGTCGACGACGATGCCGGCGGCCGTCTCGTAGGCGTTAGCGTGGTGGTAGACGAATGCTGAGGGGGCGGCGACGGTCTGGACGTGGTCGCCAGACGTGCGGTCGAGAACGACGAACCGCAGCGGCGCGTCAAGCGGTTCGAGGGCGTCAAGGAACGTATCACCGGTGACGGCGCCGGTGAGCAGCCGCGTCGTGTCGAGTCCGACGGGGTTCACCGTGATGACGGCGTATCGCTCGGTGATCGCGAACGAATGGACGTACGGTGCTGTCTCGAAACGCAGTCGGGTGAGTGGCGACGGCGCGCCGCCGTCGCTCGATCGCTCGAATAGCGTGTACGTCGCCGTGCGGTCGTAGGAGACACCCAGGTTGTAGAAGCGATCGCCGTCGCGATGGAGGTGGCCGAGCGTCACATCACACTCAAGGCCGGCCGTGAGGTCGATCCGGCCAGTCGTCTCGAGTGTCTCGGGATCAAACTGGATACCGACGGGCGACTCCGTCACTGCAAGCCACTGATCGCCAAACCGGACGACACCGACGGAGGGATTGTCTTGGAACTGCCCACCGAGCGCCTGGAGAAGTCGCGTCGGGACAGAACGGTCCGCGGGCGTACCGGGGAGCATTCGACGAACGCCGCCGTGCTCGCTGGCGTACCGATAGTCGTCGCTGCGGACGAACCGGTTTGTATACCGTATCTCGCCGTCTGCGAACACAAACGAGCGGAGCATCGCAAACGCGTCGAACCAGTGGCGGAGGGGGGTGTCACCGGCTTCGAACGCTCCCGGCCCGTTCGCGATGTAGCGGCCCTGCAGCCAGTCAGGTAGTGTCCCCTCGACGGGGAGTCGTACGTCGTGTCGCTCCTCGGGTTGTGTCTCGAAGCCGCGCCGGTAGCCGGGCGAAATCCCCTCAGCGCGCTGGTCGCTGGCCATGCGTTGCGTTCGGGCGGCAGGGAGGTAAGTGTCGCCCGTCAGCCGCCGAGTTCGGGGAAGAAGCGGCCATGGAAGTCGAACGGGAGCGCGTGAGGCAGTGGGGCGCGTGCCCGCTCAGTCATTGTGGCGGCGTCGAGGACGACCAGCAGCGACCGCTCAGCGTCGGGGTCGAGCATCACCGTCAGCACAACGCCGTCGTCCTCCGCGTCGCCGTCGGGACGGGGGACAAAGATGGGCTCGCTCACGGGCCCCCCGTCGGTCCAGTCGGTCGTCTCGCCGTCAGCCGTGTCGACCTTGCGGACGGCGCGGGGCCACTCGGTCACCGGTTCGTTGGTCCCCTGTGCGTAGACGTACCGATGTTCGGCGAGCCACGTCGCCGGTGAGACGGTCGGGAGACCTGTTCCGGTGGCGAACCGGTCAGTCCGCTCGATTGACAGGTTGCCTTCGGGGTCGCTGATTCGATAGCGGTCGAGCCGGCCCGCAACGGCCTCAAGCTCGCCGGCACGGAGTGCCGTGAGATCAAGACTGTCGACAGCGTCGGCGTCGGGCAGCGTCTCGAGGTCGAACACCACGTCCCCGTCGTCCTCGAAGGCGTTGACGTGGTGGAAGCCGAAGACGGCCGGGGCGGTCGCCTCGCCGACGACGCCGCCACCCCGTCGGTCGACGACGTAGATGGTCATGCCGGCATCGGGCCGCCACTGGAAGTTCTCGACGAACGGCCCCTGTCGGCCGGGTTTGAAGAAAGCAAGCGGGTTCACGTCGAATGGGAACGCCGTGAGGACGACGTAGTTGGGTGTGAGCGCGAAGCTGTGCATGTAACTCGGGCGGTCGGTTGGGACGGACGCGAGCAGCTTCCGGCGGTCAGGGGCCCGCATCGCGTAGATGTGGTAATGGCTCTGGCGGCCGAAGGCCGTCTCGACGTTGACGTGGACGTCACGCTCGGGGTCGTATTTCAGATGGGCACACGCAAGATCGCCACTCGGCACGGGACCGTCATACTGGCGGTGACCGAGTGTGTCGAGTGTCGTCGGGTCGACCTGCACCCACCGCGGACTCTCTGTCAGCGCGAGATACTCGTCGCCGATTCGCTCGAGGATGATATTGGCGTTATCGTAGGCATCACCGCGGACAGCATTCCATAGCCGGTCGCGTAGTGTCGATTCGCCGGTGGCGAAGCCCCCCTCGAAGGTGCCGGCCTGCGCGGCCTCGTACGCATCCGTCCGCAGGAACCGGTTCGCATACTGGACACCGTCGTCGAAGGTGAACCGGGTGAGCATCGCAAGCCCGTCGAACCAGTGGTCAACGCTGTCGTTGCCGACCCGGAAGGAACCGGGACCGTTGCGCACGAGACTTCCGGAGAGCCAGCCCGGGAGGTCGCCTTCGACAGGGAGCTGGGTGATTGTCTCTGTCTGCAGTGAGTGAAACCCGAGCCGCTCGTGCCCATCAGTCGTGGGGCGTGTCATCAAGCAGCGTTGGGTCGCGAACGGCCTATCATTTTCGAGGAGAGACTCCCGCCGTGTACACCGAGGAGGATGTCACATTTCGTGGTCGGCAGGCGAAAGCAGCTCTCTGATTGACGCCTCAACTGATCGCTCGGGGCGCCAGTCGAGTTCCTGCTCAATTGTGCTCGTATCGACGCCAAACTCGTCGACGAGTGTCTCGCCGCTCCGAGGATTCTCGACGATTTCAACGTCAACGTCGATGTCGCGTTTCTCGTTGGCGACCCGCTGGACCATCTCGGCGACGGCCAGCACGCTGGGGTCCTCGTCGCTGGCCACCTCGAAGGCCCGGGCGCCAGTTTCGCCGGCTGTGCGGTCAGCGAGTAACTGCTCAACGCTGGCGACGAACGCCGCTGATACGTCCCTCACGTGGATGAAGTTGCGCGCCTGCGAGCCCGGTTCATAGACAGTGAGCGGCTTGCCGGCCAGCGCCCGCTCGACAAAGAAGTTGATGACGGTGTTCTTCGAGACCGTTCGGTCGCCCACCGTGTGTTCGCCGTAGAGGTTCGAGATCATGAACAGGTGGGCGGGGAAGGCCCCATCTGCCATCGTCTCGATTGTTCGCTCGCCGAGCACCTTCGTCTCGCCGTACCAGTTCAGCGGGTCACGACGCGTATCGGCCGTAATCGGGAAGCCAGGCGGATCACCGATAACGGCCATCGAGAACGGGAACGCCAGCGCCGCACCGGTCTGTCGACAGCAGTAGGCGACGTTCGCCGTGCCGGCGACATTCACCTCGTAGGCGCGGTCGGGGTGCTGCTCACAGTCGTCCACCCCCGAGATAGCCGCAAGATGCACGACTGCGTCGGCGTCCGCGAGTGCCTCCGCGAGCTCCTCCCGATGACGGATATCGACGTGCTCGACGGGGACGCCCTCGACCTCGCGTACCTCGCCCAGATAGAAGTTGTCGAGCGCGGTGAGCGTCCAGTCAGGATGAGCACGCGCGAGATCACCGACCACCCGGCTGCCGATGAAGCCCGCGGCGCCGGTGACCGCGACGTGCGGAGTGTCACTCATCGACGAACGCCTCCTGTAGGTCACGGATGCCCTCGCAGAGCGTCCACTCGGGCGCGAATCCCGTCTCGTCGAGGCGGTCAAAGTTGACGTGGTACGAAGGGCCCGGGTGTTCGTCCTCGAGGTACGTGATATCGACGGGCGCCACCTCCTCACTCACGAGTCGGGCAACGTCGGCCACGCGGTAGTTCTCGTCGGTCGCGCCCACGTTGTACACGTTCTGGGGCCAGTCGGCCGGCGCGAGCGCGGCCGCCCGGTAGGCACGAGCAGCATCCCGCACGTGGATGAACGGCCGCCAGTTCGAGCCATCACCGTAGACCGTCAGCGGACGGCCGGTGAGCGCTCGAAAGACGAAGCTGTTCACGACGAGGTTGAACCGAACGCCGGGGGCGTCGCCGTAGTTGGTGGCGAGTCGGAGCGAGACGGTATCAACGCCGAACTCTTCACCGGTCTCTGCGACCAGTTGCTCGGCGTCGCGTTTCGTCTCCGCGTAGGGATTAATCGGCTCGGGAGCGACCGTCTCGTCGATATCGGTCGTTGGTGCCCGTCCGTAGACGTTACACGAGGAGGCGAACACGAGCGTGTCGACGCCAGTCTTGCCGGCGGCCGTGCAGACGTTCTCAGTGCCATCATAGTTGGTTGCGATCGTCGCCTCGCGCCGGTCGTGGGTGCTGGCTGCGCCCGTGATGGCTGCGAGGTGGATGACGGCATCGGCCTCGCGGGCGGCCGCCTCCACGTCGCCGTACTGGCGGACATCGCCCTGGCGGAACTGGACGGTCTCGTCGCCCAGCTGGCCTGCCAGCGCACGGGGGGTTCCCGAGGAGAGGTCGTCCATGACGGTCACCCGGTCGACGCGGCCGTCGCGGCGCAACAAGGGGACGAGCACGCTCCCGATGTATCCACAGCCGCCGGTGACGAGTACGTGCGTCATTGGAGCGCGTCGGGGAGGAAGCGGTCCTCGTGGGTGGTGATGGTGTCGCGGTAGCGGACAAGCGTCTCGAGGACATCACCGAGCCCCTCGGCAAGTGTCGTGCGCTGCTCGCCGATCAGCGACAGGTACCGGTCGTTGTCGATCTCCATCTGGTGGGTTTCGTCTTCGTCGCGGGGATTCTCAACGTGTGTCACCTCGACGTCGAGGTCCTGCTCGGCGGCTGCATCGCGAATCGTCTCCGCGAGGTCGACGATGGCGACCGGTCGGGTCACCTGGTTGTAGACCGTATGGGAGTCAGGTCGGTCGTCGGGGTCCACGAGCGCGAGCCGTGCGAGCCCCTCGACGGCATCTTCCAGCGCGATGAACGGCTTGCGCTGCTCCCCTTTGCCGTAGACGGTCAGTGGGTAGCCCGCGACCGCCTGTGCGGCAAAGCGGTGGGCGACGACGCCGAAGTAGTAATCAAAGTCGAGCCGCGTCTTCAGCCGGTCATCTGTGCGTGTCTCTTCGGTTTCAGTCCCGTAGGTGATGGCGGTCCGGACGTCGGAGATGGGGATGTCGAACTGGTCGTGTGCGAGCCGGAGGTTGGCGGCGTCGTGGCTCTTCGAGAGGTGATACCAGGAGCCGGCCATCGCGGGGAAGGGGACCTCGTCGCGCTGGCCGTCGTGTTCCATCGTGGCGCCACCTTCGGGGATGGGGAACTCGGGGGCGCCATAGACCCCGGTCGTTGTCGTCTCGATGAAGTGGGTGTCAGTGAGGTCGTGCTCGTGCAGACCGAAGACGAGATTCCGGGTGGCCTGCATGTTGTTGTGCTGGGTGTAGTTGGCCCGTTCGCCGTTGATCTGGGAGTACGGCGCCGACGGCTGGGCAGCGGTGTGGACGATGGCAGATGGCTCGTGGACCGCGAGCAGTTCGTCGACGAAGGATCGCTCCGTGAGATCACCCTCGATGAAGGAGAGGTTCGCAAGGCCGTGCACCTCGCGGGCAGCTTCGAGGCGGCCGTCGATACTCGCGACGGGGGTAGCGCTCGTCGCGCCCACCTCCTCGACCCAGCCCCGGCGGGCGAGATTGTCGACGGCCAGCACGCGCTCGTCGGTCCGATCGGCGATTCGGAGCGCGGTTGGCCACCCGATGTAGCCATCCCCGCCAGTGACGATGATACTCACAGTTACTCAGAGAGTGAGTAACCAGGAGTATCAATCTTCCGGCATTAGTTCGCGGACAGTTTCTTGCATGTGGCCGCGAACACAGGGGGTATGACGGAGATAGCCACCGGCCACGAGGCAGGGCACGAGCACCGGAGCCGGTGGCCCATCATCGCCGCGGGTGGCGCCGGACTGCTGTACGCCGGCCTCGCGGCGTACATGCTGGCGCGAGCGACCGGCTACTTTCCGGGATGGCTCGGGCTACTCGGGGCCGTCGGCGGCGCACTCGTGCTCGTGGTCGGGCTGTTCGGCTGGCTCGACGAGGCGTTTCTCTCCAGCCGCGTCTCCGGGCGGGGGAAGCCGCTGTACATGCGGACGATGCGGCTGTTTCTCTACACAGACGTGGCGACGTTCGGGACAGGGTTCGTCGTGTACTTCTACCTCCGGCTGGCCGAGTGGACGCCCATGGCGGTGCCTCACGGGCTGCTCGGGACGCTCGTGGCCGTCAACACGGTCCTGTTGGTCGTCTCCAGCGGCACCTTCCACCTCGCAGTGTCGGCCCTCGAGTCGGGTGACGACCGGCGGTTCCAAGGGTGGCTCGCCGGCACGCTGCTGCTCGGGACGATGTTCCTGGCCGGCCAGACCATCGAGTACGGCGAACTGCTC
Source organism: Halosegnis sp. (assembly GCF_042216475.1). Classification (NCBI taxonomy): domain Archaea; kingdom Methanobacteriati; phylum Methanobacteriota; class Halobacteria; order Halobacteriales; family Natronomonadaceae; genus Halosegnis; species Halosegnis sp. The sequence continues at coordinate 25,974 of NZ_JBDGTV010000014.1, forward strand.
GGCGAGGGATTCCTTCCGACAAACGGCGGCTTCGCAGCCGTCTTCTACGGGCTGACCGGGCTCCACGGGCTCCACGTCGCGCTGGGGGCGGTGCTCATCGGCATCGTCCTTGCCCGGGGGCTGCGGGGTGATTACGGACCCGAACGTGACACCTCCGTCGAGACGGTCGAGCTGTACTGGCACTTTGTCGATGCCGTCTGGCTGTTCCTCGTCGCGGCCGTCTACGTCGGCGCGACAGTTTGAGTCAGCCGGCGGCGACGTCCTCTTCGAAGGCAGCCAGCCGCCGGTACAGCGGCGGGGTCACGACGCCCCCAATGCCGAGCAGGATGGAGACGACGCCGAGCGGGAACAGCAGCGACGGGACGGCGACACACTCGTTGAGCGAGACGAGCGCAGCGTACCGCTCACCGCCCTCGTATTCGATGAGGACGCCGGCGTCGAACTGCGGGCGGTGGGGGAACGCCCCATCGACGGTCGCCTCGCCGTCGGGCGCAGCCAGCGCCTCTTCGAAGGCACGCCGCTCGGCAGGCGACAGCTCCGCGACGGTCAGCCGCTCAAGCGCAGGCGCGTCCGCACCGGTGTACTCGGCGGTGGTCGCTTCATCGGCGACCTGTATCGTCGGGTCGCCACACAGGTCCAGTTCCGTCTGGACGACACTGTAACCGCCCATCACGCCCGCAGCGATGCCGACGACGATGAGCAGCACGCCGAGGAACGGCGCGGCGTACGTGACGACCCACGGCTCGTCAGCGTCGGTCATAGTCGCCTCTTGCGCCGCAGTTCGAGGAACTCGAGCACGACGGCCAGCCCGAACCCGTACAACCAGTGGGCGACCAGTGAGATGCCGACGAAGCCGACCAGCGCAAGCCCTGTCTGCCCGGAATAGAAGGCAATCATGAACCCCAGCGAGATGATGGTCGCGTACGCGATGCCAGTGCCGACGCGGAGCCGGCCGGGCAGGTACTCCTGAAGCGCGAGGAACAGTAGCGCCCACGTGGTCGTCCCGCCCGCGAGAAACAGCGCGTAGCCGAGTGCCACCGACGCCGGGAAGCCCGCCAGCGCCGCGAGGTCGGCGAACGTACTCGTCTCGAAGACACCGATAACGACCGCCGCGAACAGCGTCCCCGACATGAGGAGCGTGCCGACGAAGCCGGCGAGCATCCCGCTGGCGACAGTTCGGCCGGTGTTCTCGGCCAGCGAGCCGACGCCTTTGGAGAACTTCGGGCTCCCCGCCTCCGGATCGGTCGTCACCGACGGGCGGGTGTGTGCGGGCGTCGACGGCTCGACCCCGTACTCGGTCTCCAGTTTGCGCTCGAACCACTGCCACTCGCGGGTGAACTGGTTCGTCTCCTTCAGGTCCCATGGGTCCGCGTCTGCAATCGGGTCGCCGTTCCAGTAGGACCACACCATATTGTACAGCCAGAGGATGACCGCCATCCCGATGATGAACGCGCCGATGGAGGCGACCTGCTGGAAGGAGGCGAACTCGGCGGGATAGTTCGCGTACCGCCGTGGTAACTCGAGTAGCCCGACGACCACGAGCGTGAGGAACGTGACGGTGGTCCCAAGGAGGATGAGCCACGACTGGAAGCGTGCGAGCTGGCGGTCGTACATTCGGCCCGTCAGAATGGGATACCAGTAGTAGCCGGCAGCCATCATCATGTACGGGATGATGCCCATGACGATGAGATGGAAGTGGCCGACGACGTAGTAGGTGCCGTGGTAAACGATATCGACAGGAACGGCCGCGAGGAAGACGCCGGTGACGCCACCGACGACGAACGTGCCGATAGAGCCGACACAGAGGATCATCGGGGCCGTCAGCCGGACGTTCCCGTCCCAGATCGTGGTGAGCCAGTTGAACGTCTTGATGGCAGAGGGGACGGCGATTGCCAGCGAGACGGCCATGAATGACGCCTTCACGCGCGGGTCGACGCCGGAGACGAACATATGGTGGGCCCAGACACCGAAGGACATGACGGCGATACCGAGCGTCGAGTAGACGACGAATCGGAAGCCGAACAGTCGCCGCCCGACGAACTTGGGGAGGATTGTGCTCAGGAGTCCGGTCGCCGGCAGGAAGAGGATATACACCTCTGGGTGGCCCCAGAACCAGAACAGGTGCTGGAACAGGACGGGGCGACCGGTCAAGAAGGCTGTCGCGAACGTCCGGTCAAGGATGAGCATCACAAGCGCGCTTCCGAGCAGTGGGAACGCGAACAGGATGAGCGCGCTCGTCACAAGCAGGTTCCACGAGAGGATATCGAGGTTCGCCCAGTTGATGCCCGGCGCCCGCTCGTGGATGATGGTGGCAATGAAGTTGATAGCGCCGACGGTGGTGGCGATTCCAGACAGGTGAAGACCGAGCAGTAGCGTCGTTACCTGTGGGTTGTCGCTCGTCACGGACAGCGGCGTATACAGTGTCCAGCCGACACCCACCTCCTCGACCGACCGCAGGAGTAGCAGATTCTCTTCCGGGAGGACAAAGCCGAGGACCTGTCCACCTACCTGGAAGAAGATGCCTGCACGGACAAGCAGCAGCGCCGGCGGGAGCAGCCAGAAGCCGATGGCGTTCACCCGCGGGAACGCCATGTCGTCGGCGTCGATCAGCAGCGGGAGAAAGTAGTTGCCGATGCCGAAGAAGACGGGGAGAACGAAGAAGATGAGCATCGTCAGTCCGTGGGTAGTGAAGAGAGCGTTGTAGGTTGCCTCGCTCCAGACATCCGCAGGCGGGGTCAACAACTCCAGTCGAAGCATCATCGCATCCATCCCGCCCCACAGCGCCGCGAGCGTCCCGAAGACGATGTAGAGAATGCCGATATCCTTGTGATCGGTCGTCGTCGTCCACCGGAGTGCCGCGTTGACGAGCCGTGAGCGGTCAACAGTGGTGTCGCGGCTTCCCGGATAGGCGTCAACCGCTTGGCCGCCGTCAGCGAGTGCGGCCCGCTCACCGCGGAGCTTCGAGACCAGCAGAACGGCAAGGCCAGCGGTCGCGAGCAGGGCGAAGCCAGCGGCCGTGAACAGATACCGGGGAGCTACCACAAGGCGACCACCCGGCGAGGGGGGTTGCGACGGGCCATGCGCCCCCGGTAGGAACCGGCAAATATAAATCCACCCGTGTCGGTGGGTATTTTTCTGTCGATACACACAGGCGGAGTATGCGCCGTCTCGGCCGTCGGTCGCTGGCGGGGATTGCCGCACTGCTTGGCGGCGTCCTCGTCCTCGCCGAGCCGGCGGCCGCCCAGTCGGTCAACCGAGATCTCTTCGAGGGGCTCAACCGCCAGTTGCTGTACGTTGCGCTCCCGCTCACCGTCTTCGTCGAGGTGATTCTCGTCTACGCAGTGGTGAAGTTCCGCAACAATGACGACCCGCTGCCCACCTCGAAGGATCCCGCCCTCGAAATCACATGGACAGCGGCGACGGCCATCATCCTGTTGTTCGTTTTCGTTGCGGCCTTCACCGTGCTCGCGTCGCCGTACATGTCAGCGACGGGCGCGGCCGCGGCGACGACACAGGCCGACGCCGCGCCCGATGACGCTGTCGAGGTGCGTGTACTCGCCTACCAGTACGGCTGGGAGTTCCGCTATCCGTCGGCAAACCTCACCACACAGGGCGAACTGGTCGTGCCGACAGACCGCGAGGTGTATCTCAACATGACCTCGGCGGACGTGCTTCACTCGCTGTACATCCCCGAATGGGGCATCAAGCAGGACCTGTTCCCCGAGACACACACGTACGTCCGGACGAACGTGTACGAGGCAGGCCAGGTCCGCCTCTACTGTACGGAGCTGTGTGGCGCGGGCCACTCCCGGATGACCGGCAACGCGACGGCCGTCTCGCCAGCCGTCTACGAGACCTGGCTGGCGACGCACGCCGGCGAACAGAACGTCCGGACAGTGCCGACGCCGACGAATACGACCGGTTAGCGTCGGCGGACGCGTAGTTCGACCGGCTGTGTTGGGCGAGCCGTGATAGACGCCAGCAGGTCGAACTCCTCCGGGCCGATGAGGTTGAATTCCCAGTCGGGGAGCACCGTCGCGAGCACGAGCTTCGCTTCCAAGCGTGCGAACCGGTCGCCGATACAGCGACGCGGCCCGCCGCCGAACGGGAAGTACGCGAACCGTGGAATCGCCTCACGGAGCCCGTCGGCCCACCGATCCGGATCGAAGCTCAGCGGGTCGTCGTAGAACCGCTCGTCGCGGTGCATCGCCCGCTGGCTCATCGACACCGTCGCGCCGGCGGGAATCTCGTAGCCCGCAATCTCGTCGGGCGCCGTTGCCTCACGGTTGATCGTGTGAACGGGTGGATAGAGCCGCATCGACTCCGTGAGTACGTTATCGAGAAACTCCAGCCCGAGCACGTCAGTCGCCGTTGGCCGCCCCTCGATGGCGTCAAGTTCGGCGCGGAGCCGGGTCGCGACATCCGGGTGGCGGGAGAGCGCGTGGAGCGTGAACGTGAGCGTGAGTGCCGTCGTCTCGTGGCCCGCCAGCAGAATCGTCATCACCTGGTCGCGAAGCTGCTCGTCGTCGACATCTTCTTCGGCTGCTAACAGTGCCGTCACCACACCGTCGGCCGGGTCGCGGCGCCGCTTGTCGATGATACCGTACACCACCTCGTCGAGCTGCTCGAGCGCGCGCCGATAGCGGCGGCGGCCCGGCGTGGGAATACGTCGCGGGACGAACCCCTCCCACACCTTCTCCGTCTGGCGCATCGCCGTCTCCAGCGCCTCGCCGACAGTCCTGACCTCCTCGTCGACATCCATCCCGAACATCGTGTCCGCGATGATGCGCAGCGTCACCTCCATCATATCCTCGTGGACGTTCCGGACCTCGTCGTCGCGCCACGTCTCCAGCTTTCGTTCCGTGAACCCGACCATGGAGTCGGCGTATGTCTGTATCTGATCCGGCGTGAATGACGGTTGGAGGCGGCGGCGCTGGCTGCGCCATGTGTCGCCCTCGCTCGTGAGCAGGCCAGTCCCTACCAGCGGCCGGAGCAGACTCTGGACGAACTCGCCTTTCACGTAGTTCTCGGCGTTGTCAACGAGTACGTGCTCGACGGCTGTTGGGTCGTTGAGCTGGTAGAACGGCCGGCCAAGCACTTCGTAGTACGCGACCGGGCCGTACTCTGTGAGCTGTTCCGCGAAATCAAACTGGTCGCGCGCGAACTGGTGGGTGTTGCCGAGTACAGGGAGTCCGTCGGGACCGGGCGGGCGGCGGCGTGTCGCCATCGTCGGCCCGTGGCAGCCCTGGGACAAAGGGGTTCGTGTCAGGCCCGGTAACCGCTGCCGACCGCCATCGCGGCGACGTTGACAGTGAGCAGCGCGACCAGCAGCATGGGGCGCTTGGCGGTGACGCCAGCCGCCAAGAGCGGCACCTGCGCGAACGCCAGCAGGATGCCACTCCAGAAGGCGACACCGCGAACCACCTGCCCGAGCCGACGGGCGGGTCCGGGGAGGGCCGTCGCGGATGTGGAGGGGGAGTCTGCGGTGGACATGAGGGCTACCCCCAGCTATACCCCGGACCCACATATACCAGCCAGACACTCAGCCTCGTTTCGTGCCGTTTCACGCGTCGAACAAGGCGCGCCTGGAGGGGTTACAACGTTTTACGAGCAATTGAGCGCCGCCGAAAAGTTTTATCGAGCTACGAGCGCCCGTCATTTGTACGTGGCAGGATGGCAGGACTGGCCGTGACGTGAGGGTGCAGCTGCGCGACACCAAACAAGCCCCATTGTGTAGAACCCAACTCTGATTGTAAGGCTTTTGAGGCCGCGGACCGACGGGTAGCCAATGCGCGGTGTCGTGCTCGGGGGAACGAGTTCGGGAACGGGAAAGACGGTGGCGACACTGGCTGTCGTGCGCGCGCTTCAGTCGGCGGGATACACAGTTCAGCCAGCGAAGGCCGGGCCGGACTTCATCGACCCGAGCCACCACGAGCAGGTGACCGACCGCCCGTCTCGAACGCTGGATCCATGGTTACAGGGCGAGTCGGGGCTGCGGCGCAACTACCACCGCGGCGCGGGTGATGTCTGTGTCGTTGAGGGGATGATGGGGCTGTACGATGGCTCCGTCGCCAGCACCGCTGACGTCGCCGAGACGCTCGATATACCGGTCGTCCTCGTCGTAGACGCCTCGGCAGGGATGCAGAGCGTCGGCGCGACAGCGCTCGGCTTCCGCGAGTACGCCGCCGAAGCCGGCCACGACATCGAGGTGGCAGGCGTCATCGCCCAGCGGGCCCACGGGGGTCGCCACGCTGACGGGATTCGCGAGGCGCTTCCTGACGGCCTCACGTACCTCGGTCGGGTCCCGCCAGACGACCGCTTGGAGATTCCCGACCGCCACCTCGGCCTGCAGATGGGCGAGGAGGCGACACTCTCGGAGGCAGCACTGTCAGAGGCGGCCGCAGGCCTCGACGCCGAGCGACTGGTCGACCTCGCGCGGATGCCACCAGCACCGACGGACGACGGCAGAGACGGACGGCCGGCGACGGGGGCAACTGTCGCCGTCGCGTCAGGCCCGGCCTTTGCGTTCCGGTATCCCGCGACAATAGAGCGATTGCGCCAGCGGGCACGGGTCCAGACATTCGACCCTGTCGCGGGCGACCCACTGCCCGACTGTGACGGCGTCTACCTGCCGGGCGGCTACCCAGAATTGCACGCGGAATCACTCGCAGATGCCGACGCGCTTGCGACACTAGCGGGGCGGGCGGCTGACGGCCTCCCCGTCTACGGTGAGTGTGGGGGGCTGATGACGCTGGGAGAGACGCTGACCGTCGACGGCGATGCCCACGCGATGGCGGGCGTCCTGCCCGTCACCACGGAGATGTGCGATCGCTACCAGGCGCTCGACCACGTCGAGTTGCGCGCAGACGCCCAGACGCTCACGGCGGCAGCTGGCGACCGGCTGCGCGGTCACGAGTTTCACTACTCATCGCCCGAGGTCGCGTCGGATGCCCGGTTCGCCTTCGAGGTGGTTCGAGGCGACAGCATCACGGACGGTCGAGAGGGACTCCTCGAGCATGCGACGCTCGGCACCTACTGTCACGTCCACCCGGCGACCGGCGCATTCGACGCGTTCCTCGACCGGATGACAGGTTGAAAGCGAACGAACCGGTTCGGCTCCGCATTGGAGTATGTGACGCCCCCACATGGGAGTATGCGGAAACAGGAGTTGATTCACGTCCACGAGTTACTCGTAGCTGTCCGGTCGTTTCTCGAGCGCGAATGCAGCGTCCGTGTCGAGGCCCCGGGCTACGAGGCGCTGAGTGTCGAGCCGAGCGCGGTATACGCCTCGAAGCGGCGCCACGAAACAGCGGTGTTCAGACTCGCGGCGGCTCTTGGCGACACACGCGCCGAGCAGGACGAAGGGTCGCCAGCGGTCACAGCGGGCTAGCTACTCGACTGTGACAGACTTCGCGAGGTTGCGCGGCTTGTCGATTGGCCGCCCCAGCGCATTGGCGACGTGGTAGGCGAACAGCTGGAGTTGGACGTTCGCGAGCACCGCGGCGGTCCGTGGATTGGTCGCCGGAATCTCGAGGACATGGTCGGCGTATCGCCCCACGTCGCTCACGCCGTCGGTGACAGCAATGACTGGTGCCGAGCGCGCCTCAACCTCTTTCACATTCCCGATGGTCTTGCGCGCCGCCTCGCCGTCACTGGTGACGACAGCGACGACGGGAGTCTCCTCGGTCACGAGCGCGAGCGTCCCGTGCTTGAGTTCGCCGGCCGCGAATCCTTCGGCGTGGGCGTACGAAATCTCCTTCAGCTTCAGAGCCCCCTCCATCGCTACCGGATGATTCAGCCCCCGGCCAATGAAGAAGAACGCGTCGCTGGTGACATACTCACGGGCAACGGCACCCGCGTCTGTGTTGTCGAGTAGCGCCTGCAGGTCGCCCGGCAGGTCACGCAGGGCCGCGACAAGGTCGCGTACATCCGTATCACCAGCGCCCGCGAGATCCAACACGAGCAGGTTGAGCGCACACAACTGGGCAGAGAATGTCTTCGAAGCGGCGACACCAATCTCGGGGCCCGAGCGGATAAACAGCGTCTCGTCGCACTCGCGGGCCATCGTCGAGCCAACGACGTTCGTCACGGCAAGCGTGGCGGCGCCGCGGCGCCGGGCAGCCCGGAGCGCCGCCAGCGTGTCGGCCGTCTCTCCGGACTGGGAGACGCCCACCACGAGATCATCCTCGATAGGTGGGGTATTGACGGCGTACTCGTGAGCATAGAAGGCTTGCGCGGGGACGCCCGCGGCACGGAACAGCGCCGCACCGTACAGCGCCGCGTGATACGAGGTGCCGCAGGCGACGAATTGGACACGGTCGGCAGTCACATCCGCCTCAACGCCCGCCGCGCCGCCGAGTTCGTCGACCCGGCCGCGGAGACACTGCCGAAGCGCCCGTGGCTGCTCGTGGATCTCCTTGAGCATGTAGTGGTCGTATCCCGACTTGCCCGTCTCTTCGGCGTCCCACTCGACGGTGTTGACCTGCTTCTCGCGGGGGTCGCCCGCAAGGGTAGTTACCGCGTAGCCGTCGGCGTCCAGCCGGGCGAATTCGCCGTCGTCGAGGTAGACGACGCGGGCGGTGTGCTCCCGGAAGGCGGGGACATCGCTCGCGACGTAGGTGGCGTCGTCGCCAATCCCGAGCACGAGCGGCGAGTCCTGTCTGGCGACGAAGACAGCCTCGACGCCCGCGACGACGACGGCGACGGCGAAACTCCCTTCGAGGCGGGCGACGGCGTCCCGGACGGCCCGCTCAGGGGCAGCGCCGCCGGCTAGCGCTCGCTCGACGAGATGGGCCAGCACCTCCGTGTCCGTCTCGGAGGCGAACTCGTGGCCGTCAGCGGTCAGCTCCTCGCGCAGCGACTGGTAGTTCTCGATGATGCCATTGTGGACGACGGCTACCTCGCCGGTGCAGTCGACATGCGGGTGGGCATTCGCGTCCGTCGGCGCACCATGGGTCGACCAGCGGGTGTGGCCAATGCCTACGGAGCCGGCGAGCGACCGTTCCTCAAGTGCCCCGCGCAGCGCGTCGAGTTCGCCCGCCCGTTTTGCCATCTGGAGTCCGTTACCAGCCAGCGCGACGCCGGCGGAGTCGTAGCCGCGGTACTCCAGCGCGTCCAGCCCGGCGAGCAACGTTGCGAGCGTGTCCTCGCGGCCGACACAGCCGATGATACCGCACATCAGCGGACCACCTCACTCCCCTCGGGCACCCAGTCGCGGGCGACAGCGCCGACACCGACGCGGGCATCAGGGCCGACAAGGGTCCCCGGCACACAGCGGGCGCCGCCACCCAGTTCCGCCCGATCGGCGAGGACGGCCCCCAGCCGCTCGCCGCGAAATACTCGGTCGCCGACGCGGACGTCCGCCTCGCCGCCCGGGACGACGGCACCCGGCCCGACGACGACGCCGGTCCCGGTAACGGCGTCGCGGATTGTCGCGCCCGCCTGAACCCGGGTATCCGCGTCAAGGACGGATTGCTCAAGGGAGACATTGGCGCCAACGGTCGCGTTCCGACCCAGCGCCGTCTCCGGACCGACCACTGCGCCGGCGGCCACCTCCGCGTCCGGACCGACAACGACCGGTGGCTGGAGCGTTGCCTCCTCGTGGACCGTCGCAGTGTGGTGGACGTAGACATCTGGGGCTCGCTGGGTTTCCCGAATCCAGCCGGCTACAAGCAGCCGCTGTGTCACCGCCAGCAAGTCCCACGGGTAGGTGGCATCGACCCAGATGCCCTCCGTCCGGACAGCTGGGACGCCGCCAGACTCGATAGCTGGCGTCAAGGCGTCGGTGACGATAAGCGAGCCGTCGCGCCGCGGCGTCTCCGCCAGCTGGTCAAACCAGTCGGCCGGGAGGGCGTAGACGCCGGCGTTGATGAACCCATGGGCGTCTTCGTCGGGTTTCTCAACCAGGTCGACGACACGGTCGCCGTCGAGGGTGACCGCACCGTATCGGCTCGTGTGGGCGTGTTCCCGCACCGCCACCGCTGGCGTCGACCCGTCGAACCGATCGAGCGTCGCCGCCACCGTCTCCGGGTCGATAACCCGGTCGCCGTTCACCGCGACGAACGGCCCCGAGACAGCGTCGCGGGCCTGCAACAGTGCGTGACCACTCCCCAGCTGTTTCGCCTGCCGGACGTACTCGACAGGGCAGTCACGGTACGTCGACCCGAAGTGCTCCTGCACCCGATTCCGCCGGTAGCCGACGACGATGACCAGTTTCTCGATGCCGGCATCCACGAGCGCGTTGAGGACGTACTCGAGGATCGGCCGTGTCGCGGCCGGGAGCATCGGCTTCGGGCGGTTGCGCGTGAGTGGGCGCAGCCGCGTCCCCTCTCCGGCCGCAAGCACAACCCCCGTAGTGACTGTCATAGAGTGTTAGTTACTCGGACGCGTAGTAAACCTACTGGCCTTAGTCGTACATCCGGTCGTCAACCTCTGGAAAATCGATTGAGCCCTCGCCGAGTCGCGCCTGCACCCGGCTCCGGTACAGCAACATCGCAAGTTGCGGGATGGCGTTCGGCTGGACGGGCATCGGCTCGTCGAACGCCTCGTCAGCCCACGCGTTGTAGTCTGCGGCGACATCCATCGCGTCCTTGAAGGAGCGGAACATGAGCTCCTTGAACGGGTCCTGCATACCCGCCGTTCGGGAGCCGGCCTCTTACGCGCGCCGGTCCGGAGCGACCATCACCGATATCATAGTGCCGCCACGCCCCCGCCAAGCACGGCGAGCGTTCCCAACCCGAGACACACCGCCCAGAAGTCGATGCGCGCCACCACGCGGAGTAGCGCGTCGATCGTGAGATAGCCGACGACAGCGCTGACGGCGACAGCGACTGTGGCGGCACTCACCGATAGCGTCGGCACACCATCCAGAAGCACGAGCAGGCCGGCCCCGGCGGCGGCCGAAATCGACAGGACAAGCGAGAGCCGGAACGACGCCTCGGCGTCGTAGCCGCGTAATAGAAGCGCAGAGACCGTCGTCCCCGACCGCGAGATGCCCGGCAGGATGGCGAGCCCCTGGAGGGCACCGACGAGCAGCGCGTCAGGGAGTGTTGGCTCCGTGCGGTCGCCCAGCCGGGCGGCCGCGAACCGCTGGAGCAGTCCTGTCGCGATGAGCAGGACCCCGACGAGTGCGACGAACGCCCCGCCGGCCAGCGCAGAGAAGAGTTGCTCCAGTGCTGCGAACGCCGCAAGCCCGACGACGCCAGAGATAAGCGTCGCGACGGCCAGAAACGTGAGGTCAGGCGTCACTTGCGCTGTCGACGGCCGCCAGGCCGGTATGTCGGTCATCAACTCGCGGAGTTCGCCACGGTAGTACACACCGGCTGCGATGGCAGTGCCCGCGTGGAGGAACAGCGCAAATTCCGTAGCCGTCCCTGGAGGAAGCGCCTCGACGGTCGTCAGGTACAGCGCAATGTTTCCTTCCGAGGAGATGGGGAGCCACTCGAAAACTCCCTGCAGCACCCCGACGACGACCGCCAGCCACAGCCGGTCCATATCCGGTCGGCGTGACGGCGGGGCTTTACCGCGGCGGTCTGTCCCGACACGCACTTGCCGCGGGCGCGCCCATAAATGACAATGACTGTCCTTGAGGATGCCCGGCGGCTGCTGGCGACGGGCCCGCTGTGTGACGCCTGTCTTGGTCGGCCGTTCGCCGAGCGGAGCTTCGGCCTGACGAATCCCGATCGGGGCCGCGCGCTCCGGACGAGTCTCGCGCTTGAGGCTGACGAACCGTACGAGTCGACCGAGCCCGCAGAGTGCTGGGTCTGTGAGGGGCTCTGTGGCCGCTACGACGAGTTCGCCGACCGGGCTGTCGACGCCGTCGAGGGAATTGACTATGTCACATACCAGGTTGGAACACGGGTTCCGCCGCTGGTCGAGGAGAACGGCGACTTGCTCCGCGAAGAGGCGGGGTTCGCTGCTGACGCAGGCGAGCCGCTACGCAAGGAGTTCAACCGCGAAGTGGGTCGCCGTTTCGGCGCGCGTACCGACACCGAGGTTGACTTCGAGCGGCCAGACGTGCAACTGCTGGTTGACCTGGACGCGGACGAGGTATCAGTGACTATCAACTCCGTGGCCGTCTACGGCCGCTACCGCAAGGTGGAGCGTGACGTCCCGCAGACCGAGTGGCCGTGCTCGAACTGTGGCGGCTCCGGGCGACTCCACGGCGTTGGCCCATGCCCGGAGTGTGATGGGACCGGCTACCGCTACTGGACGAGCGTCGAACAGGAAATCGCGCCGACACTCGTCACTGCACTCAGGGGTGATGAGGGGGTGTTCCACGGCGCTGGCCGCGAGGATGTGGACGCGCTCATGCTCGGGGAGGGGCGGCCGTTCGTGCTGGAGGTGAAACATCCCCATCGGCGGACAGTCGATCTGGCCGCACTTGCAGAGGAAATCACCGAGGCGAGTGATGTCGTCGAGGTTGAGGGGCTCCGCTTTGCGACCAACGACATGATAGAGCGTGTGAAGAGCCACGATGCCTCCAAGACCTACCGGATGACAGTCGAGTTCGCCGAGCCTGTCTCTGACGATGAACTCGCGGCCGCGCTCGAGGAGCTCAGAGGAACCACAATCGAGCAACGGACGCCGAACCGCGTGGACCACCGGCGTGCTGATCTCGTTCGTGAGCGGGCGGTGTACGACATCTCGGGATCGACCACCGACGATACCCACGCGACGCTGGTGGTCGACGGCGCAGGTGGGCTCTACGTGAAGGAACTCGTCTCCGGCGACGAGGGGCGAACCGAGCCGTCGCTAGCGGGGCTACTCGGCGTCGAGAGTGTCGTCACTGCGCTCGACGTGCTGGCCGTCGAGGGCGAAGACGAGCCGTTCGAGCAGCCAGCATTCTTCCGGGAAGCCGACGGGGAGTGAGGGCGTTCGCCCCGAAACCGGCACAGAACCTTCACGGTTGTTTACTCTCGTGTGGCTCGGCCGGCCCCTTTTCCCGCCCGAGCCGTAGTGTTACTTGGTGTCAACCCATGTGTCACCACAGAACTAGCGACTGGTACTCCGAGCGGCTCAACGAGCGTGCAGACGACGAGTCCGTCGACGACCCCGATTACGCCGAGGACCTGACGGGTCGCGAGGTTGATGAGCCAGAGGTGGCTGATCCCGAGTTCGAGGACAGCGAGGTCGAGACGCCCGAACTCGCGGACGACGAGACCGAGCGACCCGCCGCGACCCCGAGCGACGACTGACAGCAGTCGCCGACTGCCGAACGGCTGACGACAACCGACGGGGTCACTGACCGACGGACTGAGCGGCCAGGCCGCTCGAGTCGCAGTTCACTCACCCTTTTGTTCTACCACCACAACCGACGAGCGTGCGCTTTGGCGTCGATGAGGCTGGCAAGGGGCCAGTGCTCGGCTCGATGTTTGCCGCCTGCGTCCGCGGGGCACCCGACGCACTCCCAGACGGCGTCGCGGACTCGAAACAACTCTCGCCGGGACGCCGTGAGCACCTCGACGGAGCGATTCGAGCGACCTGCGAGGTGGGTGTCGCAGAGATTCCTGTCGCGCGCATCGACGGCGACGAGGACATGAACACACTCACCGTCGCGGCCCACGCGGCAGCTATCGAGGCGGCCATACAGGCCGGCGACGCAGGACTGTGTGACGCGGGCGACGTCTCGGAGGCGCGGTTTGCCCGCCGGGTAAAGACAGCATGTGGCGTCAACGTCGACGTGGCGGCAGCCCACGGCGCTGACGAGTCTGACCCGCTGGTGGCGGCCGCCTCTGTCGTCGCGAAGGTGGCGCGCGACGCCCACGTCGAGCGGCTAGCCGAAGACTACGGCGACGTGGGAAGCGGCTACCCCTCTGACCCGACCACGCGCGCATTTCTCCGCGAGTACGTCGACACACACGGCGACTTGCCGGCATGTGCGCGAGCATCGTGGGCCACCGCCGAGGATGTGCTCGCGGCACAAGCGCAGTCACGCTTGGAGGAGTTCTAGTCTAACACGACGTTGCGCAGGATGTTGCCGTACGCCGGCCGGGTCACCAGCACGCCCAGCAGGACGCCGACGATGGTGACGATAGCGAACCCTTGGAGGTCACCTAACGAGAGGACCGCGAGCGGACTCATGGCGATGATCGTCGTGGCGGCGGCCGCGCCGATGACCCAGAACGCCTTGCGGAATCGGGAGTCGAAGACGCGTCCGGTCGTCACCCGCTCGCCCTGAAGTATCTCGTCGGCGATGATGATGAGATCGTCCACCCCTGTCCCGATGACGGCAATAAAGCCGGCGATGTGTGATAAATCAAGAGCGAGCCCGACGAGTGCGGCGAAGCCAAGCAGGAGATACACCTCGGCGGCGGCTGTCAATACCATCGGCACGGCCACGCCGGCCTCGCGGTAGCGCAGGAAGACGACGCCGGCGACCGCGAAGACGGCCACGAGCCCGGTCACCAGCGAGAGCAGTTTGAACTCCTCGGCCAGCGACGGCTGGAGGAAGAACGTCGTCCCGCTGTCGATATCGAGCGTGGTCGGAAGCGCGCCGGCCCGGAGGTCAATCTCCAGGTCTCGGGCCGCCGACTGGTTGGGAGCGCCGATGAAGAACGTGGGGTTCTCCACGAACTGGCCGTTGTTGATGGTCTCGGCGAGACTCCCCATCGAGGCCGCATACACCACTTCGCCGTCGGTGACGGTGAGCAGACAGTACTCGGAGGAGTCCTGCGGGCCCTCACCGAGGACGTAATCACAGTTGCCCCGGCCGCGAGAACTGGTGAACCCCTCGTCGCGCATCACGTCCGCGAACCGCTGGGCGGCCTCCTGGTCGGTGATGGTGACGCCGACCTGGTAGACACCGCGCTGCTGGTTGACCGTCCCGACATCGAGGTCGCTCTGGTCGAACAGTGCCGTCTCCTCGAAACCGGTGTTGTTCGCGTTGGGGTAAAGCGCGACCACCTGCACGCGGCCAGGGTCGCCGATGAGACTCAGCACCTCAGAGCGGTTCGCGTTCGGCACCTCCACGAGGACGAACGCTTGCCCGCCGGCGGACCGTGTGATGACGGCCTGGCCGCCGGTGAGTCCCCCCTCGTTTATCTTGTTGTTGAGCACGCGCACCGTCTCCTGTCTCGTCGGCTCGGTGACACCTTCACGGATATCGTCAGTACTGACCTGGAGGCCAGCGGCCGCAAGCGCGTTAGCCACCTCTTGCTGGGTGACGTTCTCCGTGTACACCTCGACGGCTCCCTCGCTGAGTCCCTCGCGGCTGGGCGGGCGGACCTGGACAGTCGACAGAGAGACGTTCAGTTCAGCAGCGACGGTGCGTTGCACCTCACCTGGTTGGGTCCCCTGCAGGTCGACCGGTTGTGCAGTGTAGCCGACGAGCGGCGCGCGGACGGTTGTCCCGCCGGACAGTTCGATGCCGTACTGGAGGTTGGTCGGCGAGTCGGCGGCACCGCCACCGACAGGGCCGAACAGCGCCACGGTCGACGCAACGACGAGGACAGCCAACAGTAGGATACGCCAGTTCTCGCGAATCACGAGCCGATCGCCTCGTATTTGTAGTAGCGGAGCAGGCTCACGTTGAGCAGGTAGGTGTTCATCAAGTCAGCGACGAGCCCGAACACGAGGATGAGCCCGATAGCCGACAGCAGTTCGATGCCGAAGAACGTCGCCACGATTGTCATCGCGGTCATCGCCGAGATAGACGTAAGCGTCATCGTGACGCCGGTGCGCATCGCCCGATACGTTGACTCGTAGAAGTCGCCTCGGCGCCGGAGGATGTGATTGTTCAACAGTAGATCCGAGTCGACGCTGTACCCGATGAGCATCAGCAGGGCGGCGACAGTCCCCAGCGACAACTCGATGCCGAAGACATCCATCAGCGCGACGGGAATCATGATATCGGAGAAAGCGGAGGCGACGACCGCAATCGAGGGGACGAACGTCCGGAACAGCAGGAACACGAGCAGACTCATCCCGGCGAAGGCGACGACAAGCCCGATAAATGCCTGCTGCTGTGAACCCGCGCCAAACGAGGCAGAGCGCTGCTGGTTAGAGATGACCTCGTAGCCTGCGGCTCGTGCCTGTCCCTCGATATCGGCGTCGGTCGGCTGGAAGGTGACGATGTACTCGTCGCCGGTCGAGCCGACGGGATTAATCGACTCCACGTCGGCGTCGAACGTCTGGCGGATCTCGGCTGGCCCGTCCGTCGTCGCGATGCGGAGTTCCGTCCCGCCGGTGAACGCGAGCCCCAGTGAGACGGGCGTCCCCGTGACGAGGAAGTGGCCGGCGATGATGAGCAGCGCCAGCGCGAGTATCGCGAGCGGCACGGCCGCGAGCTGGCGGTTGGAGTACCGGGTGTAGTCGACATCCGGTACCTCGAACTCGACCATACCCGTCGTGTGTCCCACCCGCCGAATAAGCCTTCTCAACTGCGGCGGCGAAACGCACTCACGTCGTCAGCCAGTATGTCGACCGTGGCCACTGCGAATCGACTCGTTGTCTCGTACCCTGCGGACCTCTCGACGTGGGGACGCGACCAGCTCGACACGCGCCACTTCCGGGCGTGGCTGAAGCGGGCCCACCCGGAGCCCGAGGCTGGCGACATCTGGGAGGAATTCCTCGACGTGGGCTGCTGTGGTTCGGCGCTGGAGGTCCCCTTGCGCGTCGAGCGCGTGGTTGGCGGCGACGCTGTCGGCGAGCCGACGCACATCAACTACGAGGAGCGGGCAGCCTGCGGACTCGCCGACGGCTGGGCGGTCCAGAGCGAGGCCGGCCCCTGACCCGGCTCAGGGGAGATACCGGACGGAGACGACACCCGCCTCGGCGTCCGAGCGCACTTCGACCCGCGAGACGGTTGGCATCCGAGCGGCTCGGGCAAGCGTCTCTTCGTCATCGAGGACGTCCTCGACGGCTGCCGTCGTCTCCTCTGACGGGACAGTGAGGACGTGGAGTTCGCCGTCGCCGGCTCGTTCGCGTCTGGTGAGTTCTCCCACCGACTGCTCGGCAGCAATCGTTCGTTCCTGCGTGGTCGGCGGCTCCTCGCTCTCCTCGACAGTGACCCGGCGGCGCGCCCGAACCCTTGTCACCTCCATCTGCACTTCCAGCGGCGGCGACGGCGTCAGTGTCGCCTCTAGCACGTCGCCGGCTGCCAGGTCCAGATCGTCGTCGGCGCCAAGCGTGTGGACCTGTCCGGAGTCGACATCGCGCAGGACGGCTGACTCAGCGTCGGCATGCGTGACGAGGAAGGTACCGTCCGTCTCAGTCATGTCCGGGTCGTGTGGCTCGGGCGGTTTTACCTCGTCGGTCACTGGTAGCGGCGGTGCGCGAGATAGACGAGCACCGCGGCGACGAGCGGCGGGAGGACAGCCAGCGGCGCCGGGAGAGCGTACAGCGCGGCGACGACAGGGCCAAGAAGCCCGGTCACGGGCTCCTGCTGGCTCTCCGGCACTGAAACAACAAGCGAGAGGTAGAGGCCGATGGCAACGCCGAATCCGGCGAGCGCGAGCGCGCGATCATAGGCGAGACTGCCGCCGGTGCGGCGGTGGCGACGCGCGACCAGCAGGACCGGTGCGACCAGCGGGAGCACGGTGAGGAACCCGACCAGTAGCACGAAGGTGCGCACAAACGAGGAGGTGCCGCCGGTTGCCAGCCCGGTAGAGTTGGCAATCGAGACGACCGTCCCAAGCCCGAACAGGACGGCCACGAGCGCCGCGAGCAGCCCACCGGCGACGACGTAGACGCGGAATACGGTCGACTTGCTGTGGCGGAACGCATACGGAAACGCGCCGAGGAGCCCGCCATAGCTGCCCGTCTCGTCCCCCTCGGTCGCCGTGGCGTCGCCCATCTGCCCGCGATTCACGGGCGGACAACAAAAGAACGCCGAAGCCGGCGCGGCTCAGCCCGTCTCAACGATGACCCGCACCGTGTCGTCGGCCTCGAGCACGTATGTCGTCGGGTCGACCGGCTCTCCGTTCACCGTCACGGTCACGTTGGCATTCTCCCCATCGGTGTAGCGGGTGCCGTCGTACCAGACGGAATCGGCGGTGACGCCGATCTCGAGCGTCGACAGCGCGTACTCGAGGGTGATACCACGGGCGTGGGCGTGCCATCGTTCACCGTCGCCGCCCTCGAAGTGGAACGCGCGGTCGGCCAATTGGTAGCGGTCCTGCGAGAAGTCGATCCGTTCGCCGTCGATACGGACGGTCATCGTCCCGTGGTAGTGAACGGAGCCAACCTCGGAGGGTGTCTGCGTGACCTGCTCGACGGAGTCAGGGACACCTGCGGAGCCCCCGGTAAAGAAGACGAGATACGCGACCAGCGCGACGGCGACGACGGCAACGGCGCCGATAGCGAGCGGTGCGGAGCCAACGCCTACCCCATCGTCCTCGAGGGCGTCGACGCGTCGCTGCTCGATGCGACCGAGTTCGTCGGCGTGGTCGGCACCGAGATGAGAGAGATACGCCTCCTCGTCGTCGAACGAGGCGCCACAATGGTCGCAGTGGGGCATCGCCCAAAGTAGGTCAGCCGAGCCTTCTACCCTTTTCGGTGCTCCGCGAGCGCGTCGGCCCGCTCGACCAGCAGGTCGACAAACGCCTCCCGCTCTGCGGCCTCCCGCTCGGTACGGTCGACGCCCGCAAGGCTCGCGACCGCCCGGAGGGCGTCGGCGTCGTTGCTGGCGAGCTCCGTCGCGACCGTTCGGGGGTCGGCGACCACCCGGGAGACGAGCCCCATCTCGCGGGCTGTCTCGCTGTCGACGACCCGGCCAGACAGCGAGAGATCGGCGGCGTGACTCGTCCCGACGGCCGCGGGGAGCCGGACAGTACCTCCCCAGGCGCCGAACAGTCCGAACGTGACCCCCGGCTCGGCGAATGTCGCGTCCGGCGTGGCAACACGGATGTCACACGCCAGCGCGAGTTCAACGCCGCCGCCGCGGGCCGCCCCGTCGACGCCCGCGATAACAGCCGCGTCTGCCTCGGCAATGCGTGTCATCGTCTCCTGGCCGTGCTCGACGAACGCGCGGGCGCTCGGCTCGTCGGTAGCCGCCTCCGCAACGGTTGGAAGATCAGCGCCGGCACAGAACGCCTCGCCGGCTCCGCGGATGAGCACAACTGGCCCGTCCGCACCGGTAACGGCGGCCGCGAGGTCGTCGAGCATCTCGGGCGTGAGCGCGTTGCGCGCGTCGGGTCTATCCAGCGTGACGACGCGGAGTCCCTCGTCGTCGGTGACCCGGACCATACCGACGGCTCACCCGTCGCTTCCAAAGGTCTTTGCCCCTCGCTCGCCTATCTCGCCGCGATGGATGAAGCCGCCGCGGTCCAGGGGGCCGCCCGCGAGGCCGTCGACGATATCGTCCCGGCGTCCTTCCGCGACGAGATCGAGCGGTTCGTCGTGACGGGCTCTCCCACGCCTGGGGTGTTGACCCTGCTCGCGGCGGAGGCAGCCGGTGCAGAGCCGGCTACACACACCGACCGGGCCGTCGGCGTCCAGCTCATCTACGGCGGGCTCCGGTTGACCCGGCGGCTGGCAGATAATCCGCCGTGGGTTGGGGAGGACTCGGCAGCCCGCGAGCAGGCGGATGTCGACATCCTTGCAGCGGACGCGCTCGTGGCCCGCGGCTTCTACCTGCTTGCCGACACGGCCGCGGCAACCGCAGCCGTTGACGTGGTCCAGTCGTTCGGCCGGACACAGACGCACCGCCAGCAGACCGAGGACCCACCGGTCGACCGCGAGCTTGAGGCGGACGTGCTCGAGTTAGCGCTGGTCGCGGGCGCAACTGCCGGCGGCGCGACCCCCCACGACCCGGAGGCAGCCGCGGCAGCGTTCGCCGAGGAGGCTGCCGGCCTCCCGGCGCCGGACGCGCTACGTGAGCCGACCGCCCGCGAGCGAATCGCAGCCGTCGCCGGCGGCGCCCGTCCCGTGAATCGAAACGACTAAAGACGACACCGGGCTACGAACGGCTGCCAGCCTGGGTAGCTTAGCGGTAAAGCGCGTCCTTGGTAAGGACGAGACCCCGGATTCAAATTCCGGCCTAGGCTTCCTCCGACCGCCACAGCCAGAAGGGACCGCCTCGTCGTCATCGCCCGTGGCGTGGTGTCGCACCCCACACTAAGGTGTTTAAGGTATACCCGGACTTTGAGGGCACCTGAAGGCATAAAAATATATTATCATTATAGTTCATAAACTACTTATCCCTCCTCGTCGCGGGTTGAGTTGCTATGGGACACCAGAAGGACTCCGACCCCGTCGCGGACAACGTCCGAACGACGGATACGATGATCCGCGACGTCGACAACCCCGCCGCCCGCGAGCTTCGGGAGAAGTTCGAGGAGCAGGACTTCGTCTTCGCGCCCGGTCTCTACCACGCGCTGGACGCTCGACTGGCCGAGATGGCCGGTCTCGACGCCGCCTACATGTCCGGCTACTCGACGGTGCTGGGCCAGTTCGGCTTCCCGGACCTCGAGATGGTCACGATGACCGAGATGGTCGAGAACGCAAAGCGCATCGTCGAGGCGACAAGCCTGCCGGTCGTCGCTGACTGTGACACAGGCTACGGCGGCGTCCACAACGTCCGCCGGGCGGTCCGCGAGTACGAGAAGGCCGGCGTGGCTGCCGTCCACATCGAAGACCAGACCTCGCCCAAGCGGTGTGGCCACATCGCGGGCAAGCAGATTGTCTCCCGCGAGGAGGCGCGCTCCCGGTTCGAGGCTGCCGTCGACGCCAAGCAGAGCGAGGATACCATCATCATCGCCCGGACGGACGCGTACGGCTCCGCCAACGGTGACTGGGAGGAACACCTCGAGCGCGGCCGCATCTACGCCGACGCCGGTGTCGACCTCGTCTGGCCCGAGATGCCCGACCCGTCCCGTGAGGACGCCGTCAACTACGCGGAGACGCTCCACGAGACGCACCCGGAGATCGACCTTGCGTTCAACTACTCCTCGAGCTTCGCGTGGTCCGAGGAGGAGAATCCGCTCACGTTCCAGGAGCTCGGCGACCTGGGGTACGTCTACCAGTTCATCACGCTGTACGCGCTCCACTCGGGCGCCCACGCCGTCTACGAGGACATGAAGAACATCGCCGAGAACGACGAACAGGCGCAGTTCGACCTCGAGGACCGCTACCTGGGTCACGAGACGGAGAGCCACCACCAGCTCTCGTTCGTCCCCCGGTTCCAGGACATCGAGGGGCAGTTCGACCCCGAGGCCCAGTCGCGGATGGAAGACTCCGCGGGCTTCACCGAGGAGGGCGAGACGGTGCTCTCCTCCGAGCAGGACGACGACTGACCCGCGCTGCAAGGTTGCCAGCGGTCAGGCTTGGGCCGTCCGTCGGGCTGAGCATTGACCGCTTTCACCGTACCTTATTACCGACCCAGTACCCAATCCAGACGCACATGACTGAACGACGACACACGCGCAAGTTCGTGCGGACGTTCTTCACCTCGCCGACGGCCGTCGAGGGAGAAGATGACTCCGCCAAGATGATTCGCCGCGCAGCACAGCTGCGCGGGATGGAGGCGCCCGACGTGTGGGTGCCGGACAACGAAGACGCCACCGCGCCGTCGATGCGCGACGAGGGGGCACAGAATATCATCGACGTCGTGAGCGAGCACGGCGCCGACTTCCCTGGCGAAATCCACCCGCGGGTCGTCTGGCACCGCGATAGCCCGACCACCCGTCACCAGGGGTTCCAGCGGATGCTCGAGATGGCCGACCCCGACCACGGGGCCGTCGACCATCTTGATGGGTTCGTCATTCCCGAGGTGGGCGGCATCGATGACTGGAAGAAGGCCGACGAGTTCTTCCAGATTATCGAGGCCGAGCACGGCCTTGAGGAGGGGAGTCTCGCGATGTCGGTCATCATCGAGTCGGGTGCGGCCGAGCTCGCCATGCGGAAGCTCCGCGACGAGATGGGCAAGCCCGACAACACCCTCGAGCGGCTGTTCCTGCTGGTTGACGGCGAAGTCGACTACACGAAGGACATGCGCGCCATTACGCCGACCGGCGGGCTCCCGCCGTGGCCGGAACTGCGCCACAACACCTCGCGCGGAGCCAGCGCCGCCGGCTGTATTGCCGTCGACGGCCCGTACGACGACATCCGCGATGTCGAGGGCTACCACGAGCGGATGACCGACAACCAGGCAAAGGGGATGACCGGCATCTGGTCGCTCACGCCCGGCCAGGTCGTCGAGGCGAACAAGAGCCCGCTCCCGCCCGCGGAGGGAAGCTGGCTGCTTGAGGCCGACGGCCGCGAGGTCGAACTCACCACCGAAGACGGTGTCGAGGTGTACGAGGGGGACCGCGTCTCCCTTGAGGAGACGGCCGACGGCTACGTCCTGACGGTCGGCAGCGACGAACAGCACCTCGACGAGGACGAACTCGCCGACGAGCTGCTCGACATGCTGTCGTATGTCCCAAGTATGGACGACATCGTCGACTCGATGGAAGAGTTCGAGGCGGCGAAGGAGGCCGGTCGCGGTGCCATCGCCATCACGCGCGCGGCGACAGTCCGTATCGATGGCATCGAGGTCGAAGTCTCCAACGACCGGATGTGGGACGAGGCGACCTACCAAGCGGTCCAGACGCCCATCACGCTGTTCCAGGACGTCTACGAGCACCGCCCGGACCAGCACGAGGACTTGGCGGAGCTGTACAGTGAGGACGTCGTCGAGCGGGCGACGAACGTCGGAAACTAACCGGCCCTACCCACCCTGTTCTGGGTCTGCAGCCAGTTCGTCGAAGCCGGACAGTCGGTAAGCCCGCGAGTCGGTACACCCCTCCGTGGCAGCCGCGAGGTCGCCAACCGCGAGGTCGAACCGATGTTCGAACGTCTCGTAGGCGTCGGCATCTGCGAACAGGTCAAGGAACTTGGCTGCGGTCAACTCCTCGTCGTGATCCTCGCGGAGGGCGGCGACACGGGCAGCCGCGGCCGCCGCTGTCTCCTCGTCTGCCCCATGGTCTTGGAATGCGTCTGCAAGGGTCGTCTCGAGATCGTCGCTCATGCTCGTGGGGTGTGGTCGGCGACCTTCTGTGCGTTACGATCCTTGCGAATCGTAACCCGCTTTTCCGCGAGTCGCCCACCGTCCATATGGAACCAATTCGGGTCGTGTGGGGGACGGGAGCAGCCCCGACGGCGATGGCAGCATACGATGCCGCGCTCGCGGATGCCGGCGTTGCCGATTACAATCTCGTCACCGTATCGTCGGTCGTGCCCGCGGGCGCAAGCGTCGAACCTGTCGGGACCGCGCCCGAACTGGGGGCCGTCGGCGACCGGCTCACCGTCGTGCAGGCGCGGGCGGCGACGAGGCCCGGCGACGAGCAGCCAGCGTGTGCGGGTCTTGCGTGGGCGGTTGGCCGCGAGGGAGGGCTATTCTACGAGGCATCGGGGACGAACCCAGCAGACGTGCGCGCAACCGTCCAAGATGGGCTGGCAGCCGGTGAGCGGCTACGCGACTGGCCCATCGAGCGGCGCAACGACCGGGTCGCCGTCGCCGAAGCTGACTCGACGGACCACCGGGCAGCAGCTGTGCTGGCTGTCTACGGCTCCGGCGAGTCGCTGCTCTGAGTCCATCTCGTGGGAGCGCCGACGGGTTTTTGCCGGCTGCTCAGCAAGATAGGCCGTCCAGATGCAACGTGACCCACTCGACGACGGTCCCGAACTGACGAACGAACAGCGCCGCCGGCTCCGCGCTGGGGGGACAGCGGTGGCGGCGCGCACCCGAGAGCTCCTGCCGGACGAGTTCGTCGTCGGGACGGAACTGGTCGAAGGCCACGATGGCGTGCAGGCGACGGTCGCCGTGCGACCGCCCGCCGGCACCGTCGTCTCGGCTGGCTTCGCACTCTCAGAGGTCGACGAGAGCGACCCCGCAGACATTGCGACACAGATTGCGGCGGGCGCGGCGCTCGAGGCGATGACAACGCCCACCCGCCACCGGCCAGCGGGCAGCTAATCAGGGCGGCCGGACGAACAGCGCGTACGCGAGCGGCGCAACCGCGAACAGACTGCCCGCGCCGAGCGCGACTGCGGTCCCGACGCTCGTGAGCCACGCCCAGGCGAGTCCCGCCAGCAGCGGTGCTGGCAGGATTGTGAGCACGGCGTCGTGGCGGTCGGTCGGCACACCAAATCAAACACACGTCCGCTAATTAAATGTTATTACCCGGTGTTGGCCGACGCTGTTCAGGCGTCGAGTCGTCGATAGCCGCCAGCCACACGGCGCATTGCTTGAAATTGGGTTCGGCCGAACGGGGGTCCGTCTCTGGGAGCGTTAGGTCGTTCGTCGCTGGATGGTGGATGGGGAGCCAGACGAGCCCGGCAGGGATAGCCGTATCCGAGCTGAGCCGGACCTCGACAGTCGCACGCCGGGAGCCGACTTGGGCGCGGTCGGCCTCGGCCAGTCCCGCGTCGACGAGCGTTGTCGGAGCGACTCGAGCGAGCGGGCGCTCAGGGGTGCCAGCGTCGCGCGACCGGACGCCCGTATTGTAGCCGTCTGGCTCGCGGGCGGTCGTCAGCGTGAGCGGGTACGATTCAGAGGGCGGCTCTGGTAGTTCGCCGTGGGTACCTGTCGAGAAGCGTGCGCGTCCCGACGGTGTTGGAAACGCCCACTCGCCGTCCTCGAGATAGCGGTAGTCCGCCTCGGAGACAGCGTCGGGGGCAGGCCACCGGACCGCACCAGCCTCGTCTAACCGCGCGTAGCTGACGCCCGAGAGGTCCGCGGTCGTACCGGCGGTGAGCGCGGCCAGTTCATCGAACGTTGCCTCCGGCGTCAGGTCGCCGAGCAAGCCGGGGACGACCCGCTCGCCCACCGCCGCAATGATGTCTAAGTCGGTGCGGACGCCCGCCGGCGGCGCCATCACGGGGCGGACACGGGAGACCCGCCGCTCCATGTTGACGACCGTCCCCGATGACTCCCCCCATGTTGCCGCCGGCAGCACCACGTCCGCCAGTTCGGTCGTCTCCGTATGGAACGCGTCCTGTGCGACGAGGAAGGCATCTTCGAGCCGCTCGCGGGCAGGAGCGGCATCCGGGAGCCCCGCGGCGGGGTTCGTCGCCACCGTCCACACCGCTTCGACGGGCCCGGTTTCGACGGCTGTGACAAGGCCGACTGGGCCCGGACCGGAATCATCAGGGAGCCGCGCGGCGGGCACATCCCACGCATCAGCAAGTACCGCCCGCTCGTCGGGGTCGGCAAACGCGCGCATCCCCGGCCAGGACCCCTTCGAGGAGCAGACACGCGTCCCCATCGAATTCGCCTGCCCGGTGAGCGAGAACGGGCCGGTCCCCGGGCCGAGGTTCCCGGTAGCCAGACAGAGGTCTACGAGGGCGCCCGCTGTCGCCGTTCCCTGCGTACTCTGGTTGACCCCCATCCCCCAGTAGAGGAGCGTCGGTGCCGCGAGCGCATCCGCCAGCACGTCCAGCGTCGCCACGTCGACGCCAGCCGTCGCCGCAGCGGCCGCCGGCTCGGGAAGCCGTCCACGGAGGGCCTCAAAGCCAGTCGTCGCCGCCGTCACGAACGATTGATCCACCGCATTGCGCTCGCAGACCCGGGCAAGCACACCGCGCGCGAGCGCGAGGTCCGTCCCCGGATCCAGCTGGACGTGCGTATCACCCGCGACGGCCGTCTTTGACTCGACGGGATCAACGACAATGAGTCGGCTGCCGGCGCTGTCGGCACTCGCTGCAATCCACTGGAACATCACGGGATGTGCGACCGCGGGGTTGGCACCCCAGACGATGTGCGTGTCAGCGTCGTCGATGTCGTCGTACGTGCATGGGGGCGCGTCGCTGCCAAACGCATCCGTGTACGCCGTCACTGCGCTCGCCATACACAGCGTCGTGTTAGCGTCGTAGTAGCGGGTGCCGAAGCCGCCACGGGCGAGCTTGCCGAGCGCGTAGGCTGCCTCGTTGGTCTGCTGGCCGCTCCCAAGGACCGTGACGGCATCGTGGCTCCGCTCGAGCGCTCGTCGGAACTCGTCGGAGACTCGCGAGAGCGCCACATCCCAGGTTGTCTCGCGGAGTCGGCCGCGCTCGCGCACGAGTGGCTGGGTGAGCCACTCCCCGTCGGGGGTCTGCGTCTCTTCGATGCCGCGCGCACAGGCCAGTCCCCGATTGGCTGGGTGGCTCACGTCCCCGCGGACGGTCGCGATACCGTAGCCGTCGTCGACGCCCTCGTGGATGTGGCCACAGCCGACCGCACACCGCATACACGTGGTCCGGACGTGTTCACTCACCGGTCTGCCCTCATCGCCAGCCAATCAGTCGTCACCCTGGCCCTCCAGCGGCGTGCCATCCGCGGCTGTCGGAGCGGGACTCTCGCCGTCGTCGAACGGGTACCACGACTGCTTCGCGTCGGTGAGCCACGGGTCCTCGTAGTCCGTCTCCGCCGGCTCCGCGAGGTCGATGAGTGCGGCATGGCCCGTCGCATCGACCCACTCTCGGAACGTCTGGCCATCCGAGCGGAGCGCCGCGAACGCTTCCACGAGATTCGCGATGAGACCAGGCACTTCGTCGGCAGGGACTCGCTGGTGGACCCACTCGATGAACGCCGGCTCTTCGCCAAGCCCGCCGCCCACGCCCACATCCAGCGCCTCGACCATCTCGCCGTCTTTGCGGGCACGCATTCCCTGAAGGCCAATATCAGCTGTCATCGCCTGCCCGCAGTCGGCCGTACAGCCGGAGTAGTGTATCTTGATGCGGTCCACGTCCGGTGGGAGGTCCGTGTTGGCTCGCAGCCAGCGGAGCATCCGGGCGGTGCGGGCTTTGGTCTCTGTTAGCGCCAGGCCGCAAAACTCCGTGCCTGTACACGCCATCGCGCCCCGCTCGAAGGGGGTCGGCTCCGGCGGGTGTTTCTGCAGGAGCGGCTCGGTCAGCAGATTCGAGAGCCGGTCGTCGGGCACGTCAACGATGACGGGGTTCTGCCGGCGGGTGAGCCGTACCTCACCAGAGCCGTATGCATCTGCAAGATCCGCAAGTTCGATGACCTCGTCAGCGGGTAGCCGACCGACAGCCACCGAGAGGCCGACGTAGTTGCGGCCGTCCGCTTGGTCGTGAACGCCGACATGGTCGTGAGCCCCCCGCCCACTCGGTCGGCCGGCGTTGTACGTGTATTCGCCACGGAAATCCGTCCCAGCCGGCGCCGGGTCGAAGGAGAGTCGGTCGACGAGCCGCTCGCGTATCTCGTCGGTGCCACGCTCGTCGACGAAGAAGCGCGCACGATTCTTAGAGCGGTTCTCGCGGTCGCCTGCCTCGTGGTAGAGTTCGACGAATGCGCGTACCGTCTCGTAGGCCTGCTCCGGGCGTACGAATAGGTCGAGCGGTCGCGCCTCACGGGGCTCTCGACTCCCGAGCCCGCCGCCGACGCGAACATTGAATCCTCGTGCCTCTTCGCCTCCGAGGAACGTATGTGCGGGCTCGAGCCCAATATCGTTGATGGCGTCCTGTGCACACCCCTGCTTGCACCCCGTCACGCTGATGTTGAATTTCCGGGGCATATTACAGAGTGCGTCATCGTCGCGGATGCCTGCTTGAATCTTGTCGAGCAGGTCGCGCGTCTCGACGTACTCCTCGGCCTTGCCGGCGAGCGGACAGCCAGAGATGTTGCGCATCGTGTCGCCACCCGCAGAGCGGGTCGAGAGCCCGACTGACTCGAGTCGCTCCCAGATGTCGGGGATATCCTCAAGCTTGATCCAGTGAAGCTGGACGGATTGGCGCGTGGTGAAGTCCACCCACGTGTCACCGAACTCGGGGTTCTCGACGGGGCCGTCGGCATACTCGCGGGCCACCTCTCCGATGACTCGAAGCTGGCCCGGCTCGAGGACGCCGCCGCAGGTAGTCAGCCGCAGCATGAAGTAGCTCTCTTGGCCCTCGCGCTGGTGGAACACCCCCCAGAATTTGAAGCGAGAGAACCACTCCGCCCGCTCTTCCTCGGGGATGGACGCCCAGCCTGCCTCGGCGAACTCCAAGAGCTTCTCCCGGACTGGGTCGCCGTACAGTTCCTCCTTGACCGTCTCCTTCTCGTGTGCCATAGTGGTCGTTTAGTCACAGATAGCCGAGTCCAAACCACGACTATCTGCTTTTCTCTGTCTGTGGTGGACGAACAGATGTACAAAAGGCTAGTGCTGGTAGAGCCTAACCCACTCGAAGGGATTCGATCATCCTTCTATCCTTCGGGCAGATAGAAGGAGTACTAGGATTGATGTCGGAGATTCACACGACGAGCGTCCGCACATCTCATCTAGAATATGAAATTCGTTACTTTCCCCAGAAGGGGTCGCGGTTGCGCTTGCGCTCAAGATACATCGAGAGCGCTTCCCGCTCGTCGGCCGGCAGTTCGTCGGTGACCTCTTGCTCGAGAATCTTTGCGTGTTTCTCCGGCAACTCCGTCCACAGTTCGTCGCCCTCCTCGATCTGTCGGCCGACGGTGGGCCCGTCGATAGAGGCGGCCACCCGGTCACCGGCGCGGGCCGCGTCGATGTCCTCGCCCTCGTCTTGAATCGACTTCAGTGAGCCAATCCGCGCCGTCTCGCTATTTTCCCACTTGACGACCCGCGAGTTGCGCTTGAGCGTCCCCGCAAGCACCTCGACACCGACGACCGCAGGGTCAGACTGACGGAACGTGTGGTCCTGCAGTATCTGGAACCGGCATGGGCGGGCAATCTTGTCGAGTACCTGCTCCTGCTGAGCCTCTTCGATCCCAGCAACGAACTCCTCGTACTCCTCGACCAGCTGGTAGATGACATCATCGGCGAACACCCGGACGCCCTGCTCGTTGGCCTGCCGCTCGGCGTCGTCAAGGACGTCGACGTTGAACGCGAGAATCGCCTCGTTAGTTGGCTCGTCGGCCGTCGAAGCGACAGCCACGTCTCGGGGGGCAACATCGCCCACCTCGGCGCGGACGATTGGGACCTCAGCATCCTCGAGGGCGCTTGCGATGGCCTCCAGCGACCCAAGTGTGTCCGCCTTCACCACAACACCGTTCTCGGCCGTCTCCACGTCAATCTGTGAGAGTTCCGCCCGCACTTCCTCAATGACGTCCTCGACGGGCCGGTCGCGGACGACCCGGACGGGTGCACCCGCCATCGCATCGTCGATATCCGGTGCGGCGATTTTGATACCGATCGCCGCGGCGACAGAGTCGACCTTCTCGAACTGTTTTTCCGTGCGTATCTCCGCCAGCGGCTCCGGCTGGAGCAGCGCGCGCACATCGGTCACGATAGGCTCGTTTTTGCCGCCGATAACTACCGTATCGTCCGCACGTATCGTCCCGTCGTACAGGACGATGTCGACAGTGGTCCCGAAGCCACGCTCCTCAGTTACCTCGAGGACTGTCCCCGCGCCGGGCCCGGCGACGTCGACGGACATGTCTTCTTTCAGGTAGCGCTGGGAGAGGCCCATCATCACAGTGAGCAGGTCCGGCAGTCCCTCGCCAGTGACGGCACTGATGGGGACGACGCCGATGTTCGATCGGAAGTCCTGTACTCGCCAGTACATGTCTGCGGAGAAGCCGTTATCCGACAGTTCGCCGATGAGGGCGTATAGTCGGTCGTTGAGGTCGCCTTCCGCGCGGTCGGACTGGGCGTCGATAGACTGCTGGATGGGGACCCGTCCCTGTGGGTTCCAGCCGGGGACCGTGTCCACCTTGTTGGCGGCCACAACGAACGGTGTCTGGGTCCGCTTGAGGATATCGAGCGCCTCCAGCGTCTGCGGTTGGAAGCCGTCGTTCACGTCGACGACGAGGATAGCAATATCCGCGAGCGCGCCGCCGCGCGACCGGAGCGTCGAGAAGGAGTGGTGGCCCGGTGTGTCGATGAACAGCAGCCCCGGGAGGTCAAAATCGGCAGGGTCGACGAGGCCGCCAGCCATCTCACCGATTGTCGAGAGCGGGACGGCCGTCGCGCCGATGTGCTGAGTGATGGCGCCGGCCTCTCCCTCTTGGACCGCCGAGCCGCGTATCTTGTCGAGGAGCGTCGTCTTCCCGTGGTCGACGTGGCCGAGGACGGCGACAATCGGCGTCCGGAGTCCCGTGGCGGTCGACTCCGTCGACCCGGTGGTGTCGGTGTCAGACATGAGAAATCCCTTACTGGTTTTCGCCCGCGCCCGCACATAACTCTTTCATCACCCGGTGGCGAGCGGCCGTGAGACGACTACTCGACCGTGAACGAGCCGACCATCCCGATCGACTGGTGCGGGTCACAGTGATACTTGTACTCGCCGGCGACATCGAACGTGTACGCGTACGTCGTGCCCGCGTCATAGGTGTCGTCGTCTTTCCCCGACCAGTCGGCCCCGCTCGGGGTCTGCTCCGGCGAGACGTTATGGCCTGCAGAGTCCCACTCCCAGCGGACGGTGTCGCCTGTGCTGATGGTAAACGTCTCCGGGTCGAACGCCAGCGACCCACCCGGCCCGACGGTCACCGTCATGTCGGCCGACGCGGTGGCAGTCGCCGTCTCCGTCTCGGTGGGCGTGTCGGTCTCTGTTTCCGTCGGTGTCGGCGTCGCGTCACCCACCGTTAGCTGCCCAATCATTCCGGCGCTTCGGTGTGGGTTACAGTAGTAGTCGTAGACGCCTTCGGTATCGAAGGTGTGTTCGTGGACGTAGCCCGCGTCGTGAAGCGTGGTGCCGGTGCCAGACCAGTCTGCCCCGTCGGGCGTCGACTCGACCGTGACACTGTGGCCACCCGAGTCCCAGACCCACGCGACGGTCGCCCCGACATCAACAGTTGCCTGCTCGGGGTCGTAGACGAGGTTCCCGTCCGGGCCGACGATAACCGTAAGATCGGCGTCGGGGGTCGGCGACGCGGTCGGCGTCGGAGTAGGTGTCTCGGTCGGTGTCGCCGTTGACGTCTCCGTGTCTGTCCCTCCGCCGCTGCACCCGGCCAGCGCGACCGCTCCCACCGGGAGGGCACGCAGGAAGTCCCGTCGCTCCATACGGCCTGGGACGGGTGGCTGACGTAAACCAGTTGGTCCGGCGTGAGCGGCAGACGCATGTCGGACGCCGCCGTACGGTTTATGTGCTGGAGTGCGTACGCGCTCGCATGGCAGAGATACTCGCAGAGAATCTCTCCGACAAGAACGTCGTCGGCACTGACGGTGCCGAAATCGGCCGACTGTACAACGTCACGATGGAGTACGCGAGCGGCAGTCTCCACAACCTGCTTGTCGAGCCCGCAGAGCGCGCGAACGCCGACTTCGAGACGGACGACCGCGGCCGGTATCGGATTCCTGTCTCGCGCGTGCAGGCTGTGAAAGACCACATCGTCGTCGCCCGGTAGATGCGCGTTCTGGACGCCTCGGCCTTCATCGACGACTACACCACCGACGACGAGGTGGCGACAGTACCAGCTGTCCGCGAGGAGCTCACCGACGATGCCTCTGGGTACCGGTTCGACGCCCTCGAAGGCGCGGGGATGCAGCTGCACGTCCCCGGGCGGGGGCCGCTCGAACAGGTGGAGCAGGCTGCCCGCGCCACCGGCGATCGCACCGAGCTGTCGGATGTTGACACCCGGCTGCTGGCGGCCGCCTTCGAGCTCGGTGCGGTGCTCGTCACCGATGACTACGCGATGCAGAACGTCGCCGACGAACTCGACGTCCCTACCGAGGGCGTCTCGCAAGAGGGAATCGACGAGCGGCGCGACTGGGACTACCAGTGTCAGGGCTGTGGCCGGGTGTACGATACCCACCGCGAGCGCTGTGAAGTGTGCGGCACCGGCCTCGAACGGAAGAACCCAAGCTAATAGGACTGCTCTGCGACGACCGTCCCGTTTGCCGCCCGGACAGTCGCCGTATCGCCACCGTTGTTCCACACCGCGCTCGCTCGCCCCCAGTAGACATCACTGGTGGTATCGTTGCCCGTCCCGGTGTGGATCGTGACCGCCTCGCCGGCCCCAAGCCTCAGTGTGCCGAGCTCGTAGCGGTGGCCCGCTGCATCCGTCACCGTCCATCCGTCCAGTTCTAACGAGGTCTCGCCACGGTTGGCGAGGGTCACGTACTCGTCGTTGAGGTTCTCGTTGTCGTTCCCCGCGGCGTCGGCGTGGACAGACACCACGAGACCGCCCTCGGCCGCCGGAGTGGGAGTGGCCGTCGGCGGCGAGTCGGTCGCACACTCCCACACTCCCCTTCCGGCGTTCATCGCCTCTGTCTCGGCCGCTGCGTAGGCGTCTGCCCGCGTGAACGGTGACTCGTACATCCGAGCGTAGCCACGGGCCACGAGATCATAGTTGAACGACACGCCGTCTTCAACGACGTAGACGAGCAGTCGGCCATAGTAGCCCCGTCGGTCGAGGTTCGGGTCGAAGGCGATGCCCACTGTTTCCCCTTCGAGCCGCTTCGCTTGGTCGCTGGCTCGCTCACCCCACCGGCGCAAACAGTCGCGGCCAGCGGCTGTCTCAGGGACCCCCTCGAATTCGTCGGGGGAGTTCTCGGCGTGGACCTCCGGCGTGTCGACGCCAATCAGCCGGACCGTGTCCGTGGTGCCGTTGTCGAAGCGTATCTCAAGGGTGTCGCCGTCGACTGCTCGAGTGACCGTCACTGTCGCCGCCGGGGTCGGCACAGGAGGGGCCGACGCGCGCGCCGTCGCGTCGTTAGGTGCGGTATCGACGGCGCCGCTACAGCCGGCGAGGATGAACAGTCCGACGAGCACGAGCACAACCCCGAATCTGGCCACGGCCGGCGTACGGGGACGACAGTCATAACATTCCGGAACCACCCACGCTTAACATTAGCCGTGTCTAAACCATAGGTGAGACGGATGAATCTGAGCGACGAGCCGGGGGTGGGGGCGTAGTGGAGCCGTGGCTGCAAGTGGCGACCATCGCCTTTCTCGCCCAGTTGACGGTCCTCCCAGGCGAGAAGGTACAGTTCATCATCGCCGGGCTGTCGACCCAGTATCACCCGCTGCTGGTCGTCAGCGCTGCCGGCACCGCCTTCGCCGGGTGGACCGCCCTTGAGATTGCGTTTGGGAGCTTCCTGCAGACAGCCGTCCCCGCCGTGTACCTGGATGTCGGGACTGGGCTCCTCTTTCTTTTGTTCGCGGTGCTTCTCTTGCGGAGCGCTCCCTCTCCAGGATCGGCACCGGTCGCGATGGCCGACGAACCGTCGACGGACGGCGGCGACGTTGAACGAGCAGGGCTCACTGACGGCGGCGAACTTGACGTGCGGCTCCCGCTCGTCGGCTGGCGGGTGCCAGACGTGCTTGGCGGCTTTCTTCCCATTTTCGCGCTGATGGCACTCGGGGAATTCGGCGACAAGACCCAGCTTGTCACCATCGGTCTTGCCGCCCAGTACGCCCACGGGAGCGCCATCTGGGTCGGCGAGATGGCCGCCATTATCCCGGTGAGTCTGGCGAACGCCCTGTTCTTCTACCGGTTCAGTCACCGGTTCGACGCCCGAAAGGCACACTTCGCGGGCGCAGCACTGTTCGCTTTCTTCGGGCTCGACACGCTCCAGGCGGAGGTGACCGGCGTCTCCGTCTGGGAGACCATCGTCGGGGTGCTGGGAGACGCAGTCGGACTGCTGCTACCGGTTGTCTAAGCGGGGTTTTGTAGGCTAACGAAGTGGCCTGGGTGCACCGTCTCGTGTTCCTTTGCGCGTTCGTGAGCGGTGACGCAGTCCTCGAACTCCCGATCGAGCGCACATGCGTCACACCGGATGCGACAGACCATGTGTATACTTACCAAATCGGTCCGGTTAAGCGTTGTCCTGGTGAGGTCGGGATTCGACGGATGCCAGCATCACCAGACGGGGCGGCCGGACAGGAGTGTGGTCGTTCGTAGTCGGCCGGGGTCCACACGAGATAGCAGCGACTGCGTTCCGGCGAGAAAGTGTGCTACGCAGGCCGTTCAGCGCCCCACGGGCGATAGAACGGGGGACTAGTAGAACGCGACGGGCGTACCCGTTGAGTCCTCGCGGTCGATTTTCTCGAGGGCAGCCTCGAAGTCCTCGGTGCGGACCTCGGTACGGCCCTCTCGGATAGCGAACATCCCCGCCTCCGTGCACAGCGATTCGATTTCCGCGCCGGAGAAGCCCTCAGTGTGCTCGGCAAGGTCGGTGAAGTCCACCTCGTCAGCGAGGTTCATCCCGCGGGTATGGATGTCGAGAATCTGGACGCGTCCCTCGGCATCGGGTTCGGGTACCTCGATAAGCCGGTCGAACCGGCCGGGCCGAAGGATGGCCCGGTCAAGCATGTCGAACCGGTTGGTGGCCGCGATGATGGAGATATCGCCACGGGCCTCGAAGCCGTCCATCTCACTGAGCAACTGCATCATCGTCCGCTGGACCTCTGCGTCGCCCGACGTCTTCGACTCCGTCCGCTTGGACGCGATGGCGTCGATCTCGTCGATAAAGATGATAGCTGGCTCGCGCTCGGAGGCAAGCTCGAACAGGTCGCGAACGAGCCGTGCGCCCTCGCCGATGAATTTCTGGACGAGCTCGGACCCGGCCATCTTGATGAACGTGGCATCGGTTTCGTTGGCGACGGCCTTCGCGAGCATCGTCTTCCCCGTCCCGGGCGGTCCGTGCAGCAGGACGCCCGTCGGCGGCTCGATACCGACCTCGGCGAACTGTTCAGGGTTCGTGAGCGGGTCCTCGACGGCTTCGCGGACCTCGGTCACCTGTTGGTCGATGCCGCCGATGTCGTCGTAGGTGACCGACGGCTGGGTGGTGACCTCCATCGCCTGTGCGCGGGCGTCCGTCTCGTCGTCGAGGATGCGCTGGACAGCAAACGAGTCGTTGATAGCGACGCGGTCACCTGCCTCGAGCTTTTCCGCGAGCCGTGGGGAGACGTCCGTCAGCACTTCCTGGTTGTTGCCGTGCTGCTTGAGGACGACCTCCTCGTCGTCGTTAAGCTCTTCGACCGTTGCGATGTACAGCGACGAGGTCTTCAGCGCCTCGTTTTCCCGCTGGAGCTTGTCGACATCTTCACGGAGTTCGTCCTGTCGCGCGCGGGCCGACTCCAGCTGGTCGGCCAGCTCGTCGTGGACGCCGACAATCTCCTCGAAGTGGTCGCGGAGGGCTTCGAGTCGCTCTGCGGGTGACATGTCGGGGTCGAGATCGAGTTGTGGTCGCTCGGGGAGCGAGGGACTACGGGACATCTAGCTGGTACAGGTTCGGGCGCGTGTGTAAATGTGTCTTTGGGTCCTGCCAGCTAGCCCAGCGACTCGAAGGTGGCGAGGTGGCGGTCGTAGGCGTCGATAGCCGCCTCAACCGGTGCCGAGTCGGTCATGTCGACCCCCGCCGTCTCAAGCGCAGCCAGCGGATACTCTCGAGAACCGGTCCGCAGGAACTCGCGGTAGCGGTCGGCGGCTGGCTCCCCCTCCTCCGTAATCGCCTCGACGATGGCGTTCGCTGCCGAGATGCCCGTCGCGTACTGGTAGACGTAGTAGTTGTAGTAGAAATGCGGGATGCGCATCCACTCGCGCTCGATGCGGTCGTCTACGGCGGCGTTCGCGTAGTACTCGCGTTTCAACTCGCCGTACACCTCGTCAAGCCGGTCTGGCGTGAGCGCGCCACCCTCCTCGCTGATAGTGTGAATCTGGTGTTCGAAGTCGGCAAACAGCGTCTGGCGGAACAGTGTCGACCGGAACCGCTCGAGATACTCGTCGAGGACATGCCGCCGGAGCCGCTCGTCGTCGAGGGTATCGAGCAGGTGCTCGGTCAGCAACGCCTCGTTGACGGTACTCGCTACCTCCGCGACGAAGATGCCGTAGTCGGAGTAGACGTACGGCTGTGTCTCGCTCGCCAGTTCGGAGTGCATCGAGTGGCCCAGCTCGTGTGCGAGGGTATACACCGAAGCGACATCTTCCTGGTAGTTCATCAGGATATACGGCTGGCTATCGTAGGTGCCCCCAGAGTAGGCGCCTGAGCGCTTCCCCTCGTTCTCGTACACGTCGACCCACCGCGACTCAAGTCCCTCGGCGAGCCGTGACTGGTACGACTCGCCCAGCGGTGCGACGGCCTCGATCACCCACTCTTTCGCCTGTTCATAGTCGATACCGGGGGCTTCCTCGTCGGCCAGCGGCGCATACAGGTCGTACATTTCCAGGGTGTCGACGCCGAGCCGGTCGCGCTTCAGGTCAACGTGCCGGCCGAGCACGTCGAGATTCGCCTCGACAGTGTCCACAAGGGTGTCGTACACCGTCGTGGGGATGTTCGATTCGTCGAGTGCCGCTTCGCGGGCAGTGTCGTAGTCACGGGCGCGGGCAGTCTTCACGTCAGCCTTGACCGCGTTCTTCAGCGACGAGGCGACCGTGTTGCGGAAGCCTCCCCACTCGTCGTAGTAGCGCTCGTACACCCGTTGGCGGAACGATCGGTCCGGGTGTTTCAGCTTGGTCGTGAAGTTCGACTGTGTAATCTGTATCTCGCCGCCATCCGGCCCCTCGACAGCCGGAAACTCCATGTCCGCATTCGATAGCATCCCGTATATGTCGGACGGCGCGCCGGTCACCTCTGACAGCTCCGCGAGCACCTCCTCGACCTCCGGTGAACGGGTGTGCGGCTTCATGCGCATCACGTCGTCGAGGTAGTGGTCGTACCGTTCGAGCTCGGGCTCCTCGGCCACGAGCTCGTCGAGCCGGTCACGATCCGTCCGTTGGAGCTCTGGCTCGATGAACGACGCCGCTGAAGAGGCTTCACTCGCGAGTGACTGTGCGCGCGCCTTCAGGGCCTGGTACTCCTGGTTGCGGGTATCTTCGTCCGAGCGCATCCGTGCGTACGCAGTGACGTTCGCAACCGTCCGCATCAGCTCCTCGCGCAGCTGGAGCGTGTCACGTAGCGTCGCCGCGCTCTCGGTGACTCGCCCCTCGTAGGCACGCAGATCCGCCAGCCGCGACTCCACCTCCTCGTAGGCTGTTTCCCACGCCTCGTCGGTCGCAAACATCTCCTCAAGCGCCCACGTGTACTCCTCGTCGATATCGCCGCGTTCCGGGACCGAACTCATCGCCCGTGATTGCGGGTCAGCCGGCCTAAACGCATCGCTCCGACCCGACCGGGGGCTTTTGTGCCGGGCAACTGACCCGCCGGCATGGACGAGACGACGCGACTCGCCGGCCGCGCGTACGACGATCCGTTCCCGTGGTCGTTCCTCACCGACCTCATCGAGGCGGGCCCGCGGCTCGGCGGCTCCCCCGGCGAGCGTCGCGCGGCCGAACTCGTCGCCGAGGCGTTTGAGACGGCTGGCGCCGCCCCCGAGACGCTCCCGTTCGAGATGCCTCGCTGGAAGCGAGGCGATGCGACGGTGGCCGTTCGGCTGGAACGGGACGGCCGGCTCGTTGAGCGGTCGTTCGACGCGATTGCGCTTCCGTACTCGCCGCCCGGAGACGTCCACGGCTCGTTGACCGACGTGGGACATGGGACACCCACAGAGACGGACGAGCAGAACGTGGCGGGCACCGTCGCGCTCGCAGACACTGCCTCACCGGCAGACGGCCGCTACGTCCATCGGATGGAGAAATACGGACACGCTGTCGAGGCAGGCGCATCGGGGTTCGTGTTTGCCCACCACGAGCCGGGTCAACTCGCCCCGACGGGGACCCTCCGATTCGGTCGGGAGGCCGCAGTGCCGGCCGTCGGTGTTTCCCACGAGACCGGCGAGTGGCTCCGCGAGTACGCCGACACGGACGCCGAGGTCCGACTCCGGGTCGACGCGACCACCGAGCCGGGCACCTCCCGTAATGTGCTTGGACAGCTTGGGCCCGCAGACGACGAACGAGCGGACGGCATCCTCGTGGTTGGCCATCTCGACGCCCACGATATCGCGGAGGGTGCCCTCGACAACGGCTGTGGCATCACAACCGTCGCGACGGCGGCTCGCTACCTTGCCGACCTCTCGCTTGCTGCGCCGGTGTGGGTCGCGGGGGTCGGCTGTGAGGAGACGGGGCTGCTCGGCGCCGAGGCCCTCGCCGACCACCTCACCCTCGACCGAATTCGGGCGGTTGTCAACGTAGACGGCGCAGGCCGCCATCGCAACCTGCGTGCACTTGTCCACGGCAGTGACTCGCTCGCGTCGCTGGCCGAGCAGGTCGTTGAGGCAGCCGGCCAGCCGCTGGCTGTCTCGGAGACGCCACACCCATACAGTGACCACTGGCCGTTCCTCCGGGCAGGCATCCCCGCCATCCAGCTCCACAGTCAACCCGCGAGCGGCCATGAGCGAGGCCGCGGCTGGGGCCACACCGCTGCTGATACCCGCGACAAGGTCGACCAGCGGACCCTCCGCGACCACGCCGTCCTCACAGCGCTGCTCGTCCGCGAATTGACCCAGACAGATGTGCCTCGACGCGACCCCGCGACGCTCCGAGCAGAACTCGAGGCCGAAGATGCCGAGCCGGGGATGCGTGCGGCCGGCGTCTGGCCCGACGACTGGGGATAGGGCAGTCTCTCACGTGTATGGCGCCGATATCGGTCATTCTTCTGGTCGCTCCGGTCGGAGCCGCTCGGCGACGCGCGCGCCAGTTCGCCGGGTAACCCGCCGTTCCTCGAAGACGGTCCAAGCACTCGTGGCCGCCGGCTCGTCAACGGCAAACGCGAGGGCATCCCCGTAGTCGACGGCCGCAAGCACAAGCGGCTCCGGGTCAGCCGCGGCAATTCCTGCTGGCCCGTCCAGTTGTTCGGTCGACAGCACGCGGTCGAGAAAGCCAGGGGTCCGGTCCCCGGCCGCGACGGCTGTCACCAACCCCGCCGCGCGGCGCACAAACTCCCGAGGAAATCCACTCGCAGTAAACGCACAGACCAGAAACGGTGGGTCGCGCTCGCAGGCCGTGGTCAGGTCGCGCTCGGTGCCCGTCTCGTCGGGTGTGAGGTTATGAAAGTCGTGACGGCCAGACAGCCGGTCGAGAACCGTCTGGGCGCGGGCACGTCGACGGTCGGTCCAGCCGCCGTCAGCGCCGGCTGTCGCCGCGTGGAGATAGTACTCGTAGCGGCGGCGCTCAGCGGCGTACTGGGCATTGAAGTCTGAGGGCGCGTCGGCACTCGCCCACGCCCGCACGTCGGCGGGGAGCGAGCCGTTGAGTGCGGCCGGCGAGAGCCAGTCGGGACAGTCGAAGGCGACCGTCTGGGCGGCCGCGGAGACGCCGGCATCTGTCCGGCCGGCGGCGCTGTATCCCGGCGGCGGCGCCGTCGGCTCGGCGACGACATCAAGGGATGCCAGCGCCGCGAACAGCGCATTCTCGACAGTCTCGGCGTGTGGCTGCCGCTGGAACCCGCGAAATGCGGTGCCATCGTACGCGAGCCGGAACGCGCGCCGAACCACGCTACTCGTAGTCGTCGTACGTCGGCCGACCGGACGCGGGCGGGAATTCGTCGACCGGCACCGTCGTCTGTTCGCCCGACGCCATATCGCGGATGGTGTACTCATCGTTCGCGAGGTCCTGCTCGCCGACGATGACCACTGTCTCGGCGTTGATGGAGTCGGCGTATCCCAGCTGTGCGCCGAAGCTCCGGCCAGACACATCTGTCTCGACGACGTGGCCCAGCCCGCGCAGGTCGGCGACGAGTTCGGCTGCCTCCCGCTCGGTATCGCCGACTTGAAGCACGTAGTAGTCGGTTGTCAGCGACTCGTCCGGGTAGACGCCCGCCCGCTGGAGCAGCAGGGGGAGCGTCGAGTAGCCGGGGGCGAAGCCGACCGCCGGCGTTGGCTGTCCGCCAAATCCTTCGATAAGGTCGTCGTAGCGACCGCCGCCAAAGACAGAGCGGGACACCTCGCCGGTTGCGTCGAAGCATTCGAAGACGACACCCGTGTAGTAGTCGAAGCCACGAGCCGTCTCCAGCGACAACTCACAGTACTCACCGGCGCCGAACCGGTCAACGGCGTCAAGGACGGCCGTCAGGTTCTCGACCGCGTCGTGGGCAGCGTCGGTGCCGGCGAACTCCGCAAGCTCCGATAGCGAGTCGCGGTCCGTCTCGGTGAGCCGGTCGTCAAACCGCGCGGCCTGGTCGTACGAGAGGCCCGCCTCTGCGAGCAAGTCGTGGTACTCCGCCGTCGAGAGCTTCTCGCTTTTGTCGACCGCGCGGATCGCCTCGCGGACATCCACGTCGGCGTCGAAGCTTCGGAGGACAGCCCCCAGGATATCGCGGTGAGAGACCCGAAACTCGAAATCGGCGGCGTCGAGTCCCAGGTCGACGAGCAGTTGGGCACCCAGTGCAATCACCTCTGCATCCGCCCGTGGGTCATCGCTGCCGAAGATGTCGATGTTTGTCTGGTAGAACTCGCGGAACCGCCCCTGCTGGACCTGTTCGTAGCGCCAGAACGGCCGTGTCGAGAACCATTTGATCGGCTTCGACAGCTCCTGTGTCTTGGCAGCGACCATCCGGGCGACGGTGGGTGTCAACTCCGGCGTGAGCGTGACGTGGCGGCCGCCTTGGTCTTCGAAGGCGTACAGCTCGTCAACGATATCCTCGCCAGCCTTGTCGGTCCACATCTCGGCGCGCTCGAGATGAGGACTCGCGGTCTCGCGGAAGCCGAAGCGGCGGCACGCAGCCTCGACGGTGTCGATGACCTCCCGGCGCGCGGCCATTTCCTCGGGGTAGAAATCACGGAACCCCTTCAGGCGGTCGTACATGCCCCCGCTTCCGTCGGGGTCGGTAAACGTGCTACGGTCGGGGTTCGCCGTCACGGGCGTCTGTCCGCTCGCTATCGAGTTCGGCAAGCCCTAACTCCACGAACTGTTCGACCACTTCCTGCTCGGTAAGGCCGTACTCGCGCGCGAGTCGCTCGACCGCGCTGGCGGTCGACTCGGAGGCAACGAACTCGAAACGGCGCACGCCCATGCTACCGGGTACCACGCTATAAAGACCCGTCAGACGGCCGTCTGCCGCTCAGCCTACCTGGCCGGTGCTGGCAAGGTATAGCTGGAGGAACATGAGGGCGTTGTACGTCCCATGGACGACGATCGGCACCGCGAGGTTGTCGCTCACCTCGTAGAGCGCGCCGAGGACGAGACTCAGCGTGAAGATGAGTGCGAAGTACGCCAGTTTCTGCTCGAGGGGCTGACCGAGCACGCTGCCGGCGTGTGCGACAGCGAACACGGCCGACGCAACGATGACGCCCGGCACCGCGCTATACGACTCGCGCAATAGCCCCTGCACTGCTCCCCGGAACATCAGCTCCTCGCCGGGCCCAACAAACAGGTAGGTAAGCGGGATGAGATACAGCGTCAGTGCCGGCGTCTCCAGTCCGTCCTCGACGAGAGGTGTCGTCGGCGTCTGTACGCCGAACCGGCTGTAGAGAGCAGTGATGGCCGCCAAGAGAACGCCGAGTACAATCAGTCCAGCGACCATCAGCCCGATATCTCGCCGGGTTGGCACCCGTATCCGGATAAGGTCGAACCGGTCGCGCACCCGGAAGAAGACGAGCGACGTGACGAGCAGTCCGGCACCTTGGAGGGCGACAGTACTGAGCCCCCAGCGGACGACAACATTCTCCTCGACTGAGACACCGACGGCCGTCAGCAGGTTCGCCACAAGCGCAAACACGACGGTACCGACGACGAAGCCAGTGAACCCAAGTCCGAGGCTCGTCACGACAGCCCGAAGCTGGGCGCCCCGCGTTCCCAGCGCGGCAGTATCACGTGACACGGTCGGCCGTAGGTGAGTCCGTCGGATACCTCTTACTCGATGGGATAGGTGCGCTTGTCGCGGACTGCAGCCGCCTCTTCGGTGTCAGCCGCCCCAAGTAGCCCCCGCGCGGCCGACTTCCCCCACTCAACAGCCGGCTGAGTGAACGTTTCGACGCCCATAAGCTCGCCCGCGAGCACGCAGGCCGCCTCACAGGAGAATAGCAGATCACCGAGGCCCTGTTCGTCGATACGCTCGATCTCGATACGGACACTTGGCTTGTCTGCGGCTGCAAGACTGGCCTCCGTCGCCTCGAACTCGGCATCCAGTAGATCACCGAGGGTCGCGTCTCCGAGGTAGGCGAGTCCCTCAACGTCCGTCGAGGGGATAGACCGGTCTGCGCGCTCGCGAGCGCGAATCAGCGTCACCACCTTGTCGTGGCGGCCTGCGCGGTACAGCTGGAGCTGTGAGTGTTGGTCGGTGGCACCGAGCGCGCGGGCGGGCGTCTGGCCCTGGCCATCCTTGCCGAGCGACTCCGCCCACAGCTGTGCGAACCACTCTGCAAACGGCTCCAGCGACTCGGCGTACGGCATCACGGCATTGATGTGGGCGCCGCGCCGTTCGAGCGCGGTCGTGACGGCGCCGTATGCGTACGCGGGCGATTCATGAAGGCTTCCCGTCAGCCCCTCGCGGGCCTCGCGGGCACCGGCGAGCACTGCCTCAATATCGTGGCCGAGCAGCGCCGCTGGCACCAGCCCGACGGCCGACAGTGCGGCGAACCGGCCGGGGACCCCCTCAGGCACGGCCAGTCGGGGGAGGTCCCGGTTGTCGGCCAGCCGCGCCAGTGGGCCGGCATCGCCAGTGGTGACGACGGTCCGGTCAGTCCAGTCGACGCCGGCCGACTCGTAGGCCTCACGGACGACCAGGAAGTTCGCCAGCGTCTCCGCGGTCGTCCCCGATCGCGAGACGACATTCACCGCCGTCTTCTCAAGGTCGAGCCGCGCGAGCAGTCGGCGCGTCCGCTCGGGGTCGACGTTGTCGAGGACGTAGTGATTCGATTCGCCAAGTGCCGCGGTGACCGTTCGCGCGCCAAGCGCCGACCCGCCAATCCCGACCGTGAGGACTGCTTCAGCGTCGACGTCGGCGACGGCCGCTCGGATGCCCGTGGGGCTGGTTGTCTCGGGGAGGTTCAGACTTGCGTAGCCGAACTCCGCGTTCGCCATGCCAGCGGCGATGGTCTCATGGGCCGTCGCCACCTCGGCGTCGAGTCGGTCGAGCGCGTCGACGGCGACGCCAGGCGTCGCCACCTCACGCAGGGCGTTCCCGATGTCTACTCGCATACCTCATCCGGGCGGCCGCGAGGCAAAGACGTTCGGATGCCCCTACGCTTGCGGCTCTGGGGCCGTCTCCCCATCCTCCTCGAGCGACTGGAGCGCCTCGACGACGGTCTCTTCGTAGGTGGAAAGTGGGAGGTCGTACTGCTCGCGAGCCATCGCGGCATACTCGTTGTCTTCGTCGTCGAACGCCTCAATACGGTCGAGTGTGCGTTCGGCCGTTTCCACGACCCAGCGGTTGCGGGTGTCGGCGTCGACGACGCTGATCGACTCTGGCCGGACGGAAACGTTGACGCCGCCGTCGTCTGTCTCGAACGTACGGGGTTTGCCGACGACCGAGACATACGCGGGCGATTCCAGCTCTCGCAGCGCGTTCGCGGCCTCCGGCTGGTACTGGCCGGCGTATGTGAAGAACGTCCCAGTCGGGTCGACGATGCGGCCGCGCCAGTACTCGGAGTCCTCGCCGATATCCTCCGTCTCGGTGAGCGTGCCGACGACGAAGACGCGGTTGGCGCGCGCGCCCGTCGGGAGGAGCGCGTACACCGGCGCACGCTCATCGTCGGATTCCTTGAACGTGTAGCCGGCGTCGTTGAACTCGCGTGCGAACGCCCGACGGGCGACCTCGCGGGTTGGGACCGACATTATATCGACCTCGCGCGGATGAGCGTCGACTCGGCATCCGCGCTCCCGAGTCGCTCCATCTCGTCTACAAGTACGTACCGGCCGAGCCGTGGCCCAGACACGCGGTAGTAACGGCCCAGCACGCCCTCAGCCATCTCGTCAGCGACGACGGTGGTGTCGAGCGCGTCCATCGCCATCTGCTTTGCTTCTGCCAGCGAGATGCCGGTGAGTCGTTCGGTCGCTGCCTGGTCGAAGATGACTTCGTTCACCTCATCGCCGTCATCAAGGACGCCCTTGATGCGGAGGTCGAACTCGCCTTCGCCCTCGCCGTGTTCGCTACAGCGGCCGTTCTGGAGGACGCGCGTACACCCCTCCTCGGGACACCGCTTGATAAGCCCGGAGCCGGATTGGATATCGACCAGTGCTCCCTCAATGGTGACGCTGTCGTCACCGACCTCAACCATCTCGTCGAGTTCGGTGATGGTCGTCGTTCGGTTGAGCTTGACTGAGTAGTCACCTTCGTACTCGTCGGTGACGACGTTCTCCAGCGCGTAGGAGGCCCCTTCCTCGAGCTTCGGGAGGTCGCTCGTCTCGAAGGCGACGAACTTGATAGTGCCCGATTCGTCGCCGAGCAGACCAACCTGCGAGACGCTGTCCGAGCGGGGTTCCCACAGATCCGCGACGGTGACCCGGAGGTCAACCCACTGCTCGTCAGCGTCGATTTCGCCGACGAGCACGGACTCGTTCGAGCCGCCGCCCAGCTCGTCGCGGTCCATCCCGGTCTCCTCAAGATAGTTCGAGACGACCG
Organism: Halosegnis sp.; assembly: GCF_042216475.1. NCBI lineage: Archaea > Methanobacteriati > Methanobacteriota > Halobacteria > Halobacteriales > Natronomonadaceae > Halosegnis > Halosegnis sp. Next base: position 70,220 of record NZ_JBDGTV010000014.1, read on the forward strand.
ACCGGCGTGCTTCGTCGGCAGGGATGCTGTACTCGTTGATTAGCGTGTCCAGTCGCTCTTCGATCTCGTCGACAGACACATCAAGTTGGTCTGAGAACTGCTCGTGTATCTCTTGGGCGTGCTGTTGCACGGTCATGGTTTGCTCCGTCTCCGCGTGTTTTCAGTGGGAGACATGTGTTGGTTGGTGCTCGACCGTCATCAAGCCTGCGTGACCGCGGTGAAAGTAGTCGGCTACCCCTCGAGGAACGCCCGGATTGGCTCGATTTGCTCGGGAACGTTCAGTGCGGGCGCGTGCCCGCAGTCGACCACAAGTGTCTCCATCTCCGGCTTCCGCTCGCGCATCTCCGCGAACGTAGCGTCGGTGAGGATGTCTGAGTCGGCGGCCTTCACAGTCATCACCGGCTGGTCGATAGCCTCGAACTGCGTCCACTGGTCGGGCCCGTCATCAGCATCGTCGGCGAGCAGTAACGGCTCCACGATGCGCGTATCATAGTTGGGAGCGAATCGGCCGTCGTCCGTCCGGCGAGCAGAGGTGCGCGCAAGCCGGCGCCACTCGGCGTCCGTCATCGCGGAGAACGTATCGTAGACATCACGGAAGTACGCCTCCAATTCCGTAAGCCGGTCGTACGCCGGCGGGTCGGTGAGATAGTCGACGATGCGCTGGACCCCCTCGTCTGCCGTATCGTCGCCGCTCGGATCCGGTCCGACATCTACGAGGACGAACCGCTCTACTCGGTCGGTTAGCGGGCCGGGAACAAGCCCGATGCCGAGCTGGCCACCCATCGAGAGCCCGAGATAGTGGCCTGACTCGATACCGAGCTCCTCGAAGAAGCCCACGATGATCGAGGACAGCGAGGCGGCGTCATAGCGGTCAGGATTCCATTCGCTTTCGCCGCGCCCCGGCATGTCCGGACAGAGGACACGGTACTCGTCAGCCAACGCGGCCGCCAGCGGATCGAAGTCGCGGCCGTGTCGCGACAGCCCGTGGACGCAGACCAGCGGCGTCGCATCTGGGTCGCCCCACGCCGTGTAATGTATCTCGGTGTCCTCGATCGTCACGTAGTGGTGGGTCGGTGCCATCGCCCCGACAGTCTGCGGGGATGGTCTTAGGGATTCGGTCGGCACGATTCGTACAATAATTATAATGGAGATTAGCCCTCTTGTCCGGCAGGCACATGGATGTAGATCGTCTCGACACGCCGGTCGCAGAGCAGATGACGACCCCTGTGCGAACCGTCGAGCCGACACTCGCGGTAGCTGAGGCCGCCCGGGTGCTGTGGGACGAGCGTATCGGCTCGCTACTGCTTGAAGACGGTGCGGGGATACTGACCGAGTCAGATGTCACGCGGGGTGTAGCCGTCGGTATCGAGCCAGAGACGACGCCGGTACGCGAGCTCGCAACGACGGAGCTCGTCACCATCCCCGCAGACGCGACGGTGCAGGACGCTGTCGTCCGGATGGCCGACCACGACATAAAGAAGCTCCCGGTCGTTCAGCAGGGACAACTCGTAGGGATACTCACCACCGCGGATATTGCCCGCGGGCTCGTTCCCGACCTCGACGAGGTCATCGCGGCCTTCCAGTAGCAGACGGTCGCAGGGTTTCTTGTCCGCTGGTGTGCACCCCCCGGTATGGACGCCGCCAACGTTGCCGCCGCAGTCGACGCCGACCGACTGTGGGCGGACATCGAGGCGAACGGCCGGTTCGGGGCAACTGACGACGAGGGGCATGGCCGGACGGCTCCCACCGGCTCGGAGGCGAACCGCCGTGCGCGCGACCGACTCGTCGCCGAGCTGGAAGCGGCCGGCTGTACCGTCCGCGTCGACGCCGTCGGTAACGTCGCCGGCCGGTGGACACCCTCCGGTGTCGACCCCGAGACGCCGGCCGTCGCGGCAGGGAGCCATCTCGATTCGGTTCCCTCGGGCGGCATCTTCGATGGGCCGCTCGGCGTTTACGCCGCTCTTGAAGCGGTGCGGGCGATGCGTGAGGCCGACGTTACCCCCAAACGACCGGTCGAGGTGGTCTCGTTTACTGAAGAGGAGGGCGCCACATTCGCGGACGGGCTCCTCGGCTCCTCGGTCGCGGCCGGCGAGCGCTCTGTCGAGGCGGCACTCACGCTCCGGGACGCCGAGGGTCGAAGCCTCGCGGCTGCCCTCGAGGACACGGGGTATCGCGGCGAGGGACGGCTCGACGCTGCCGACTGGGACGCCTGGCTCGAACTCCACATCGAACAGCACACAGAACTCGAGGAGGCAGGGGTCCCGGCGGGGATCGTCGGCGACATCACGGGCATCACCCACCTCGCGGTCGAGATAGATGGGGAGGCGAATCACGCGGGCTCGACACCGATGGCTGGGCGACGAGACGCGCTGGCGGCCGCGAGCGAGGTCGTCCTCGACATCGAGCAGGCCGCCCGCGAGCTGAGTGGCGCCGGAGGGAACGAGCCGACCGACCCCGCCGCTGTCGCCACCGTCGGCAGTCAGGCCGTCGCGCCTAACGCGACGAACGTCATCCCAGGACACGTCGAGCTGGGTGTTGATATTCGTTCGACAACATACGCATCGATGGAGACGCTCGTTGACGACATCCGAGCGTCACTCGCCCGTGTGGAGCGCGAGCGCGGCGTCGAGACGAGCCTCGAGCGTGGCTTCGACCTTGCGCCGACACCGATGGCCGAGCGGTGTCGCCAGGCACTTCGCCGGGGTGGCGAGCGGGCCGGCGTCGAGACGCTTGAGTTGCACTCCGGAGCCGCACACGACTCGATGTACGTCGCGCAGGTGACCGACGCTGGGCTGCTGTTCGCTCCCTCGGAGGATGGGCTCTCGCACACGCCGGCCGAGTGGACAGACCCTGCAGACTGTGCGGCCGCCACACGTGTGTTCGCGGCAGCGGTGGCGGAACTCGCAGGCGACGGATTGTAGTGTCAGCCCGCCGGAGCGGCCTGTATGGACCGGGAGCGACTGACGCAGCTGCTGCGCTCGAAGCTCCGCGCGGCGGGTCGGAGCTACGAGCAGGCCCGCCGCGAATTCGATGCCGGCGTGGCCGACACCTACGGGCTCCCCACAGACGAAGCGGGCAACGCCCGCATCGTCTGTCGCCGGTACGCAGAGCGGCGGGCGGTCCCGGTCGACGCCGATGGCCATCCCGATTGCTTCGAGGCCGGTCATCCCGACTGCGAGGGCTGTGTCGCGGACGTGCGCGACGGCGTCGTCGAGACGTGGGACTGAGAGAGAGGAACGATGAGGTGAGGTTTTTGCGCGGCGACCGTCTCTCCTCCACATGAGCGAGACGGTTGCCGTCGTCCTCGCGGGCGGACGCGGGACGCGGCTGTATCCGGCGAGCACCGGCGAGACACCGAAGCAGTTCCGGCGCTTCGGCGGGAGCGAGTCCCTGCTCGCACGGACCGTCGCCCGCGCCGAGAGCGTCGCCGACCACGTGTACGTCCTCACGCGGTCGGCCTACGCCGATGAAGCCCGCGAGCACGCCCCGACTGCCGACCTGCTTGTCGAACCCGAGCCAAAGGACACGGCGCCGGCGCTGGTGTACGCGGCCCACGAACTTCGCGGACGGCACGACGACCCCGTCCTCGTGAATCTGCCGAGCGACCACCACACCGGCGACGGGTACCCCGCAGCTCTCGAGCGGGCGAGTGCAGTCGCCCGCGAGACGGGTGGACTGGTGACCCTCGGTGTCGAGCCGACGCGGGCAGCCGTCGAGTACGGCTACCTCAAGCCTGGCGAGTCACACGGTGACTACCACGCAGTCGCTGCGTTCAAAGAGAAACCAGATCCCGGCGCTGCCGCTCGCTACCGCCAGCACGGCTATCTCTGGAACGCGGGCATCTTCGCATGGAAGCCAACTGCACTGCTCTCGGCCGCCCGGGCAATCGCCGCGAGCCAGCGGGCCGAGCAGGCAGACGTGACCGGCGAGAGCGACACGCGACCCGCGGAGGGTACGGGCCTCGAGGAGTTCCTCGAGACGCTCGCGACAGACCCTGCGGCAGCGTTCGCGGCCGTCGACCCGGTCAGCGTCGACCGCGCCATTCTGGAGAACACAGACGACGCCTATGTGCTCCCCGCAGACTTCGCGTGGGACGACCTCGGCTCGTGGGATGCCTTCGAGCGCGTGCTCGCGGGCGATGAGGCAGGGAATGTCGCGCTCGGCGACACCCTCGCGCTCGACTGTGATGACTGTGTGCTTGCAGCCGGCGAGGACGACCATGTTGCTGCTGTCGGCGTCTCCAATCTCGTCGTCGCCACTTACGATGGCCGGACGGTCGTTGTCCCGAAGCGGTCGGCCCAGCGAGTGCGCGAGGTCGTCGACGCGCTCGATTAGACGGAGCGCGTGCTCCCACCGTCGACCGGAATCGCGGTTCCGGTGACGTAACTTGCGGCGTCCGAGCAGAGCCATGCGACCGTCTCACCCAGCTCGGCGGGGTCACCGACCCGCTCCAGCGGTATCCCCTCACTCCATTCCGCCATGCCTGCTTCGTAGGAGTCGTACTCCCCGCGTTCGACGCCCTGTTCCACGAGGTCGGTGATACGGCTGGTTTCGTGAGCACCTGGCAGAACAGCGTTGACTCGCACCTCTGGAGCCCACTCGCGACTCTGTGTTTTCATCAGACCGAGCACGCCGCGCCGGACCGCGTTCGACAGTACCAGGCCGTCGATAACTTCCTTCACCGATCGAGAGGTGATGTTGACGACGCTGCCGCCGCCGTCGGCGAGGTGCGGGTACGCCGCCCGCGTCGTCCGGACTACGCTCATCACGAGCAGGTCGTATGCCCGCTGCCAGTCCTCGTCGTCAGTATCCAGGAAGCTTCCTGACGGCGGCCCGCCCGCGCTCGTGACAACGTGGTCGAGGCCGCCAAACGCCTCGACAGTGTCCTCAACGAACTGCTCGACTGCGTCGGCGTCGGTGATGTCTGCCTCGACCGCGCGAACATCACCATCGCCGGTCGCCGAGAGTTGGTCACGGGCTGATTCCACGTGAGCGGGGGTCGTACCACACACCGCGACGTGGGCACCCTCGCGGGCGAGTGCTGTCGCGCTCGCCAGCCCGAGTCCGCTCGATCCGGCCGTCACCAGTGCGCGCTCGCCGTCAAGTCCAAGATCCATGTCGGGTGGTGTCGCGGGCAGGCAAAAAGGTGCTCTCCCGCCGGCAACCGGCTCAGGTTCGCACCCGCACCTGCCCGTCGCTGGTGACGTTGACCACGAGGTCGCGTTTTACCTCACGACCGACAACGGCGTCGCCGGCAGCGTCGCCAACGAGTTTCATCAATTCGGGGGCCGTGCGGTTCACCTTCACACCCGCCTCGTCACATGCCGAGAAGACACGGCTCGGCACGTCGTAGAGGTCGGTGCCGGCATCGACAGACACCTGCACTGGGGCGCGCAACGCTTCGGCGAATGCCACCGTCTCGTACGCCCGCTCGACGTTGTCACGGGCACTTGCCTCGACAGAAGAGACGTTTGCGCGGGAGGTCCCGAATGCATCAGCAATCTCTCGCTGAGGGATGCCCCGCTCGCGGAGCGCAAGCACCTGTGCCTGCCGGCGCGTGAGCACGCTCGCCTCCTCGTCGAACCCGAGGTCGGCGAGCAGTTCGTCGGGGTCCGGCGGCCCGCTCACGACCCCCAGAAGTTGTCGCGGCTCCCCAGCCGCTCTTCGCGGCTCGCTCGGCGGCTGTCCTGCTCCTCGTCGGACTGCCCCTCGTCTGCGTCTGCGTCTGTGGCTGCCTCGTCCTCGTCATCCTCGAGCGGGAGCCGCTCGACCTCCTCGCCGCGGGCGTGATTGTCCATCACCTTTGTGACGCGGACGCGGGCGCGCGCTTCCGGAAGGATACCATCGACCATCACAATAAAGCCGTCTTCGGTGCGGCCCACGCCTGCGCCCGACTCGTGGATGTCATCGACCGTAATGACGACCTCCTCTCCCAGTTCGACGGGCTGTTCCTTCAGCTCGCGAATCGGCTGCCCGTAGTGGTTACACCACTCGGCGCCGCCGCGGTCGCCGTAGTGTGTACACCCCATCCCTTCGATCCGCTCCTGAAAGCTGGGACATTGGTCCGCGAGTGGGCAGTCCGACATAGCGGGACGTACGCGGGAGCCGGTTAAACGTTTGTGGGTCCGCGTTCGCGCGCGAACGGCCGTCTCAGCCCGAGGACTGCGCTGGACCGCAACCCTTTCTGCCGGCGCTCGCCTGCTGGAGGTATGTCACGCCGTGGCCGGCGCGTCCCCGAAGCAGCCCCACTGCTTGGGGTCGTCCTCGCGTTCGGCGTCGGGGGGTTCGGCCTTCTGTTCGCGCCACCGGCCTCACGGCTCGCCGTGGCCGGCCTCGCGCTCGGACTCCTGTACGGGCTCACCGGCTATGGCATTGTCCGTTCGTCAGACCCCGCGGCGGCCATCCCTCCAGACGCCGTCCTTGCGGCTGGCGCGCTCGCCGGGGCCATCCTCACAGGCTACGGCATCATCGTCGGCCAAGCGGCTGTCGGCCTGCTCGTCGGGCTCGGCGCGGCCGCGCCGGCGGCGGCCTACCACGCCCGCTACGGCGACCGACTCAATCCGCTCACCACGGACCAGACGCTTCTCGTCGCTATCGTCGCTGCCGTCGGCCTTGTCGGCCTCGGTGTTGGGGTCGGGCGGCCGGGCATCGGCGTGCTCAGCGGCGCGCTCCTCCTACTTGCGGCTGCTGACTACCAAGACGTCCGTGGCGGCGGCCGCTCGCGACGCGTCGAGGTCGGCCTCGTGGCAGCGACGTTTGGCGGGAGCGTCGTCGCCATTGTCGGGTTCGCTGCCGCCGGCCGGTCGACGGTCGGCCTGCTCGTGGGGGCGGCACTGCTCGTTGTCGGCGCCTACCTCGTGCTCGGGCGGGAACGCCCGCGCCAATTGGGGTGAGGTGAACTGGTGCGCGTCCGTGTTGTGGTCATACTTGCGCTGGCACTGCTTGTCGCCGGCTGTAACGCGCCTGCCGACCCCGGGTCGCCGACGCGGCTGACACCGGCACCGCTCCCAGAGACCGGCCCTGTCGAGGTTGCCCCCGGCGTCACTGAAGCGGGCGTAGCCGACCCGACCGCGCTCCAAGATGCTCACATCAATCGGCTCGCCAATGAGGGGTTCACACTCCGGCGGGTGCGAACCGAACGGTACGGCAACGGGACGCTCCGTGCGCAGACGACACTCGTCGCCCGATTCCCTGGTGACGGCCGGTATTACGTTGCGCGGACCTTTGCGGGGCCAGCCCACAATCGAATCGGCACTGCCGAGCGCGTCCTCCAGTACGGCGACGCGAACGGAACTGTTCGGCTTGTCCGAGCACCCAACGGAACAGTCCTGTCGCGGTCCGTCCGGAGGGCTCCTTCCGGAGCCGTTCCCCGAACGGGACTGCTGGCGGCGCCGTTCGCGGGCCGGACGGTGACGCTCGTGGCCCGCGGGGCCGCGTTCGGCCCACCAACTCCCCTCGACAGCCGCTCGGCCTACCGGCTCCGTGCAGACGCTGTTGCCGACCGTGCGGCTGTCCGGTCGCTGCTCAGCCCGACGCTGATGGACTCGCTAGGAAACCTAACGGCGACGCTCGTCGTGACAGAACAGGGTCTCATCGCCCGTCTCACAATTGCCTACACCGTCGAGCGTGATGGAGAGATAATTCGGGTCAGCCGCAAGGTCCGGTACATCAATGTCGGTACGACCACGCTCGACCGGCCGAGATGGGCTGTGAACGCGACCCGTCAGGCGACCGGTGTCCGCTCGACGACCGTCCCGTCGTAGGTGGGGTACTGCTCGACTATCTCCCCCTCCTCGACATCGCCGGCTTCGACCATCTCCTCCAGCAGCCACCACGCCAGTTCGACGTGATCTGACTTGACGGTGTAAAACTCCTCGGGCACGCCCAGTTCTGCCAACTGCTCTTCGGTCTCCCAGGTCTTCCCGTACACGAGCGTGCCGTCGTCGGTCACCTCGTCGAACTCCCGTCGGATGTTTTTCGCCATCCGCTTCAGCCGCGAGCGGTGCTGGGCAGCGTCCTTGAACACGCTTGTGCAGAAGTACACTTTCGGGTGATCGCCCATCACCTCGAGGACATCGTGGCTCCCCTCGACGGCGCTCATGTGGCCGTCCTTCAGTTCGAACCCTGCTTCCTGCATCCGCCGGTAGTTGCCGTCAGACATTTCGAACTCGTTGACGTTACAGAAGTCTGCGGCACCCTCGTCGAGGAATTCGAGGAACTCTGGTTCCGCGCGAATACCGGGAATCTCGAAGGCGGGCGTAAGCCCTTCGTCGCGGGCGATGTACAGAATGTCTTCCCACTCGGTGCCATGGAGGTCACCCCACTGCTCGAGAGGCGGGTGGAACCGAATCTCGTCAAGGCCGGCCTCGCTGAGCCGGCGCATGTTCTCGCGACCACCGGTGATACCCGTGTAGAGGTGGGTATGGTGATCCTCGCCGAACTCGTCTTTCAACAGGCGGAGATACCGACAGGTCTTCTCGAGGGCTTCTTGTGGCTCGCCGCCGGTGATGGAGGTGCCGAGCGCGTCCATCAGCTTCGCCTCCGCGATGACGTCCTCGGGGGAGTCGACAGGTCGCTCGTTGGCGTATGTCTGGGTGACGTTCTTGCGGTTTTCGCCGAGCGGACAGTAGAAGCAGTCCCGCTGGTCGCAGTAGCCGTAGACGAACAGCACCATCTTGCCGCCCTCGGCGCACTGTTCACACCCCTTCGAAATCATCAGTTACCCGTCTTACCCCGTCGAGACGCAAAAGTCGTGTGTTCGGGCCGCGCCGGTCACGCGGGAGGCAAGCCGACAGCTACTATGTAGGCCGGCAACTATCGAGTAATATGTTCGGCTCCGGAGACGCGACGGCCGGGCGGGTCGGCCGGTTCGCTGTCGTCGGCGGTGCCGCCGCCGGCCTCCAGAGTCTCCTGCTGTGGCTGTTCGTCGATATCGGTGGCGTCTACTACCTGCTGGGGGCGGTCGTCGCAATTGAGATAACTATCCTTGCGCAGTACATCGTCAACAATGCCTGGACGTTCGCCGACCGCGCCAACGAGGGGAGCGCGTTCCTCGGCGGATTGGTCCGGACCAATCTCGTCCGTGGGTCGGCGATCCCGCTCCAGACGGCGCTGCTGTATGCCTTCGTTACCTGGGGCGGGCTTGGCTATCTCGTCGCCAACCTCTGTGCAATTGTCCCGTCGGGAGTCTACCGCTATCTGCTGGATGCACGCTGGACATGGGGGCCGCTCTCGCCCGAAGAGAGTTAAGCGGTGACTGCGTACCGCGCGCTGAATGCTGCTGGTGTTGTGCGTCGACCTCGACGACGATTTAGGCCGCAAGACCGGCTTCGATACGCCGGTCGTCGGCCGCGAGGCCGTCGAGGACGCCGCGGTTGCGCTTGCGACGGCCGACCCCGAGGACTCCGATGTGAACGTCGCTTTCCAAGGGATTCACCTCTACGACGAATTCGCCCCCGAGGAGTCCGTCGAGGTGGCCGTCGTCACCGGTGAGGCCGCCGGGGACGTGGCGGCAAACCGCGCTGTTGGCGAGGAGGTCGACCGTGTACTCGCCTCGCTCCAGACCGGCGAGGATGTCCGCGCGGTAGTTGTCACTGACGGCGCACAGGACGAGTCGGTCGTTCCCGTCGTCCGCTCGCGGGTCCCCGTCGACTCCGTCCGCCGGGTGGTCGTCCGACAGGCGCAGGACCTCGAATCGATGTACTACACCATCAAGCAGGTGCTCGATGATCCCGAGACACGGGGGACGCTGCTTGTCCCACTTGGCATCCTCCTCCTCATCTACCCCGCCGCAGTCGTCGCAAACGCGCTGAACCTTCCCGGCTCATCGCTGGGCTTCGTCTCCGCGCTCCTCGGCCTGTACGTGCTCGCACGCGGACTGGGGCTTGAGGAGACACTCGATGCTGGGGCCGAGCGAATCCGCACAGCACTGTACACTGGCCGGGTGACGCTCGTCACCAGCGTCGCCGCGCTCGCGCTGGTGGCTGTCGGCGTCGTGAGCGGGCGGACGACGCTCGCGGAGATTCCGACCGACGGCCCGCTCGATGCCGCTGCCGCGCTCACATACGGCGCGGTCGACTGGGTGGCCGCCGCAGGCGTTGTCGCCTCGTTCGGCCGGATCGCCGACGAGTATCTTGCCGACAGCTTTCGATGGCGCTATCTCAACGCTCCGTTTTACGTCATCGCCATCGCAGTGGTCGTCCACGCGCTGTCAGCGTTCCTCCTCGGCCGGCCGTTCGCCACGCTTCCGTATCTTGCAGGCGCGCTCGCAGCCGGCACGCTGCTTGGCGTGGCGAGCACGCTCGCGTTCGCTGTCGCGGAGTCGCGCCGGCGACGAGAGCCACCGGCGACGGGATGACCTCTTCCCACAGCGAAAGCCAGTGGCTTTCGCCTCGCTGCCAGGATAAACGGTCGGACAGCTTTTGCTTCATCTCGTGTTACAGTGTAGCATGGCCCTCCAGCAACGACTCGACAGCGGCCTCGCCCCTCTGCTTGACCGCGACCGCTTCGCCTTCCCCGCGGGAAGTGTCGTGGCTGTCGTCGGCCCGCCGCGGGCGCCCACCGACGCGGTGCTGGCCCACGCCGCGGCCGCTCGGGAGACGCTCTACTTTACAACAAAGCGTGATCCCGAGTGGGTCGCGGAGACGGTCGCTGCGTCGACGGACGGCGGTCTCGGAATCTGCGTTGAGAGGGTATGTCACGCCCGCCAGAAGGAGGCAGTCAGGGTGCACCGTACGGACGATGAGGTTGCCTACGAGCGGCCGACCCGTCCGGCGACTGGCACGACACAGTCGCGCAGCGAGGACCGCTTCGAGTCGCTGAGGGCAACGCTCCAGCAGCGGAGTGACATACCACCAGGCATCGTCATCGATGACTTCACCGACTACGCTGACGGGACGCGCCGCTGTCTCGACCTGCTCGAGACCGTTCGGGAGGCGACGGAGGCGCTCGCATGGCTCCACGTTGTCCACCCGACGGACGACCCCTCACACGCAGAGGCGGTCATCACCGCCGCAGACACCGTCTGCACTATCGACGGTGAGGACGGCGACGTGCGGCTGAAGGTGCCTCGACGGCGCGGCGACTCGCCTATCATCACGCCTCAGCCCATGAGTTTCTAACGCTCACGGACGACAACGAACTCTGCGAGATCCCGCAGGTACGCCAACGCCTGCGATTCAGGGGCGCCCGTCGCCGCGAGTGCGTCGAGAGCCGCCTCTGACTCTGCGCGGGCCCGTTCGTCAGCCGCCTCTGGCGTGATGTCAGTCACCTGCACGAGCGAGGGCCGCTCCATCTCGGCGTCTTGGCCGGTCGGCTTCCCCAGTTCTTCGGCGTCGGCAGTGGCGTCGAGTACATCGTCGCGAATCTGGAACGCGACGCCGACTCGCTCGGCGTAGTCACCGAACGCGTCGATAGCCTCCGGGTCAGCGTCAGCAGCGATGGCGCCCAGCTCGGCGGCGGCACGGAACAACGCTCCTGTTTTTCGCCGAGCGAGGTCCATGTACTCCGTTTCGGTCGTCGGCTGGGCGACAAGCTCCGTGGCCTCCCCCTCGCCGAGTTCCACCATCGCGTCCGCCACCGTCTGCATCGCCCGCTCGTCCCGGGAGAATAGCTCGAACGCCTCTCCGAGCAGACCGTCAGAGGCGATGATGGCCGAGCCGTGGCCGTACTCGGCGTGTGCGGCCGGCACGCCTCGTCGGACGGCCGACTCATCGATGATGTCATCGATAACCAGCGAAGCGTTGTGGACGAGTTCGACGCCGACAGCAAAGTCAACGGCATCATCAGCGGCGTCGGGTGCGACTTCTCCCTCGGCGGCTTCGTAGGCGAGCACGGCGACGGTCGGGCGGACCCGCTTGCCGCCCGACAACGAGACGTGCTCCACCTGTTCGCGCAGCGCGGCGGGCTCCACGCCGGCGAGGACCGCCTCAAGACGGTCCTCCACCCGCTCGCGTCGCCGCTCGAGGTACTCCATTACCGGCGGAAAGGGAGCGCCGCGTTTGTAGGTGACGGAGTCGCATCGACCGCCGGATTGACACCCCCGCCGGCCGCACCGCGGGTGTGTACGCGCTCCCGTTCCGGGTCGTGCTCGCGGGACTCGGCGTTGGCCTTTCGTACGTGTTCGTCGGCGCAGCTTGCTACCTGCTCGGCCGCCGCCGCGAGTCCCCGCGAATCGCCCGCTTCGGTCGGGCACTTGTCGAGCATTCACCGGCAGTCATCCTTGGAGCTGCCGCAACGTTTCTCCTGCTCGTCGCCGGAGGCGGGCGGACGGCGCTGGCCGTCGTCGCACTCGCCGCGCTCGTCCCGCCCGTTCGCGCGCTGCTGCTCGCGAGAGCTGCTGAGACCAGCTAGCTCGGAACCTGCCCGCCGAACTCTTCGATGAGCTCCGGCACCACGTCGAATAGGTCATCGACAATAGCGTAGTCAGCGATATCCATGATGGGAGCGTTCGGGTCCGTGTTAATCGCGATGATAGTGTCACTCCCTTTCATCCCGGCGACGTGCTGGACGGCCCCGGAGATGCCGATAGCGATGTACACGTCTGGGGTAACGACCTTCCCCGACTGCCCGACCTGTCGGTTCTTCGGGAGCCAGCCATTGTCGACGATTGGCCGTGACGAGGAGAGTGTCGCTCCCAGTGCGTCCGCCAGTGTCTCCACTAACGGCAGATTCTCCTCTTCCTCGATGCCGCGGCCAATCGATACGAGTACGTCTGCTTCGGTGATGTCGACGTCGCCGGAGCCAACCTCTTCGAACCCCGTGACGTCCGAGCGGACAGCCGACTCGTCGATGTCAACATCGAACGCAGTCACCTCAGCGTCGCCGTCACCCTCGGCGGCGGGCCACTCAGCCGGGCGAATCGTGAGGGCAATCTCGGCGGCGTCGACATCAAGAGTGGTCTCGACCTTGCCGCCGTACTGCTCGCGTGTCACCGCCAGTGTGCCGTCGTGATCGAATGCGACGGCATCAGTGACAAGTGGCCGGTCGAGCCGGTCGGCCACTGCGGGCGCGTAATCGAGCCCATTGACCGTGTTCGGCATCAGCAGCGCTGCGGGATCGAGGTTCTCGGCTAACGCCGTCACCGCCTGCGTGTACACGTCGTGGTTGAACTCCTCACCTTCATCGACGGTGTGGATGACGTCGACCCCCTCCCGGTTCAGGTCTGCGGCGAAGGCGTCGACATCGCCCCCGATAACCGCGAGATGGAGGTCATCGCCGAGCGCGTCGGCGAGGTCCCGACCAGCGGTGATGACCTCGAAGGAGGGTGTTCGGAGTTCGCCGCGGCGGTGTTCAGTGACAGCGAGGACGCTCATCCCTCGACCACCCCTTGCTCACGGAGGAACGTCGCCAGTTCGTCAGCTGTCTCGTCGGGCGACCCCTCCCAGACGACGGCGTCACCTTCCGACTCCGGCTCATACATTGAGGTGAGCGTGACTGGTGAATCGACAACCGACGCATCAAGCCCGAGGTCATCCAGCGTCTGGACATCCAGCGGCTTCCGCTGGGCTTGCCGGATTCCCCGTAGCGACGCGTAGCGCGGCTCGTTGATGCCTGTCTGGATGGTGAGCACTGCGGGGCCCTCTACGTCCGTCAACTCTTCCACACCCCCCTCAAGTTCGCGACGCACCGAGGAGCGGTTGGCGTCAACATCGTGTTCGAGGTCGTTGACGACAGCAGCCCACTCGAAGCCGACCCGCTCGGCCAGCGCGACGCCGGTTGCGCCAAAGGAATCGTCAGCTGCCTGCACGCCTGTCAGTACGAGGTCCGGCTCTTCAGCCTCGACGACGGACGCCAACAGCTCGGCCTTCGTAGACACGTCGAGCAGGCCCGCGTCCGCGAGTGTGTCGTCCCAGATGCGAATCGCGCGGTCGGCCCCCTTCGCGAGCGCCATCCGGATGGTCTCCTCGCTACGCTCCGGTCCCACGGTGACGGTTACCACCTCAACGTCATCATTGGCCTCCGATAGCTGGACCGCTTCCTCGACGGCGTAGTCGTCCCACTCGTTGAGGTCGTACTCGAGGTAGCGCTCGTCGACATCGAGTCCGCTAATCTCGAACTCGTCGTCGACTTCGGCCACCTCCTTTACGGTAACAAGTATCTTCATGCTCGTCGGTTCCAATTGACGGCGGTTTCCGGTTAAGCGTTTCCGATAACTGTAGATACGCCGGTCTCGGCGTCAACCGTTCGACGCCGGCTACTCGTCGTCGAGGTCAGTCACATCTTCGTCAGGCAGAGAAATGAGGTTCTCGCGACCGATGCGGAGCTTATCGACCCGCCCCTCGTCAGCCATCCCCGACAGCAGTTGGGAGACCTTCGCGTTCGACCAGCCCGTCTCCTCGACGATGGTCGCCTGCTTCATCCGGCCCCCGTTCCGCTCAAGCAGCCGCTCGACCCGCTCCTCGTCGGAGAGTAATTCGGGATCCGGAGAAGCGCCCGCGCTGGCAGCCCCGTCAGCGTCGGCGGCCGGCGGCTCGTCGCCGCCACCGTCATCGGCCCCCCCGTCGGCAGAGGTTGAGCCCGAGCCGGCGCCGTCGACGTCGAACTCTCCCTGTCGGACCAGCAGGACGGCCGCGACAACAGCGATCGCGAGCAGCACCGCACCGCCGCCGAGCAGCCCGATCGGTAGTCCGCCCTCATCGGTCGGTGCGGTGGTAGTCGGCGTTGGCGTCGGTGTCGCACCGGTGTACGTTATCGCGCCGAGATAGCCCGGTTCGAAGTCGCGTGGCCCGTCCCAGCGGAAGGCACCGTTCTGGACACCGACATCCGGCGGGCTATTCAGCACCGCATACCCCGGCGGCGGCCGGATGATAAGCGTCTGTCCACTCGCTAACCCGGGGAGCCACGTCCCGGTCGTCGTATTGAATGCGTCGCCAAGCCGGATGCGGTCGCCTGCTTGCTCGGCGAAGTTCGTCCATCGGAAATGAACGGCCAGCCGGCCGTAGGTGACGTTCTCCTCAGTCATCCGAGTCGTGTTGTACTGGACGTCACGAATCCGCATCTCGCGGCCAGTGGCGTTCGCGGCGGCAGCGGCGGCCCGCTCGAACGTTGCGACATCGTAGGCGATATCCGCGTCGCCAGACCTGAACTCAGCCGCCAGCTGGTCGAACGCCGCACTGTCATTCTCGTCATCAAGGCGGAAGCGGGTACTCAGGGTCAACTCCGCGTCGCCGTTTGCGCGCATCTGAATGGTGATTGTCGTCGACTCTGGCGGCAGGTCCGTCTCTTGAAGCGCGGGTCCGGCGGCTGGCGCGCCGGCGGCGGGCGGGGCCGCCGCCGCCAGCAGGAGCAGACAGAGGAGGGCCAACCGCGGCCAGAGCCGCATACCACGGCGTGCGCCGGCCGCCAGCAAAACGCTTTCCATCGGTGGGTTCCTCCCGCAACTATCCGCGCGCCTGGAGAGTCGGCTTTTTGTGCGGGCCGGTCGCACGGACTGGTATGTCTGGTCCCCGGGAGTCTCGTTACCGGCTGCTCTCCCCCCATTCGGCTGCTCTCCGCCGAATTGTGGCCGTCGTACTCGCCATCCTCGTGGTCGGGTCGACAGCCGCAGCCGTCCCGATTGCCGCCGGCCCGTCGCAGCCGTCGGCCGACTCAGTCGCAACCCCTGTCACCGAGGTGGCGAATACGACGGCGTACCTCTCGTTCCCCGACGACTCCGTCCGGACGAGTGGATTCACGACGGTCAGACTCGACCCTGCTGGCCACGCTGCGGTTCAGACTGCCCGGCTCCATGGCCGGTACGCGACGGCTGAACTCCGTGCCTCCTTCCGTGCTGCTGAGACGGACGCCGAGCGCCGCCGAGTCATCGTCAACGCAACCCGCCAAGTCAACGCCCGTATCGACCGGCTCGAAGAGAGACAGGCGGCCGCGTTGGCGGCATACAGCCGCGGAGAGCTGTCAACCCAGTCATTCCTGCGGGAACTCGTCGCTGTCCACGCGGCCGCGGACGCGACGACAGCGACCATCAACCAGTTGTATACCTTCGACCGGGCGGCAGGGATGCCCGTGTCTCAATCGGCGGTGGCCCGGCTGAAAGCGCGACTCATCCCACTGCAGGGGCCGGTACGCGCGCTAGTCGCCGAGCGGATGGCCGCCGGCGACGGCGCACGCGTCCATGTGACGACGACCGACTCGGGCATCGCCCTCGCGGCCGTCCGTACGGGCGAGTTCACTACGCGCTATGTTCGCGAGGCGTTCAACGGTGCGGCGTTCGACAATCAGTTCACCGACAGGCCGCTCAACATCGAGACGTTCGAGCAGCGCGTTTCCGAACTCTACCCGTGGACATGGGCAAACAACCGGGGAACGAACTCGCTTCTGACCGGCGAGCCACAGTACCTCCGCGCCGGTGTCTACGCTGTCGCCGTCAATCATCCGCACGGCACCGTTGGCGACCGCGATCTCGTTATCTACTACGACGCCGACACGGAGTCGGTGTTCTATGAGGTCCAACGGAAGAGCGTCACGGCAACGCCGACGCCAGTTGTCGCGGAGGCCACCAGCGACGACCTCGGTGTGCGGCTGCGGTCGACTCACCCGGGCGGACCGCTTGCCGTCCAGGTGTACAACGCGACAACAGGCACGCCTGTGAACGCGACCATCCGGCTCGGCGAGGAGCAACTCGGTACAACGGGCGGCGACCGGCTGTGGACTATCGCGCCACGCGGTGTGTTCGTGGTCACTGCATCAACGCCGGACGGGAACGTTACCGTTACCGCGACAGTATAATCGAGTTAGGCTCGGCTGCCGTAGGTGCTGTTCGACACCATCTTCATATCGTACTGAAGCCAGTCGAGAAGATGAGTTGTTGTTGTTTCCCGCCCTACCGCATCACCCACCGTTCCACTCGGCCTGTTAGTTCCTGAGGACAAGGCCCCCACTCGACAGACATGAACTGCCAGAGCCCAGCACGTGGCTCGTGGTCGTGGCCACATCGAGTAGGGGCGGTAGCGCGCGCCGAGACAGCCCCTAGTTGGCAACGGGGTCTGGCTCAGCGGCCTCCTCGCCACGCTCGGGTACCGTCGCCACAGTGGTGATCGCCCGCGGTGTGCCTGGCTTGCGCTGCTGGATATGGTGCTCGAACGACTCGAAGCCGGCGGCCTCGAACATCCGATCAGCCTCGGCCTCGTCGTAGAACAGCATGATGGCGTCCGCAAGTTTCTGAAACAGCGTCGAGTCCGGGTAATCCGGCCCGACAACGAGCACTGTGCCGCCAGGCTTGGTCACTCGGCGGAACTCGGCAAGGGCGTCGACCGGATTCGGCCAGTACTCGATGCTGCCGGACGACCAGAGGGCGTCGAAGGCGTCGTCACGAAACGGGAGTCGCTCGGCGTCGCCGCGGTAGAAGCGCACGTCGCCGGCCTTTCCAAACTTGGCGAATGCCTTCGACAGCTGGCCGTCCGACTGGTCGAGCCCGTGGACATCGTTGGTATGCTGGAGCAATCCTTCCGTCGCGAACCCAGTCCCGCAGCCAACATCGAGCACCCGATCGTCGGCCTCAACACCGAACCACTCGAGCGCCTGGTCACGCATCGCCTCGTTCCAGATAAACGGGTTCACCGTGTCGTAGAGGGTCGAGAAGTATTTGTAGAACAGCCGCGCGCGTGCCTTGTTCTCGAGGAATCCCATTGACGCTGTGTACGGTCCCGTCGGTGATAGTTCCCCGGTTTCGGGCGGCTCGCCGGGCGTGGAGGGCCGCTTCCGCCCGCGTACGGGAGACAGGAGAGTCGACGCCAAGCCTTTCGCAACTACCATATAGCCCGTCGTCCAACGCTCGCGTGATACGAATATGGCGAGGCCAGAGGTTCTAGACCGAATCAAGGAGGCCGAGCAGGACGCCGACGACATCGTCGCAGAGGCCGAGCAGGACCGCGAGGACCGAATCGCCGAGGCCCGCCGCGAGGCCGAGGAGATTCGCGAAAACGCCCGCAACGAAGCCGCGGAGCTGAAAGAAGAGCGACTTGCCGCCGCCCGCGAGGAGATACAGGCCGAAGTTGAGGCCATTCTCGAAGAGGGCGAGACAGAGCGCGAGCGGCTCCGCAACCGGGCGGCCGAGCGCGAATCGGAGGTGGTCGAGGACGTCCTCGAACGGTTCACGGAGGCAGTCCATGCTCAGGCCTGAGCGGATGAGCCGGGTCTCGGTGGCTGGCTCGAAGGGCGTCATGGACGACGTCATCGAGACCGTCCACGAGCTCCGGCTGTTCGACATGACAGACTACGACGGCGAGTGGCCCGGCTTTGCACCCGGCGATCCCATCGAAGGCGCCGACGATGCTTCGAGCCGGCTCGTCACTGTTCGTTCGCTCCAGAGCATCCTCGGGGTCGACCCAGACGAGTACAACGGGCCGACCCGAGTGCTCGACGACGGAGAGCTGGAGACGGAACTCGCCGAGGTCCGCGAGGAAGTAAACGCGCTCGATGAGCGCCGCGAGGACCTCGACGACGAGCTGCGTGCCGTCGAGGAACAGCTTGAGGCCGTCGAGCCGTTCGTTGAACTCGGCATCGACATCGACCTGCTCCACGGGTACGAGAACCTCTCGGTGGTCGTCGGCGAGGGTGACCGCGAGGCGGTGAGTCGCGCGCTCGTCGACGCCGAGGGCGTCGAGGCTCACGAGATATTCGGCGACGAGGTGCTGGCGGTCGCCGTCTACCCCGGCGATGTAGCTCTCGACGACGTGCTCGTTGGCGCGACATTCACGCGTCTCGAGGTGCCAGAGACGGACAGCGACCCAGAGACGTACGCGGCAGAGCTGCGCGAGCGCCACTCGGAGCTGGAAGCCGAACTCGAGTCAGTCGAAGCAGACCTCGCGCGGCTCCGCGAGGAAGTCGGCGGCTTCCTACTGGCTGCCGAAGAGCAGCTGGCCGTCGAGGTCCAGAAGCGCGAGGCACCCCTTTCCTTCGCGACAACGGAGAACGCCTTTGTCGCGGAGGGATGGCTCCCGACCGAGCGGTTCGTTGACCTCGCGGAGGGACTCCAAGATGCCGTGGGCGACCGCGTCGAAATCGAAGAACTCGAACGGGCTGATTACGACGAGCACGGCTTCGCGACCGGACCGGCGGAGGATGTCGCCGGCGGCACCGAGGGCGGCGAACCAGTGGCGGCCGATGGCGGCCACGCAGCCGGTGCGGGCGACCAGCCGATGAGCGGCGGCGCGCCGCCAGTCGTCCAAGACAACCCGGATGTCGTCAAGCCGTTCGAGGCACTCGTTGAGATCATCAACAAGCCGAAGTACTCGGAACTGGACCCGACTATCGTCCTGTTCCTCACCTTCCCGGTATTCTTCGGGTTCATGATTGGTGATCTCGGGTACGGACTCCTCTACATGGCCATCGGCTATCTGCTGATGACGCGTTTCGAGTCGGATGTCATCCGGTCGCTGGGTGGTGTTGGGCTGCTGGCAGGCGTGTTCACCGCAGTGTTCGGCGTCCTCTACGGCGAGATATTCGGCCTCCACCAGCTCGGCGAGATCGTCTGGCCGAGCGGGTCACCACCGCTTCACAAGGGGCTGTCGCCCGAGCACGCCGACTACGCAGTTGGCTGGCTCACGCTGAGCCTGTTCGCTGGCATCCTTCACCTGACGGTCGGGTGGGTGTTCGACTTCTATCAGAACATCTCGCACGGACTCGAGGACGCAATGACCGAGAGCGGCTCGTGGTTGCTGATGATGTTCGGGCTGTGGGCGTGGGTGTTTGCCGGTGCATCTGGCTCCGCACCCGACATCTTCGTTGATCCGTCGAAGGCCGTGTTCAACGGCCACCCGTTCCCGCTCGGCTTCGCCGGCTTCCCTGACGTCGTGGGTACGATCGGGCTGGCGGTGTTCGCAGTCGGGCTCATCCTCCTGCTGTACGGTGAGCCGCTGGAGGGCATCGAGTTCCTCAATGTGCTCGTGAACGTGCTGTCGTACACCCGGCTCGCGGCGGTGCTGCTTGCGAAGGCAGGGATGGCGTTCGTCGTCAATCTGCTGTTCTTCGGCGTCTACGTCACCGAGACCGACCACGGCAACGCGTGGCACTTCGCGATGGGCCACATGCCGAAGGTGGGCGAGACCGTCCACGGACACGAGGTCGTCGAGATTATGTTCGGCGGCCTGCTCCACGGCGGGGTGGCAGCCTTCCTCGGGGGGATTGTCATTCTCGTATTGGGCCACGCTCTCGTGCTCGCGCTGGGTGTAACCTCAGCCGGCCTACAGGCGGTGCGTCTCGAGTACGTGGAGTTCTTCGGGAAGTTCTACGAGGGCGGCGGGCGTGACTACCAGCCGTTCGGCTACGAGCGGCAGTTCACCACCGAAGAGTAGCCAGTCGCCCATTTTCGGTCCACAGACGCAGAGTGGCAACAGTCTGTTGAGGGGCGGCTGAGCCGCTCGCTGCCGCGTTTGGGAAGTTTTATGAGTCGGCTGCGATACGGTTCGACCGTTCGGAGCCAACTACAGAGGACTATCAACAATGCTTGCAACCACACTCGCGCTGTTCAGCAGTATCGTCAGTTTCGCACCCATTCTCCAGAGTTCCGCCCCCGGCATCACCGGGTCGGCCGGCGCGGCCCTCGCGGTCGGGCTTGCGGCGCTGGGCGCGGGAATCGCCGAGCGCGGTATCGGCGCCGCGGCGGTCGGTGCCGTCGCCGAGGACGACGAGATGTTCGGCCGTGGGCTCATCTTCACGGTCCTGCCGGAGACGCTCGTCATCCTCGCGCTCGTCACCATCTTCGTGGTCTAAACGCTCTCCCCTTTTCCACCAATGAGTCTTGATACGGTCGTAGAGGACATCCGGGACGATGCCCGCGCGCGTGCGGAAGAGTTGCGTGAGGAGGCCGAGGCCCGCGCCGAGGAGATTATCTCCGAGGCCGAGGCCGACGCCGACGACATCGTCGCGGAGGCCGAACGGGAGGCAGAACAGGAGATTGAACAGGAGCGCGAACAGCGGCTCTCGTCGGCCAAACTGGAGGCGAAGCAGGCCCGACTTGAGGCCCGTCGCGAAGCGCTTCAGGAGATACACGAGAGCGTCGAGCAGGCCGTCGCCGATATCGACGGCGAGGAGCGCGAGGAGCTGACCCGCGCGCTGCTTGACGCGGCCGCTACAGAGTTCGCAGGCGCGGAGACGGTCCACGTGTACGGCCGCGCCGACGACGCCGACCTTCTCGAAGACATCCTCACGGACTACGAGAGCTTCGAGCTGGCCGGCGAGACGGAGTGTCTGGGCGGTGTCGTCGTTGAGGCCGAGGGATCGCGAGTCCGCGTCAACAACACCTTCGACTCCGTGCTCGAGGAGGTCTGGGAGGAGAACCTCCGCGAGATATCCGACGAACTGTTCGAGGAACGATGAGCGCCGAGCTGGGCACCGCTAACTACGAGTACGTCACGGCCCGGGTCCGTTCGCGGCGGGCGTCGCTGTTCGATGAGGACGATTACCGGAAGCTGGTGCGGATGGGTCCCGGCGAAATCGCGCGCTTCATGGAGGAGACGGAGTACGAGATGGAGATGAACGCGCTTGGGGCCCGGTTCTCGGGCGTCGACCTCATCGAGTACGCGCTCAACCGGAATCTCGCAAAGCACTTTGACGACCTGCTGGGCTGGGCCGACGGTCCGCTGTACGACTACGTCGCCCGTTATCTGCGGAAGTTCGACGCCTGGAACGTGAAGACGGTGCTGCGAGGCATCTACTCCGACGCGGCCCCCGCGGAAATCGAGGACGACCTCATCACAGCCGGCGAGCTGTCGGAGTCACTGCTCGACCGTCTGGTTGAGGCAACCTCCATCGAAGACGTCGTTGAGCTGCTCGGCGGGACGCTGTTCGCCGACGGACTCGCGGAGGCGTACGAGGTCTACGAGCAGGAGGCCGTGCTCGTGCCGCTGGAGAACGCAATCGATCGCGCATACTACGCAGACCTCATCGCCAACCTCCCAAGTGAGCCAAACCGTGCCGAGGAGCTGTATATCCAGTTCCTGCGGGCGGAAATCGACTTCCGGAACCTCCGGAACGCGCTCCGTATCTCGCGGTCGGGCGCCGATATCGATCCGGCAGAGTTCTACATCGAAGGGGGGCGGCTGTTCGACGCGGGGACGCTTCGCCAGCTGGCTGCGAACCCGGACGAATTAGTCGCTCGCGTGCGTGACTCCGTCTACGGTGACGAACTCGACGCGGCGCTCGATGAACTGGCCGACGCCGAGAACCTCATCGGGTTCGAGCACGCGCTTGACGCGGCGCTGCTGGAGTACTCGGACACGCTGTCGAACCGGTATCCGCTGTCCGTGTGTCCGGTGCTGGCGTATGTGCTCGCCAAGGAGCGCGAAGTCGACAACATCCGGGCCATCGCCCGGGGGCGCGAGGCCGGTCTCGACGCCGAGGAGATTGAAGCGGAGCTGATAATCGCATGAGCCAGGAAATCGGTGTCATCGGCAGTCCGGAGTTCACGACGGGATTCCGGCTCGCGGGCGTGCGGCGCTTCGCGAACGTCCCCGAGGAAGAGAAGCCGGAGCGGCTCGACGACGCCGTCGAAGAGATGCTGGCCGATGACGGTGTCGGTATCGTCGTGATGCACGATGATGACCTCGAGCATCTCTCGCGTACCGTGCGACAGGATGTCGAAACGAGCGTCGAGCCCGTGCTCGTCACACTGGGCGGGGGGGCCGCCGCGGGCGGCCTTCGCGAGCAGATCAAGCGAGCAATCGGGATCGACCTGATGGAGGAAGACTAACATGAGCCAAGCACAGGAAACTGACGTTACGGAAGATGGCGTCATCGAGAGCGTGAGCGGTCCAGTCGTGACCGCCACGGACCTCGCCGCCAGGATGAACGATGTCGTCTACGTGGGCGACGAAGGCCTGATGGGCGAGGTCATCGAGATTGAAGGGAACGTGACGACGATCCAGGTATACGAGGAGACGTCGGACGTCGCGCCCGGCGAGCCGGTCGAGAACACCGGCGAGCCACTGACGGTCGACCTCGGGCCGGGGATGCTGGACTCCATTTACGATGGAGTCCAGCGCCCGCTGGACGTGCTCGAGGAGCAGATGGGCGCGTTCCTCGACCGCGGGGTCGATGCGCCAGGGATTGACCTCGAGAAGGAGTGGGCCTTCGAGCCAACCGTCGAGGCGGGCGACGAGGTTGCCTCCGGCGATGTCGTCGGCGTTGTTGAGGAGACGGTTCAGATCGACCACAAGGTGCTGGTGCCGCCGGGCTACGAGGGCGGTACCGTCGCCGAGGCCCGAGAGGGCGAGTTCACCGTCGACGAACCGGTCGTCGAGCTGGAGAACGGCGAGGAGATACAGATGCGCCAGGAGTGGCCCGTCCGTGAGGCTCGTCCTGCCGCCGAAAAGCAGACGCCGACGACGCCACTCGTCTCCGGCCAGCGCATCCTCGATGGGATGTTCCCACTGGCGAAGGGCGGGACGGCGGCCATCCCGGGCCCGTTCGGCTCCGGCAAGACCGTCACTCAACACCAGCTCGCCAAGTGGGCCGATGCGGACATTGTCGTCTACGTCGGTTGTGGCGAGCGGGGCAACGAGATGACGGAAGTCATCGAGGACTTCCCGGAGCTGGAGGACCCCGTTACCGGGAATCCGCTGATGAGCCGAACGTGTCTCATTGCAAATACGTCGAACATGCCCGTCGCGGCACGCGAATCCTGTGTGTACACGGGCATCACTATCGCAGAATACTACCGCGACATGGGCTACGACGTCGCGCTGATGGCCGACTCCACCTCGCGGTGGGCAGAGGCCATGCGGGAGATTTCCTCCCGGCTGGAGGAGATGCCCGGCGAAGAGGGGTACCCGGCGTACCTGGCGGCGCGGCTCTCGGAGTTCTACGAGCGGGCCGGCAAGTTCGAAAACATCAACGGGACCGATGGCTCCATCTCAGTCATCGGCGCCGTGTCGCCACCCGGCGGCGACTTCTCGGAGCCGGTAACCCAGAACACCCTGCGTATCGTGAAGACGTTCTGGGCGCTGGACGCGGACCTCGCCGAGCGGCGTCACTTCCCGGCCATCAACTGGAACGACTCCTACTCGTTGTACCAGGATCAGCTGGACCCTTGGTTCCGCGAGGAGGTAGCCGACGACTGGCCCGAGCAGCGTCAGTGGGCCGTCGACACCCTCGACGAAGAGGACGAACTCCAAGAGATCGTCCAGCTCGTCGGCAAGGACGCCCTGCCGGAGGACCAACAGCTCACGCTAGAGGTGGCGCGCTACCTGCGTGAGGCGTACCTCCAGCAGAACGCACTCCACGAGGTTGACACCTACTGCGAGCCGGAGAAAACCTATCGCATGTTGGGCGCCATCAAGACGTTCAACGACGAGGCATTCGAGGCGCTGGAGGCGGGCGTCCCCGTCGAGGAGATTATCGACATCGACGCCGCGCCCCGGCTCAACCGCATCGGGACGACCGAGGAGTACGAGGAGTTCATCGACCAGATCGAGGAGGATATCGCAGCTGAGCTGCGGGAGAAGTACTGACAATGCAAAAGGAATACAAGACCATCACGGAGATCAGCGGTCCGCTGGTGTTCGCCGAGGTTGACGAGCCCGTCGGATACGACGAGATCGTCGAAATCGAGACGCCCAGCGGCGACATCCGCCGCGGCCAGGTGCTGGAGTCCACCTCCGAATACGTCGCCATCCAGGTGTTCGAGGGGACGGACGGCATCGACCGCGAGTCGTCGGTGCGTTTCCTCGGGGAGACGCTCCAGATGCCGCTGACGGAAGAACTGCTCGGCCGCGTCCTCTCTGGGTCGGGCCAGCCCATCGACGGCGGGCCAGATATCGAACCTGAAGAGGAGCGGTCCATCGTCGGCGCAGCTATCAACCCCACGGCACGGGAGTACCCCGAGGAGTTCATCCAGACGGGCGTCTCCGGCATTGACGGAATGAACACGCTCGTCCGGGGCCAGAAGCTCCCCATCTTCTCCGGGTCAGGGCTGCCGCACAACGACCTCGCACTTCAGATTGCCCGGCAGGCGACCGTGCCGGAGGAGGAAGACGAGGAGGGAGGCGGCTCCGAGTTCGCCGTCATCTTCGGGGCGATGGGTATCACCCAGGAAGAGGCGAACGAGTTCATGGACGACTTCGAGCGCACTGGCGCGCTCGAGCGGTCGGTCGTGTTCATGAACCTTGCAGACGATCCAGCTGTCGAGCGGACCATCACTCCGCGGCTGGCGCTGACGACCGCCGAGTACCTCGCCTTCGAGAAAGACTACCACGTGCTGGTCATCCTGACGGACATGACCAACTACTGTGAGGCACTCCGCGAAATCGGAGCCGCCCGCGAAGAGGTTCCCGGCCGCCGTGGGTACCCAGGGTACATGTACACTGACCTTGCCACGCTCTACGAGCGGGCCGGCCGTATCGAAGGCCGCGAGGGGTCGGTGACGCAGATTCCCATCCTCACGATGCCCGGTGACGACGACACCCACCCGATTCCAGACCTGACCGGCTACATCACGGAGGGACAGATCTACGTCGACCGCGACCTCCAGAGCCAGGGGCTCAAGCCGCCGATTCAGGTGTTGCCGAGCCTCTCACGGCTGATGGACGACGGTATCGGCGAGGGGCTCACCCGCGCGGACCACGGCGACGTTTCAGACCAGCTGTACGCCGCGTACGCGGAAGGAGAAGACCTGCGTGACCTGGTGAACATCGTCGGCCGTGAAGCGCTCTCCGAGCGCGACAACCGCTATCTCGACTTCGCTGACCGGTTCGAGGAGGAGTTCATCGACCAGGGCTTCGACCGCAACCGCGACATTGAGGAGACACTCAATATCGGTTGGGACCTGCTGTCGATGTTCCCCAAGTCGGAGCTGAACCGTATCGACGAAGAGCTCATCGAGGAGTACTACGACGAAGAGGCAGCCGAAGAGGTTACCGCCGACTGACTACCCCCTCGGTTCTTTGTCGCTGCGGCCAGTATACCGGCCGAATGGCCGATTCCCAACCACTCGCGGACGCGCTTGGCGACGCACGCAGCACGCTTGTCGTCGCCGGCAGCCTTGACGACCGGAAGCAGGCGGTCTGTGATGCGCTGCTCGCGAGAGGGGACAAGTCGCCGACCCTGTTGGCGGTCACGTACGACCGCTCGGGCAAGGAGTGGCTCGCTGACGCAACAGGCGCGCTTGGGAGCCAGCCGGCAGGTGCACGGGTCGTCGACGCCGGCGGCGATTCCGACCGAGGGACCGGTGGGACGGCCGTTCGGACGGCTGCCCCAGATGACCTGACCGGCATTCAGATTGCGCTGACGGAGGCATTTCCGCTCGCCGGCGAGGGGGTGTTCTGTCTCGACTCACTCACCACACTGCTCCAGTACGTCGACCCGCCAGCCGCCTACCGATTCCTCAACGACCTGCTTGGCCGGCTCTGGCTCGCCGGCGTCCCGGCACACGTCCATCTCGACCCGGCGGCCCACGGCCCGTCAACAGTGCGCGCGCTCGCGGGTCTGTTCGATGCGGCTGTCGCGGCCGACCCGGACACCCTGTCGGCGCCGACTCGCCCGGCGGTCGTCACTGACTACCAGGTTGCTGTGGCGGCCGGAGCGCCGCCCGAAGGAAACGACTAACTCCCTCCCCTCGCTAGCAGCACGCAAATGGCCAAGGACGTCAAGCCCACTCGAAAAAACCTGATGGCGATTGAGGACCGCATCGAACTCTCCGAGCGGGGCCACGACACGTTGGAGAAAAAGCGTGATGGCCTCATCATGGAGTTCATGGACATCCTCGACCAGGCCCAGGAGGTCCGCGAGAATGTCGACGATCAGTACCAGCGAGCCCAGCAGGCCATCAACATGGCGCGGGCGATGGAGGGTGACGTGGCCGTTCGCGGCGCCGCAAGCGCGCTGAAAGAGCACCCGGAGATCACCTCCGAGTCAAAGAATATCATGGGCGTAGTCGTCCCACAAATCGAGTCCTCGAAGGTGAAAAAGAGCCTCGACGAACGGGGCTACGGCGTCCTCGGCACGAGCGCGCGTATCGACGAGGCTGCAGAGGCATACGAGGACCTTCTCGAGACTATCATTCTCGCTGCTGAGGTTGAGACGGCGATGAAGAAGATGCTCGAGGAAATCGAGAAGACGAAGCGGCGGGTCAACGCTTTAGAGTTCAAGCTGCTCCCTGACCTTTACAGCTCGCAGGAGTACATCGAGCAGAAGCTCGAAGAGCAGGAGCGAGAGGAGATCTTCCGGATGAAGAAGATCAAGGCGAAGAAGGAAGAAGAGGAAGACGCCGATCACCGGACCACCGAGGACGCAACAGAGACCGAGGAGCCGCTTACTGCTGACGACTGACACGTCACGCTGCGTCGACTCTGCGGAATTCGGAACACCGGCCAACTTCTCTGTCTGTTGCTTCAATCAGCCGTGCGTGGCGACGCTCCACGGCATCGCGAACGGGAAGATGAGCCACCGATAGTGGTGGTGACGCGAGACGTGGCACTCCCATCGTAGAGAGACATTCGCAGAAAAGTGGAAAAGAAAGGGTCGACGCGGCAGGTAGTCGCGTGGCAATTCGGCCGCGGACGAGGCGGGTGGGTCGTGGCCGGGCTTACATCGCGCCGCCCATGCCGCCCATACCGCCCATACCGCCCATGCCGCCCATGCCGCCGGGGCCGCCGGCACCGGGGCCGCCTTCGTCGTCATCTTCGCCGGTCTTCCCGCCGACGAGGTCACCAGCCGCGATGACGTCGTCGATGCGGAGAATCATGACGGCCGCCTCGGTGGCGGACTCAACAGCCTGGGTTTTCACGCGGAGCGGCTCAACAACACCATCCTCCTGCATGTCGATTACGTCGCCAGTGTAGGCATCGAGCCCTGCGGTGGTGTCGCCGTCGGCGTGCTGGGCGCGAAGGTCAACCAGCGAGTCGATTGGGTCGAGCCCCGCGTTCTCCGCGAGCGTGCGCGGAATGACATCGATGGCGTCGGCGAACGCTTCGACAGCCAGCTGTTCGCGGCCCCCGACAGAGTCGGCGTACTCTCGCAGACCGAGCGCGAGTTCCGTCTCAGGCGCACCGCCGCCGGGCAGCACCTGCCCTTCCTCGAGGGTGGTGCGGACGACGCCCAGCGAGTCGTCGATAGCGCGCTCGACCTCGTCAACGACGTGCTCGGTGCCGCCGCGCAGGACGAGCGTGACAGACTTGGCCTCCTCAACGTCCTCGACGAAGATCTTGGTGTCGCCGCCAATCTCCTTCTCGGCGACAGAGCCGGCGAAGCCGAGGTCGTCGGCCGTGATGTCGTCGATGTTGGAGACGATACGGGCGCCCGTCGACCGCGAGAGCGCCTTGATATCGGACTTCTTGGCCCGCCGCACGGCGAGAATACCCTCCTGTGCGAGGTAGTGTTGGGCCATGTCGTCGATACCCTTCTGGCAGAAGACGACATCCGCGCCGACGTCGACGAGCTTGTCGACCATCTCGCGGAGCTGCTGTTCCTCCTGGTCGAGGAATTGCTGGAGCTGGTCTGGGTCGGTGACGTTGACCTCGGCGTCAATCTCTGTCTCCTTCACCTCGATGGGAGTGTCGAGCAGTGCCACGTCAGCATCCTCGACGAAGTAGGGCATGTTCTCGTGGACGCGCTCCTTGCCCACGATGACGCCCTCGACCAGTTCGGAGTCAGCGACGCTGCCGCCGACAACCGTCTGGACGTTGATGTTGTCCGTGTCGATGCCGTCCTCGTCGGCGACCGCGCGGATGGCGTCGACAACGAGCGTTGCGAGGGTGTCCTTGGCGTTCTCCGCGCCTTTCCCGGTCATGGCGGTGCCGGCAATCTGGCGGAGGGTCTCGGTGTCCTCGGCGTCAACCTCGATGGCGATATCATCGAGAATCTCCTTGGCCTTCGCGGCCGCCTGCCGGTACCCCTGCGCGAGGATGGTGGCGTGAATGTCCTGCTCGAGGAGGTCCTCGGCCTTCGCGAGGAGCTCACCGGCGATGACGACACTTGTGGTCGTCCCGTCGCCAACCTCGTCTTCCTGTGTCTCCGCGACCTCGACAATCATGTTGGCCGCGGGGTGCTCGATGTCCATCTCCTGAAGGATGGTGACACCGTCGTTCGTGACGACGACATTACCCGAGTCGTCCACGAGCATCTTGTCCATCCCTTTCGGGCCGAGCGTCGTCCGAACGGACTCGGCGACGGCCTTGCCGGCCGTAATGTTCATCGATTGGGCGTCCTGCCCGGACGTCCGCTGGCTGTCCTCCGAGAGTACGATAAGGGGTTGGTTACCCATCTGCTGAGCCATAGTCAAAGAGAGATTGTCCGTGATTCTATATAAAGCCTTTGAACCGGCGCGGCAGGAAACCGCCAGACGGGTCGCGGCTCGCTGGCGTGGTATCCCGTGACAGACGCCGGGGTTGATATACTACGGCTCCGGCTCCTCGAAGCTCACGTCCGAGTCGGGGTCCGTCTCCACCTCGAATTCCGCCTCGGCTTCCGGCTGCCCTTCGCCGCCAGGATAGCGGTGATAGCCCATCCCCTGCTGTTGCATCTCGTTGTGCTTTCGCTCGAGGAACGAGTAGACGGCGCCGTGGGGTGCGCCGTCGAGAATCATCTCTACTGCCGAGCGCACCACCTCGACCTCTTGAGGCCCGCCGATGATGCCGACAGTCTTCCCGTAGACGACAACCGACGCCCCCGACAACTCTTCCATCAGCTCGCGCGTGCGGCCGTCCTCGCCGATGAGCCGGCCCTTCTGTCGCTGGAGGTCGTTCTTATTGCGGGTTGCGGCCGACAGATCAACCAGCTCGAACATCCGCATCTCGTCGTCCAGTAGTGTGAGCGCGTCGTCGGGGTGGAAGCCACGGCCAATGGCCTGCACGATATCCGGTCCCTTCAGCCCCACCACCGGGTCGCCGACTGTCTCAATCTCGACCGAGCCGGTCTCCGAGTCGACGTTGAGCCGCACCTCCGCACGCTCCTCGATCTCGCGTAACGTCTCTCCACCCGCACCGATGAGCGCACCGATACGGTCCTGCGGAATCGTCACGTGTTGCATACGTCGGCTACCTGCCGGAGAGATTTAACTCTTACAGGCTAAGTCCCCATCCTCAAGCAGTAACGCAACGAGCAAAGCGAGTAGGGTGGGGTAGTTCACGCGTTGGTTCGGCGTGGAGAGCCGGTCAGCGAAGGACCGCGTCAGTCGTCGTCCTCGGCTTCGTCCTCGTCGTCCGCGTCGTCAGCCTCCTCATCTTCGTCGTCTTCGGTGGACTCTTCCGGTTCGTCGTCAGATTCCTCCGGCTCGTCGGAATCGTCTGCGTCGTCCTTGGCTTCGTCGCTTTCTTCGTCAGCTGTCTCCGACTCTTCGTCGGCCTCGTCGCTGTCCAGCTCCTCGGCCTGCTCGTACTCGTACTCTTCTTCGAGGAGCGTCAGCTCGCCGTCTTGGAGGACGTACGACAGTTCCGCCTCGAAGCCGTCGGCCTCAATCTCGACATCGAGTTCGTCACCGCTCTCAGCCTCAACCTCTTCAGCGGTGACGGTGCCGTTCGCGTCGGTCGTGTACTCTTCGCCAGCCACCTCGACGGCCGCACCCTCGACGGCGCTGCCGTTCTGTGTCACCTCGACGGTGACGGTGCCGTTGGTGTAGGTTGTCTCTACGTTTACCTCACCGGACGCGGCCGCACCCGCGTCGGTCAGTGCGCCTGTCCCGCCGGAGACGGCGGCGGCGCCGCCGACCACAGTGAGCAGGGCCGCCAGCGCGACCGCGACCGTCTTTGCTTGGAAGTTCATCGCATCTCTCCCTATCGGCGGGATGGGTAATAACGGGACCGGCCGTTCGGACGCTTTAGGCCGATTCCCCGTCGTGAACAGTCTGAACAGTCGCAACAGGGGACTCGAGGATGTCCTCTGGGTGGGTCTCGCCACCCACCTCTGTCTGGACTGTCTCGACGCGCTCAAAGCCGTGTCCCTCAAAGAAGGCTCGCGCGACGTGGTTGCCCGAGAGCACGCCCGCGCGGAGCCGGCCGGCGCCGGCCTCATCGGCCGAGTCGGCCACCGAAGCCAGCAGCGCCGTACCGACGCCCTCCTGCTGGTGGTCGGGGTGGACGTACAGCGTGTACAACTCCACTTCGTCGGCAAACGTCTGGGCCGCAGAGGCGAACCCGACAACTTCGCCGCCGCGCTCGGCGACGACAAACAACAGCTCTTCACCATCCGCGAGCACCTCGCGGAGGAAATCGGGGTCGTACAGCCGGTCGAGCGCCGTCTCGACACGGTCGGGCCCGAGCACGCCCGGGTAGACGTCCCACCACGCGGCGTCTGCGACCGCCCGAATCGCGTCGGCGTCCGCCGGCGTCGCCGGTCTCAGCTTCATACCGGCGGTTCGGCGCCAGCCTAATGGGCGTTGGCAGTCCCTTCCCGCTCCACGGATGTCACCTGGCCAGCGGCGTCAAGCCGGCCGGACAGCATCTCGCCATCGAGGCTGAGCCGGACGAGCGCCCCCTCAGCGTCTGCGCTCTGCTCGAGGTCATCCCATGTGAGGAGTCGCCAAGAGGGAGTCGTACTCGGGTCGACGCCGTGGTCGTAGAGAAACCCACGGGTTGCCGGGTGAAAGAGCACGGGCATCGCGACGGCCGCCCGGACGGTGTCGCCACACCGGTCGCAGCGGTACACAACTGTCGGCGGGGCGTCTTCTGGTTCGAGCTCGCCGGTTAGCCGACCGGCGCAGTTCGTGCAGAAGCCGGCGGTCACCTGCTCGAACTGCGCCCGCATCCAGCGGTCGAACGCCGCTGGTAGCTCCGCCGGGTCATACTGGTCGAGCGTTCCTGGCGGAAATGGGAACGTGTTCTGCCACTCGTCGCAAGCTCGGCAGACCACGCGCGCTCGCTCATCTTCATAGCTGGCGTACAGCTCTGCGACCCCACAGACAGGACACGGGTCGTCGACGGCCACCGCCGGCAGTGCCGCGTCGGCCGTGTAGGTGCCAGCGATAACCGCCCCGACAATCCGCTCGCCTGCTAGCGTCAACTCGTAGCCAGCCTCTCCGTCACGGACGAAAGTCCCGAGAAGCTGTCTAAGATGATAGTTGAATTTCCCCGAGTCTGGCTCGCCGACTCGGTCGCGGAGCTGTGAGAACGACAGCCCGTCGCCGTCGGCAAGTGCGCGCAGAATATCGACGCGGAGTTCGTTGCCCAACAGGCCGAACACCTCCTCTGCCGGCCGACGCTCGACGGTGAGCTCGCTCATACGCCGACGTGTCCCCCCACGGTCAAAAGCGACTCTCCCTACGGCTCTGGCTCCGGCTCGGTGACGTACTCCAGCAGCTCCTCACCTGCCGCGTCGTATCCCTGTCTGGTGAAGAACGCCGCGACGTTCTCGCAGTCCCGCTCAAGGAACTCTCGGCTGTTCGGGTGGTGGACAGTGACGGCCTGTCCCAAATCAAGCAGGTAGAGAGCGTCATCGTGGACGACGACGTTGTACTCCGAGAGATCGCCGTGGATGAGACCGGCACGGTAGAGCCGGCGCATGTACTCGCGGACCACCTCGAAGGCCGTCTCGGGATTCTCGACGTCCACCTCGTTGAGCCGGCGGGCTCGCTGGCCTACGTGGCCGAGAAACTCCATCACGAGCACGTTCCGCTGGACAGCGACCGGTGCCGGCACTCGCACGCCAGCGGCCTGTGCCCGCCGGAGGTTAGCGAACTCTTTTTTCGTCCACGCGACGACTACCTTCTTCTTGTCCGAGCCGATTCCCTCGAACCGTGGATCACCGTCGAGGTACTCCCGCATCGCCCGGAAATCGGAGGCGTTGATGCGATAGATCTTCACCGCGAGGTCGCCGCCATCGTCATTTTCCGCAAGGTAGACGTTCGCCTCCTTCCCCGTCGAGAGCGGGCCGCCGAAGGCCGCCACGTGTCCGTCTTGGACGAGCTTGTAAAGTGCACCCAGTGTCGCGTCATCGAAGACGGAGTCGGTGACCTTGAACTGCTCCGTGTCTTTGATGCGCTTGCGGAACTCCAGAAACTCGCGGTCCTGTCGGCGGGCGATGCGGTCGGCCTCATCGTCGGAGACATCGAGCGACTCCCACTCGTCGCCGGGAACATCGGCCTCGTCGACGAGGTCGAACTCGCTCATGCGGGCCGCCCGGTCATGCCTGGATGTGTCCTTCCTCGCGGAGCTGGTCGGCCTCGCTCTTCTCGTAGCGCCACGTCACGTCGCCCTTCTCGTCCTGCCAGTCCCACGGCTCGATAAGCACGACGTCATCTTCACGTATCCACACCCGTTTCTGCATCCGGCCGGGGATGCGCGCGGTCCGTTCGGTGCCATCCATACACCGTACTTTCACGCGGTTCGCACCGAGCATCTCCGTGACGACGGCGAACACCTCGTCGTCATCCGGCATACGGAGGTCTTGGCGTCCCTCGTTATCGCTCATATCCGGGGTTTGCGCGTCGTGACGTATAACTCTTCGAGCTACGGGCGTCAGTCTCCACGCTGTTCTTTCTTCCGCTCGGCGCGGTGCTCGCTGATGAGTTCGTCGACCATCGACTCCGTCCGCTCCTGTTCGCGCTCGGCGGCCCGCTCTTTCCAGTCGGCGACGACGGCCTCAATGGCCGCTTCCTCTGCAACCGCCAGTTCGTCAATCTCGCGGATTGTCACGTCCTCGCTGGGACCGTACGGCACTTCGTGCTCGTGGAGCACCTCGCGCGCCTGCTCAGGAAGCGTGCCGTCCTTCAGGATGACCCGCGGCTCAACGGCCGCGAGCCGCTCAGCCGAGGACCGGCCCGCGCCCGATGCGTCACGCAGCAGGACGACATCGCCCTCGGCGAGCCCAAACGCCTCGTCGGCCGCCTCAATGGCGTTCGTCGTGAATTGTTCGACGGGCTTCACCGGGACAAGGTCCGTCTCCCCGCCGGCAACATCGGCGAAGTTGGAGTGGTCGAGCTTCCAGAGCCGTTTCAGCTCGGCCAGCTTCGCCTCGACGGCTTCAGTCTCCTCGCGCTGGTCGGCGAGTTCCGCCTCAAGCCGCTCGTTTTCGCGACGGAGCCGGGTCACTTCACGGCGTTCGCGGGCCTCGCGACGCTCCTCTCGGCGGGCGGCCGACAGCTCCGCTTCATACTCTTCGATTTCAGCGTCTTTCTCCTCGACGGTCGCTTCAAGATCCGAAACATGCGACTCCAGCCGATCGACGCGCTCGCGGAGCCGGCGTATCTCCTTCTCTTCGGCGGTAAGCTCGCGAGCCTGCGGCTCCGTCTCCTCTTCGTCGTCGCCGTCGTCGACAACCATCCGGTCGAGCACCGTCTCGACGGATTCCTCCTCGCGAAGCACAGCCGCGGTCACCTCGCCGCGGTCGAACTGTGGAGGTATTTTGCGCGCGATGCGCTCGAACTGGTCAGCGTGGGCGTCGAATGCCGACAGAGCCGCCGCCAGCGCGTCCCGCTCGTGGTCGTTGTCGTACGTCGTCTCGCGGGTGCGGTGTTTCTTTTCGTCAACGGGAAGATCTGTCGGCGGCACCCAGCCCGCGGCGTCGAACGAGCGGCGGAACTGCTCCACCGTCTCGGGCATCGGCTCGACATCTGCGGCCACCAGCAGCGGGCGGCCTCGCTCGATAATCCACTCTGTCACCGCGGCGGTATCGTCTGTCCGCGTCGAGTAGACATCAAGCGGCGTACCATCGAGATCAACCAGCGCGACGGCCGTTGTCGTCCCAGGGTCGATGCCGACGAGCACATGATCACGCCGGTGGACGAGCGGCGAGAACTCGATGCCGTCGTGTCGTTCGCGGTCAATCTCGACGCGGACGTCACCGCTCCGCTCCGCAGAAACGGGAATGTCCGTAGGCGGTGCTTCGACGGTGAAGACGGCCTGCGAGTAGCCGCCGTACTTCTCGGTGGCCTCCTGCTCGAAGGTGAGTCCGGCTGCTTCGAGTTGTGCCTCCACCTCGCGGGCACGCTTGCGGACGTTGCCGTGGATACGGCGGGTGTAGCGGTCCTGGCTCCAGCCGCCGCTACCGGTCGAGCGGCCTCGCGACACCTTTACACGGGTTGTGTCGGCGAACGCCGACACCTCCTGACCGACGTTCGCGGCCGCGAGGCGGGCAGCCGCCTCCGCCTCCTTCATGGGTTTTTTGCCGTATGGAACACCGTGTCGCCGGGCCACTCGCGAGAGCGGTTCTGGCTGCTCAGCGCCAGTTACCTGCACGAGCGTCGTTGCCGCGGGGAGTTCCTCGAGAAATCGCACGAGTGCGTCCTTGTCCTCGGCGAGTTCGTAGACGTTGTCCGTCGCAAGGATATCGGGCTCCTCGCGGTCGATAAGCCGCCGGAGCTTCCGGTGGGAGACGACGTCGCGGTCGACCCGTTCGCCGTCGAAGGCAACCACAGCATACGAGGGAGCATCCCCCCGGACATCGCCGCTCTGCACGTCGACGCCGAACACGAGGGCGTCAAGCGCAGTCGTGCGGGTGCTCACAGCTACTGGTTGGTCGCTGCGGCTGATAAGTTTCTTGCCCAGCCGTCAGGTTTCGGGGTACGGCACGTCAATGGCATCGCCGTCGTCGGGAAGGAATGCATCGCCTTCGAAGACGGCTGCCCCCTCCGCTTCAAGATCGCCCTCGCGGCCGGCGTACCGCGAGGAGACGTGGATGAACGCGAGCCGTTTCGCGCCCGCGCGGTTGGCAATTTCGGCCGCCTGCACGGCCGTCGAGTGGCCAGTCTTGCTGGCCCGCTCCTCGCGGTCGGTCATGAAGGTGGCGTCGTGGACGAGCAGATCCGCGTCCGTTGCGGCCTCAACAGTAGCGCCCGTCGGGCGGGTGTCGCCAGTGTAGACGACACGGCGGCCCGGCCGGGGGTCGCCGACCACTTGGTCCGGGTGGACAACAGTACCATCCTCGAGTTCGACCGACTCGCCGTCGTGGAGCCGGGAAAATTTTGGGCCGACAGGCACACCGAGTTCTTCAGCCCGCTCACGGTCGAACCGCCCCTTCCGGTCAGCCTCAACGAGTGCGTAGCCAACCGACCGGGTGCGGTGGTCCGTGTGGAATGCCCGGACTTCGTAGCCGTCGGCGTCCAGCGCGATATCCCCGGGGCCTACTTCGTTGATGCGGACTGGGTAGGAGGGGCTGGCGCCGGTAGCGCTTGCAAGGTTCCGTACCGTCTGCCGGGTGCCGTTCGGGGTGTGGATCGCGACAGGCGCCTCACGGTCGTTGAAGTCCCACGACTGGAGCAGACCGGGGAGCCCGAGCACGTGATCGCCATGGGTGTGCGTCAGGAAGACGTGCGAGACGGCAAACCCCGTCGAGAAGCGCATCATCTGTCGCTGGGTCCCCTCGCCGCAGTCAAAGAGGAGACGATCGCCTTCCCGGCGGACGAACACGGCGCTGGTGTTACGGGCCGGCGTAGGGACGGCGCCGCTCGTCCCGAGAAAGGTCACGGAGAGCGTCATCGTTGGGAGAAGCGGTCGGCCGCGTAAACGGCTATCGGAACCGTTCAGACCGTTCACGCCCGTGAGCACCCGCGAACGGTTCGGAACGGCGTCCCCCCTTTATGCCATCGAGACACCTCGCTTCACTCCCATGAGACAGACAGTTGCAGCGGTACTGCTGGCCGGACTGCTCGCGCTCGCGGGCTGTTCGACCGGCGTCGACCCAGCCAGCGGCACGGGAACGGTCAACTTCTACGTGAGCGACCAGCCCGGCGCCCTCGAGGATTTCGAACATCTGAACGTTACTGTCACCGAGGTAACGTTCGTGCGGGCAGACGGGAACCAGACGACAAAGCAGGCAAACGCGACGTTTGACCTCACCAAGCTTGAGGGAGCAAATGCTTCGCTCGTCGAGCAGTACGAGCTTGAGAGCGGCGACTACGAGAGGGTGTTCCTCTCTGTAGGCGAGATCGACGGCCAACTCGAGAGCGGGGGCTCCGCCGAGGTGAAGCTTCCCTCCGAGCGGCTCCAGCTCAACCAGAACTTCACCGTCGGTGACGGCGGAGATATCGACTTCGTCTACGACATCATGGTGACGAAGGCAGGCGGCTCCGGCATGTATGTCATCCGGCCGGTCGCCAGCGAGTCTGGTACGGACGTCGAGATTAACGAGGTTGACGCCCGCGCTGGCGCCTCCGCACGCGACGGGAGCGATGGGGGCGCCGAAACGGAGACACAGGGGTCGGTCGCCTTCTATCTGAGCGACGAACAGAATGCGATTGACGATTTCAAGCATCTGAACGTGACGGTCTCGAAGGTCGGCTTCCAGCGGGGCGGCGAGTCCGGCAACTGGACGACGTACAACGTCGACAACCGGACGGTCGATCTCACTCGCCTCCAAGGCGCGAACGCGACACTACTTGAGACGTACGACCTCCCCGCCGGCAACTACTCGAAGGTGTACGTGAGCGTGAGCGAGGTGAACGGGACGCTCACGAGCGGAGAGAGCGCCGAGGTGAAGCTTCCCTCCGAGAAGCTCCAGCTGAACCAGCCGTTTAGCGTCGAGGCGAACGCCACCGTCGAGTTCGTCTACGATATCACGGTCGTGAAGCGGGGCAAGTCGGGCGCATATAACATCAAGCCAGTCGTCGGCGAGTCCGGCACGGATGTGCCCATCAATAAAATCGACGAACAACAGGACGACGAGACGGACGGCGAGGAGGCGGCCGCGCTGAACGCGACGTTCGTCGGCAACGTGACCGCCGGCGAGAACGTCACCGTCCGCGTGACTCAGAACGGCTCCGCCGTTGAGGGCGCGACCGTCGAGGCCGGTGGCGAGACGTACACGACCGACGCGAACGGCGAGGTGACATTCGCGGTGGCCGAGGACGCCGAGGAACTCGAGGTGACGGTCAAGTATGAGGACAGCGAGTCGGAACTGCGTGCCGACCTGACGACGACCACATCGACAGCGACGGCGACGGAGACGAGCGCCAATCGGGTGCTCGCGCTCGGATAGTTCAGCGACGATATGTTTCCTGAACGCCGCACATCCGAGTCGCATCTGCGCGAGTGAGAAGCGCCGCAGTTCGGCCGGTCACACCGTCGGCCGACGGCGGACAGCTGCAGTGATAGCGCGGAGAAAGCCCACAATATCAGTTGTGAGGGGCACTCAGAGGAACTCTCGTACCTCGGAGTACCACATATCGTGACGGTCGACCCGATCGACTCGTTGGGCGACGGCCACCGCGATGGCGTGCCAGCACCGCTCAGTCGGGTCGTCGTCATCGAGGTTGTACTGGGCGTCACGACACCGGCAAGCGCCGTCCTCGACGACGTGCTCCTCAGAGTGGCCGACGACGACGGTGAAGTCGTTGTACTCTTTCACTCGCTCTTCGGCGACGGCCTCGATTGCGCGGGCGCCCCGTTCGCCGTGAGTGGCGAGGATACGGTCGACTATCTCGGGGGTGAGTTCGCCCGCCTCCGCAAGGGCGGTCTGCCACTCCTCGACCGCGTTCACGGACGCCGATTCTCGGGGCCGGTGCAAAAGGGTTCGGTGACTGCAGGGGCCGACGCCATCCGGGACGGTATCCGTATGGCTTTTCGCCGGCCATGCGCGACGTGGTGTATGGAACTGACGGAAGGAGGCGTACGGTTAACAGTGCCGGAGGTCCGGCACGGCGCCAGCGAAGGGGCTGGCGAGGGGGTGTTTTTTAATCCTGCGCAGGAACTCAACCGCGATCTTACTGTCGCCGTTCTCCGGACGTGGGCCGACCGAGGGTACGAAGACGGTGGCGGCCGACGGGGAACGTATCTCGATGCGACGTGCGCCTCCGGCGTCAGGGGGGTGCGAGCCGCCGCCGAGGGGTGGGATGTGACGTGCACCGACGTGGATGAGACGGCAGTCAAGCTGGCAGCGGAGAACCTCGAACGAAACGGGCTTGACGGCAACTGCGAACAGGTCGACGCCAAGCCGCACCTCTACCAACACCACTACAATGTGGTCGATCTCGATCCGTTCGGCACGCCGGCACCGTTCCTCGACGCGGCGTTCAACGGAACGACAGAGCTGCTCTGTGTGACCGCCACCGACACCGCACCACTGTGTGGTGCCCACTTCGAGAGCGGTGTCCGCAAATATGCCACCGTCCCCCGGAACACAGAGTTCCACCCGGAGATGGGCGTGCGCGTGCTACTGTCGGCGTGCATCCGGGCAGCCGCTCGCTACGACGTGGCCGCAACGCCAGTGTTCACCCATGCGACGAGCCACTACGTTCGCACGTACCTCGCGGTGACGTCGGGCGCACAGGCGGCCGACGAGCGCATCGGCGAGCTTGGCTACGTCGACTGGTGCCGCGACTGCTACTGGCGCGACCACGAGCGCGGGCTCATCGCTGCCCCAACGGACTCGTGTCCCAACTGCGGGACCGGGACGACAACGGCCGGGCCGCTGTGGCTCGGGGCGACCCACGACCGTGCGTTCGCGGCCGCAGTCGGCGAGCGGGTCGACGAGTCGATGGGCGAGGCGACGAAGGCAAAGCGGCTCTGTGACCGACTTGCTGACGAACGCCACGACCCAACCCACTACGACCAACACGAACTATCGGGGAACTGGGGCGTATCAGCCGTCGCGATGGAGGAGTTCCTCGGCCGACTCCGGGCGGCAGGCCACCCCGCCTCGCGCACCCACTACGGCGGGACGACGTTCAAGACGCCGGCGTCGGTCGCCGAAATCAAGACCGCAGTGATATGACCCCGTCCCTTTTGTGGCCCGTCGCCGAACCGGGCACGTGAACCGCCGCATAACGCGGCTCGGCGGCGTCGTGCGGGCAGTCGTCGTCGCAGTCCAGTCTGACCGGATAACCTTCATCGCTGCCAGTCTCGCCTACTACGCATTCATCTCGCTGCTGCCCTTGCTGTTGTTAGCGCTGGTGGCAGCAAGCGTCTTCGGTGGGCCAGCGTTGGCGGCACGACTCGGGCGCACGGCGGCGGCGTCGCTTGGTCCCGAGGCTGGGACGCTCGTCGAGAGCGCGCTCCGAAACGCGGCCGGCCGTGGCGGCGCTACCGTCGCCGGGACGCTCGTCCTGCTGTGGTCGGGACTGAAGCTGTTCCGCGGGCTCGATGTCGCCTTCTCGACGGTCTACGGCACCGCCGCTGACCAGACGTTCCTCAACCAACTCCGCGACGGCGGCGTTACACTTGTCGGCGTCGCGCTTGCCGTCGCTGCCACCATCGCGCTGGGCGTTGCAACGGCGCGCATTGATCGGGTAATTGTCGGCATCGATATCGC
Source organism: Halosegnis sp. (assembly GCF_042216475.1). Classification (NCBI taxonomy): domain Archaea; kingdom Methanobacteriati; phylum Methanobacteriota; class Halobacteria; order Halobacteriales; family Natronomonadaceae; genus Halosegnis; species Halosegnis sp. The sequence continues at coordinate 110,327 of NZ_JBDGTV010000014.1, forward strand.
AAACGTCCTCGGGTCGATTGGCTTGCTCATCGGGCTCGTCTGCGTATTCCTCCCGCTCTATTACGTTCTCTCGGGTGGCGACGTTGGCATCGGTGAGGCGCTGCCGGGCGCCGTGTTCGCCGCGTTGGGCTGGACTGCTCTCCAAGTCGGCTTCCGGGTGTATGCCGGCGCGGCCGGCAGTTACGAGGCGTACGGCGTCCTCGGCGGCGTACTCTTGCTCATCACGTTCCTCTACTTTGGCGGGCTGGTGTTGCTCGTGGGGGTTGTGCTCAACGCGGTGCTCGCCGACCGGCTCGACGGGACAGCCGATCTCGAGGCGACCAGCCCGAACCAGCCGGGCTTATCATCCGGCGGCTCCATCCCTCCTGACGTGCCAGACGACGACACGGACGCGGAACTGCGGGCGCTCCGGCGACAGCTCGCCGAGGTGGAGCGGCGGGTCGACGAACGGACGGTCCCGCGGGAGCGGCTTGAGCGCGAGCTGAAGCGATACGTCCGCGCGCGGCTCCGCCGCGGCAAGGCCCGCGGCTGGGGACCGTACCTCGTGCTCCTGTACGGGACGGTGATGACGCTGGGCGCGTTCTACCTTCTATCGGGCGGCTGGGCGATACTCGCGATGCTTGTGGTCTGGCTGTCGACACTCGGGCTGTACGCGCTGATGGTGCTTGTCGGCGCCGGTGTCTCTGCAGTCGGCCTTCCCGGTCGATTCCGTGACTGGCTCTCGGAGTTCCGAGACGGATGAGCCACGGCATCGGCGTGACCGCCGCGCTCCGCGAGGTGCCGGACGCGGTCCTCGTCGTGTTCGTCCTCGTGACCCAGTTGGGTGATGTGTGGTTTTATCTGTCGGCGCTGGTGGTGGCGTACGCGTTCGCGGACGCGCTCCCGCGGGTCGGCGCCGGGGTGCGCCGCGAGCGGGTCGCGTTCGTTGTCGCCGTTGCCGTCGGTGCTGTCGCGCTCACCGCGTGGTTGAAGCTGCTGTTTGCACATCCACGCCCGCCAGGAGCCGGTCAGGCCCGCGAACTCGTGTGGCTTCCCGACCTCCTCGTGCCGCTGTGGGAGGAGGCCGCAACGGGCGACGGGTTCGCACTCCCGTCGGGCCACGCGACTGGGAGCGCCGCCATCTACGGCGCCGCGGCGCTGGCGCTGAAAATCGGACGGCGACGCATACGTTACGCCGCCGCTGCATGCATTGTCGGGCTGGTTGCACTCTCCCGAGTTGTCATCGGTGTCCACTATATTGGTGATGTCGTCGCTGGTGTCGTTGTCGGGAGCGGCTACCTCGCGGGCGTCTGGCTACTCACCGGCGGGCAGCGGGTGAAGCGAGCCTTCTCGCTGGCTACGCTTGTCGCGCTTGGGGCGGCCGCGACTCATTTCGGCGTCGAGACGGCCGCAGCGCTGGGGGCGGCGCTTGGCGGCCGCATCGGCTGGACAATCGTCGGCGGCCGGCTCCCTGTCGGACCGACCACACGCCGCGAAGGAGCCGTCGCGACACTGGTCGGCCTCGGTCTCGGAGGGGCGCTCCTTACGTTCGGACTCGCGGGCGAGACGGCCGCAGTCGGGTTTCTTACGAATGCGCTCGCTGTTGCCGCAGTGCTCTCCGGGCCACTGGTCGCGGCCCGACTGACCCGCGGGTGACCTGGATTGCAGGGGCAGGCAGGGTGCTCGTGGGTACCGTGGCTCATTGAGCACGGTCGCGCCGAAAGAAAAGCGGTTGACTGGCCGGTTAGAACTTCTCGAGGTAGCGGTCCAGCTCCCACTGAGAGACGTCGACGAGGTAGTCCTCGAATTCGGACTCCTTTGCTTCGATGAACTTCTCGCTGACGTGGGGGCCAAGTGCGTCAAGGACGACCTCGTCGTTCTTGAGCGCGTCGACGGCCTCACCGAGGTTCGTTGGGAGCGTGTCGATACCGTACTCCTCCCGCTTCTGTTCGTCGAACTCGTAGATGTTCTCCCGGACTGGGTCGGGACACTCGAGATCCTGCTCGATACCGTCGAGCCCGGCGTGGATAAGCACGGCAAAGGCGAGGTACGGGTTACACGACGGGTCGGGGAACCGTGCCTCGATGCGGGAGGCCGCCGGGACGCGTGCGGCGGGCTTGCGGATGAGTGCCGAGCGATTCCGGTCGGACCAGGCGACGTAGACAGGCGCCTCGTAGCCAGGGACGAGCCGCTTGTAGGAGTTCACCGTTGGGTCAGTGACGGCTGCGAGCGCGGGCGCGTGCTCGAGAACCCCTGCGAGGAAACTGTGGGCCGTCTCACTCAGGTTGAACTCATCGGCCTCGTCATGGAACGCGTTCTCGCCGTCCTCGGTGAACAGCGAAATGTGGGTGTGCATCCCGGAGCCATTGATGCGCGGGATGGGTTTGGGCATGAACGTCGCGTGGAGGTCATGCTGAGCTGCGATGGCGCGCACCACCGTCCGGAATGTATTGACATTGTCTGCCGTCGAAAGCGCGTCGTCGTACTCGAAGTTGATTTCGTGTTGCCCCTGTGCCACCTCGTGGTGGGACGCCTCCACGTCCAGCCCCATCTCTTCAAGGCCGTAGATAATGTCCCGGCGCACGTCGGAGGCGAGGTCCTTCGGCGCCATGTCGAAGTACCCCCCCGCGTCGTTCGTCTTCGTTGTCGCGCGGCCATCCTCGTCTTCCTCGAAGAGGAAGAACTCCGGCTCCGGCGCGACGTTGACTGTAAAGCCGTGCTCTTGGGCCCGGTCAAGGGCGTTCTTTAGCACCCGCCGCGGGTCGCCCTCGAACGGCTCACCAGTCGAGGTATTGATAACGTCACAGATGAGCCGGGCAGAGCGGCCGTCCCGCCACGGCAACACTGCGTATGTACTCGGATCGGGTTTCAACCGCATGTCCGACTCCTGGATACGAACGAACCCCTCAATGGAGGAGCCGTCGAAGTAGATGCCCTCGGTGAACGCCTTCTCTGCCTGCTCAGCAGGGATAGAGACGTTCTTCGCCGTGCCGAGGATATCCGTGAACTGGAGCCGTAGGAATTCCACGCCCTCCTCGTCTATCTCGTCCAGTACGCGCTGTGCCTCCGCCGAAAGACCACCGTCGGGTTGTTCCGCTGTCATCGTTCGAGACACGTATTTCGTACATCCCGAATACTAAAACCCTATCTATCCTCGCAAAAGCCACCACGCTTGACTCGAAACTGAATATTCGTAAAGTTATAGTGCATGGCGAGCGAGGGTGGCTGTAATGACGTACGAAAACCTCGACCGGAAGTTAGTGAACGCACTCCTGCGGGACGGCCGAGCGTCGCTGCGCTCGCTCGCGGAGGAACTCGATGTGAGCGTTACTACGGTGTCGAACCATATCTCCGATCTTGAGGAACAGGGTATCATTGACGGGTACACGCCTGTCGTCGACTACGGCGAACTCGGCTACGATGTCACCGCCATTATTCAGCTGAAGTGCGAGGGCTCGGCGCTGACGGACATCACCGACCGACTGCGCGAACACAAACAGATGACCTCGGTCTACGAGGTGACCGGCGACCACGACATTATCGCCATCGGGAAATTCACCGATACGGACCACATGAACGAACAGATCAAGGAGCTGCTTGTCGACCCGGACATCAAGGAGTCGAACACGAGCGTCGTGCTCAACGCCGTCGTCGAGAACCAACAGTTCGAACTGGACGTCTGACACATATCGAGCGGACGCCTACCCGTTCACGGGTGGGGCAGAGCGACGGCACGGCCCGCCAGTCCACCGTCGATGACTGTCTGCATCCCCACCGTTTAGTCTGCCGACAGCCGTACGTAGAGGTACGCACGACGGCGAAGATCTGGCAGTTGGGGTGGGGTCTGCCCGCTGGACAACGGCGACCACACCGTTCCCGCGAGGGCGTCCACGCGGCCCGCGAGGGCAAGCAAAACGCACCCCTACGCCGGCGTGGGACGCACCGCCATCCGCGGCGGTGCGTCGGGCCGATGGCCCGGCCTGCGGCCCGGTGCGCAACCGGGGGCGACGGTCGCTGGGCGTGGATACGGCCCGCGAGGGCGAACACGCCAGCCCCCATCCGGGGCCAACCCAGACACCCGCAAACCGGAGTACCCGCGAGGAGAGCGTTGCCACCGGGTGGAGCATCACCGGGATGTCCACCGCGCGTGGAAGCCCACCCCTTCAGGGGTGGGAGGAGGTCAATGCCAGAGCCACTCGCTTGGTCGACTCGATTAGAGCAGTTGTTCGAGTTGTCGTCGTCGTCCGTCGGCGTCGAAGTGAAGCTGGAGATTCCCCTGTGCGGCGAGCCGGTCGAGCACCAAAAGCGGATCGACTCCTGCTGCTTCCACTGCACTGAGCAATGCTTCGATATCCCGGCGATTGAGTGCCAGCGAATCAAGCTTGCCGAGCGCCAGCGCCATCGCCGCGCCGGCTGTCCCATCGGGAAACTCCTCGGAAACCGATGAAAAGTCCGGCTCGCCACCGGCCTCGGCCGGCTCGGCGGCGAGACACCGTGTGCATGTAGCCGCGTGGTCAGTATCCACGTACTCGCGGAGGTCGAACGGCACCTCGTAGCGCACCATCGGCCCACCGCAACGCGTACAGTCCATACAGTTGTGATGGGGCCGGTGGGCAAGTGCGTTCGGACTCATTCGCCCGTCGGGTACCGGAGCAGCGCGCCAACGCCGTCGAATGCCGCGTGAAACCGCTCGCCGCAATCAGCCGCAGGCGTCACCAGGGTCGGGTCTCCACCATGGCGGTCGGCTAGAGCGAGTAGGTGGGTAACAGCCTCGGCTGGCTCGGCCCGCTCACCATTGGCTACTGCCCCACAGACGGGACAGTCGCGATCAGGCGTTGGTTCGTCGGACGCGATGAGCGTATGCGTCTCGTGGCCTTCGGGACAGTCATAAACGGCGACATCGGCCACCAGTCGCTCAGAGATGAGGAGCTGCTCGACGGCGCCGACGGTGAGTTCCCGTCGGGTCGGTCGGAATCCTGCGACTGCCGTCCCGTCGCCGTTGCGTCGGGCAAACAGGTCAGCAAGCAGCGCGGCGTCGCGCTCGGGGGTTGGGTCGGGACACATCGCGAGCAGCGGGTCGATACGGAACCGTTGGTCTCGCTCGACCCGAAGCGACGGGACAGACGCAGGGAGAACGTCGAGCGTCCAGACGCGAGCCTCATCAAGCACGCCCGCCGCGAGTACGAGCCCGTTTACCGGGACAGTATCGTACTCGCGGAGGTGGTCGCGAAGCGCCGCGAGCGCCTCTCTGACGGCCGTCTGAGTCGTTGATGTGTTGATGTCGGCGGCCGCAGCATACTCGCGGGTGAGTCTGCCGGCAATCTCGTGGACAGGCGTCTCGGGAGGGACCGTGACGGTGACGAGCCGCTCGTCAGGTGTCTCGTGTGCCTGGAGATCGGCAATCACCCGCCGGAGCCGGGCGACACGCCGGAGCGTCTCGGTATCCGGAGAGAGTGACACACGGACGTGTAGTCCGGTTGCGGCGAAGTGTCTGTCGACGACGGCGCTCTCGTTTCGCTAACGTTTACACCCCGGGTGTGTATTCGACCGGTATGGCCGACCCCGAGGACGTCGATTCATCGATTCCGATGTCGTGGATAGTCATCTTCCTGCTGCTGGCGCTCGGACTGGGGGCGGCGGCCGTCCTCCTTGTTGGCGGCAATCTCATCGCGGGAACCATTCTCATCGGATAATCACATGGAATCGGGGGCGGCGACGCCGAGCACGTCGAGGGCGTTCGCCACCGTGTGGCGGGCGGCAGCCACGAGTGCCACCCGGGCGTCACGCACAGCGGGGTCCTCGGCTCCGAGGACAGGACACTCGCGGTAGAAAGCATTGAACGTCTCCGCAAACTCACGGGTAAATGTCGCCACCCGATGGGGCTCAAGTTCGGTCGCCGCCTCGTCAACGACGGCAGGGAACCGCGCGACTGCACGCAACAGGTCGCGCTCAGCGGGGTGAGTCAGCGCGCCGACATCGGCGTTCGTTGGCACCTCACCCGCGTCGGCGAGGATTCCACAACACCGGGCGTGGACGTACTGGACGTATGGCGCCGACTGCGCCTCGAAATCGAGCGCGCGCTCCCATTCGAAGGTGATAGCCTTCGTCGGCTGCTTAGAGACGATGTCGAACCGGACGGCACCGATACCCACCTGCCGGGCGATGCGTCCCACGTCCGGATCGTCGTCGCGTTCACGGCTCTCTAACCGCACCTCTACCTCCTCGCGGGCGCGATCGATAGCCTCGTCGAGCAGGTCGTCAAGGTCGACCCCTGTCCCCGCGCGCGTGGACATCTTCCCATCGGGGAGATTCACATACGAGTAAATGACAGTCTCCAGCCGGTCGGTGTCATGGCCCAGCAGGTCAAGCGTCTCTCGCAGTTGACCGGCCTGGAGTTTGTGGTCCTCGCCGAGGACAGTAACCGCCTGGTCGAAGTTGTTGAATTTCCACTCGTGGTGGGCGATATCGCGGGTAGTGTATAGCGAGGTGCCGTCCGATCGCAAGAACACGAGATTCTTCTCGAAGTTTGGAAGGTCGAGCTGCCAGGCATCTTCCTCGTAGATGGCCTCATCGAGCGCCTGCAGCCGCTCGACGACATCGTCGGTAGAGCCGTCCCGCATGAACCGTGTCTCTTTGACGAACTCGTCGAACGCCGCGGGGAGCCGTGCAAGACACTCTTTCATCCCCGCGAGCACACCGTCGACTACCTCGCTCACCCGCTCGTACGTCGCCTCGTCGCCCGCCTCCAGTCCCTGGAGGATGGCGTCAATTTCGGCTTCCGCGTCCTCAATCGCGTCGGGGGTCGCCTCCGGAAGCTCTCCCTCGAGGAATTCGTTGCCCCTCCGGTAGTAGCGCACGAGGTCGTACTCCGCGCGATCCCGCTCCGGCTCTGGGAGGTCGGACTCGTCGAACCGCTCGTACGCCCATGTGAACACGGCCATCTGCCGGCCAGCGTCGTTGACGTAGTAGTGCCGCTCGACATCGTGCCCGGCGTACTCCAGGAGGTTAGCGACGGCGTCGCCGATGATGGGGTTGCGCGCCCGCCCGACGTGGACCGGACCAGTCGGATTCGCGCTCGTGTGCTCGACGACGATGGACTTGCCAGTCGCGGGGAGCTGGCCGGCGTCGTCTCGGACTGCCAGCGCGCCCGCAAAGTACGGCTCAGCGGGCGTGAAGTTCACATACGGTCCTTGCATTGTGGCGTCGCCGACGTACGTCGCCTCAGAGAGGTCGACGGCCTCGGCCACCTCGGCGGCGACCTGCGGGGGCGGCGCGCCCGCTTCGCTCGCGAGCCGGAAGGCAACCGAGGAAGCCAGCACGGCGTCGACATCCTCGGGCGGCCGCTCGATGCCGAGGTCGTCGGTCGGGTAGCCGCACGCGCGAAGTGCCTCGGCGAGCGCCGTGGTGACTTCCTCGCGGAAGGCGATGAACATACGCGTCGTTCCTGGCGGGCGGTAAAGGGGTTTGCGAACGGACGCCGCGCTACGGCAACAGCGACGGGTTTACCCCTGCCCGTCCTGACCCAGGTGTATGAGCGATTCCGGGCCAAAACAGGTGGACGACCCGGACTACCACAATCGGAACCACACCGCTGCACAGACGTGTGGGTGGACGGCAAATGCCCTGCGAGGGGAGGGCCGCTGCTATAAAAACCACTTCTACGGCATCCAGTCGCACCGCTGTATCCAGATGACACCCGTTGTGAAATGTAACGAGCGGTGTGTCTTCTGCTGGCGCGACCATGCAGGTCACGCCTACGAACTCGACGAGGTGGAGTGGGATGACCCAGAGGCGGTCGTCGACGCCTCTATCGATCTCCAGCGGACCCTACTGTCAGGGTTCGGTGGCAACGACGAGGTGCCACGTGACGTCTTCGAGGAGGCGATGGAGCCCCGCCACGTTGCCATCTCGCTGGATGGCGAGCCGACACTGTACCCGTACCTACCGGAACTCATCGAGGCGTTCCACGATCGCGGCATCACGACGTTCCTCGTCTCGAACGGTACCCGGCCCGATGTGCTTCGGCAGTGTGACCCCACCCAGCTGTACGTCTCCGTCGACGCTGCCGACCGCCATACGTTCGATGAGACTGTTGGGGCCGTCGAGGACGACGCCTGGCCGCGGCTGCTTGACACGCTGGACGTGCTCGCCGGCAAGGAGGAAACCCGGACAGTGGTCCGGACGACGCTTGTCGACGGCGTCAACATGCACACCCCCGAGTGGTACGCAACGATGTGCCAGCGCGCGGACGTCGATTTCGTTGAGCTGAAAGCGTACATGTACGTCGGTCACTCGCGTGGCCGACTGGACGACGCGAACATGCCAGATCATGACGCCGTGCGGGCCTTTGCCGAGGAGATGCGTGAGTTCCTCCCCGACCACAATACGCTCCGCGAGGTGCCACAGTCGCGGGTGGTGCTGCTCGCCCGCGAGGAAGACACGTGGGTGCCACATCTGAAGGGAGGCAGTGACTTCTGGGAGACAGACCCGTACGCTTGATCGGCGAAACCCTCATACGCCGGCCGGTCCGAGTATGAGCTGGTCGCGCGCCCGGTTCATCACGATTCTGTTACGCTCCCCACATTCGTTACGCTTATACGGCGACCAGACCAACCCTCGGGTATGCAAGAGCAGACGGCGTCGGTCGGTCCCGACGAACTCGCGACGCTGAAACAGCTGGCGTTGCTTGGCGCAGTCGACGGCCCGGTAACCGTCACGTGCGCGACGCTCGCCGACCGGCTGGACGCCTCGAACCAGACGGCCTCCCGGCGACTCCAGCGACTCGAGGAGGCCGGCGTTGTCGAGCGAGAGTTGCTTGGCGATGGCCAGCGTGTCGTGCTTACGGACGCAGGCGAGCGGACACTACGAGGCGAGTACGAACAGTACCGCCGCATCTTCGAGCGGTCGGCAGCCGTCGAGCTGACGGGACGTGTCACGAGCGGGATGGGGGAGGGCCGCCACTATATTTCCCTGCCTGGCTACATGGAGCAGTTCGTCGACCGACTGGGCTACGAGCCGTTCCCCGGGACACTCAATGTGGAACTCGACGCCGAGAGTGTCGAAGCGCGCGCCCGGATGGACGGGCTCGATCCCGTCCGTATTGACGGCTGGGAGGACGACGAGCGCACGTATGGGCCAGCGTTCTGCTGGCCGGCCACGGTCTCGGCCGCGGGTGGCGAGTTCGAGTCGGCACACGTCATTGCGCCCGAGCGCACCCACCATGGCGCCGATCAGCTCGAGGTCATCGCTCCAGAGAAGCTCCGGGAGACGCTCGATCTTGACGACGATGAGGAGGTGACGGTCAGTGTCACGGCCAGATAGCGCAACGGCTGCCGTCGCCGAGAGCGTCGCGGCGTTTCGTCGCGGCGAGCCCGTCCTGATTCATGATGCCGCCGACCGTGAAGGAGAGACCGACCTCGTCTACCCGGCCCACGCCGTCGACGCGGCCGCAGTGCGTCGCCTCCGAGCGGACGCCGGCGGTCTCGTCTGTGTCGCATTGTCGGATACGGTCGCCGAGGCGTGGGACCTCCCGTTCATGCAGGAGATAGTCGACCATCCCGCTGCGGCTGGCCACGAACTCGCGTACGACGAGCGGTCGTCGTTCTCGCTGTCGGTCAACCACCGCGACACGTTCACGGGGATTACTGATGATGATCGCGCCCTGACCATCGCGCGGCTCGGCGAGGCAGCCCGCGTTCCCGAGTCGATTGACTTCGCCGCCGAGTTCCGGGCGCCCGGCCATGTCCACCTGCTCCGGGCGGCCCCGTCTGCGGGGGACCGGCAAGGCCATACGGAGCTTGCGCTGCTACTGGCCGACGCTGCCGACCAGCCGCTGGCAGCCGTCGTCTGCGAGATGCTCGACGACGAGACGGGTGGTGCACTCTCACCCGAGGACGCCCGTGCGTACGCTCGCCGGCACGGCTTCGCGTACGTCGAAGGGACGGACCTGCTCGCGCGGCTCGCGGAATCCTCGCGGATTTAAGTCGGCGCCAGCCTACGTCCGGCGTATGAGCGCGTTCGAGGAGATGGAAGAAGACGGCGTCATCTGGCAGAACGGCGAGTTTGTCGACTGGGAGAACGCGACGACACACGTGCTCACGCACGGACTCCACTACGGAACAGGTGTCTTCGAGGGGGTGCGCGCGTACGACACCGAACGCGGAACAGCGATTTTCCGGTGGGACGATCATTTAGACCGGTTCTACCAGAGCGGCAAGCCGTACGATCTTGAGATTCCCTTCGACCGCGAGACGCTTACCGACGCGACAGTGGGCGTCCTCAGGCGCAACGAGCTCGAGTCAGCGTATATCCGTCCGATTGCCTTCTACGGATACCACCAGCTCGGTGTCTCGCCGGGCGAGTGTCCCGTCGATGTCGCCATCGCCGCGTGGCCGTGGGGCGCGTACCTCGGTGAGGAGGCTCTTGAGGAGGGAATCGACGTGATGATTTCTTCTTGGCGGAAACACGCCTCCAGCCAAATCCCAACGAACGCCAAGACCACTGGACTGTACGTCAACAGCCTGCTTGCGGGCGAAGAAGCACGGCGCAACGGCTACGCAGAAGCCATCGTCCTTAACAAGGAAGGGAACGTCGCGGAGGGGCCCGGCGAGAACCTATTCATGGTCCGGGATGGCGAGATATTCACCCCAGGCCTGAGCGAATCCATCCTCGACGGCATCACTCGCGACACGGTTATTACACTTGCAGAGGAGCGCGGCTACACTGTCCACGACAACGTCACGATTTCCCGTGGAGAACTCAACACTGCTGACGAACTGTTCTTCACCGGCTCCGCTGCCGAGGTGACGCCAATCCGGAAGGTGGACAATGTCGTCATCGGCGAGGGAACCCGTGGTCCTGTCACCGAGGAGCTACAGAGCGCCTTCTTCGAGGTGGTCGAGCGGCGCACCGACGACCACGACGAGTGGTTCGATTACGTGGCGTAGCGCCGTCTCACCGCTCGCTACAGTAGTCGACGAAGTTCTGCAGGATACGGAGGCCAGTCTCGCCGGACTTCTCAGGGTGGAACTGCGTCCCAAAGACGTTGCCGGCCTCGTTGGCGACGACCGCCGGGAAGTCAACGCCGTAGTCGCTGGTGGCAACGACGGCCGCTTCGTCGTCCGGCCGAGCGTAGTAAGAGTGGACGAAGTAGGCATGTTCGCCGGCTACCCCCTCGACGAGCGGGTGGTCGCGCTGGACAGCGAGTTCGTTCCATCCCATGTGGGGCACCTTTTGCCCCTCGGCAAACCGAACGTTCCGCCCGGGGACAAGCCCCAGCCCCTCGGCGTCACCCTGTCCCTCGCGGTCGGCCTCTTCGCTGCTCGACAGAAGCATCTGCATGCCGAGACAGATACCGAACAGCGGCCGACCCGACGTGGCGTACTCAACGAGCGCGTCTCGAAGCGGCGCGGCGTTCTCCATCCCCTCCGCAAACGCGCCGACGCCCGGGAGCACGACGCCGTCGGCCGCGTCGAACGCGGGCGAGGCGTCGGTCACTGTGACATCCGCGCCGACCCGCTCTAGCCCGCGTGTCACCGACCGGAGGTTGCCCAACCCGTAATCAACGACCACCACCGCCGTCTCGTCGCTCATATTCGGCGGTTGGCGACGCCAGGTCAAGTCGGTTCCGCTATGTTCGGGTCTCGACAGCTATATACCCCGAATCGGTACGTTTTTTATTCTGTTGTGAAATCAGTCACACGTCTGTATGACAGACCGACGTACGTTCCTCAAGACGGCCGGTACCGTGGGGGTCGCTGGACTCGTTGCCGGGTGTAGCGGGAGTAGTGGTGGCAGCGGCGACAGCACGACGGCGACCGAGGAGGGGACGCCGACCGCGACGGAGACACCAGTGCCGTACAACAACGGCGAGGTGAACTTCGTCATGTCACCCTCCGAGCCACAGGAACTGATGGAAAAGCAGTACCAGCCGGTCAAGGAGTATCTCAGCGATGAGACGGGCCTGCCGACGAGCCTGAAGTACGCACGCAACTACAGCGCCGTGCTGCAGGCAATGGGTTCCGGAACGGCCGATATGGCCGAGACCGGTCCGTTCGCGGCCGCCCTTGGTGTGAAAGCCGGCAAGGCCAATATCGCCCTCCAGCGGTACGCCTATGGCTCGTGGGAGTACTCGTCGGTCATCGTCACGAAGACGGGGTCGGACATCAGCAGCCTCGCTGATCTTGAGGGGCGGACCATCGGCTTTGCCGACCGACTGTCGGCATCAGGCGCGCTGTTCCCGCTGTTCATGCTGAAGCAGGCAGGCCTCGATGTGGGCGGCTACCCACAGGAACAGGGGAGCGCCGACTTCGACGCGACGTTCTCGGGGCACGCCCAGGCGTTCGAGCAACTGGCGAACGACCAGGTCGCGGCGGCCGGCGTTGGAAAGTTCATCACGCTCAACGACAACCGCGAGTTGAAAGACGGCTACGAGTACGTGAAGACGTACAGCGGCATTCCGCGTGCACCTATCGTGACGTCGCCAGAGCTGTCCGACGACGAACAGGCTGAACTCGTGAATGCGCTGAAAGATGCTCCCGAGTCGATGTATCTCGGCGCAGACGGTGAGGCCGACACGGAGGATGACCTCTGGTTCAGCGATGTCCGGCCTGCCGACGTCGAGCAGTATCAGCCTGTTATCGACGTGGCCGAGGAGCTAGGTATCGAGACGGATTTCCTCGATTCCTGAGAGGAGCCAAGACCGGGCAACTAAAGGCCGTTTACACAATTCTTGCTGGTACATGCCGGTTGTCTCACTCTCGGACGTGCGGAAGGTCTACGGTGGTGACACCGTCGCACTCGACGGCGTCTCCTTCGATGTCGACCAAGGAGAGTTTGTCGTCGTGCTCGGTCCCTCGGGGGCCGGCAAATCGACACTCCTCCGCGTCCTCAATGGCCTCACGACGCCGACTACCGGCGAGGTCACAATCAACGGCCACCCGCCCGGGGCCGGCTCCGACGTCGGGATGGTGTTTCAGATGCACTACCTCATCGAGTCGATGTCCGCCTATCGGAACGCCCTCACCGGTGCGCTCTCGCGGGCAGGATGGTTGCGGAGCCTGCTAACTGCCTACCGGACCGCTGATAAAGAGGCCGCGCTCCGTGCGCTCGACACGGTCGGCCTTCTCGAAGAATCCGAACAGCGGGCTGGCTCGATGTCGGGGGGCCAGAAACAGCGGGTCGGCATCGCCCGCGCACTCGTCCAGGATCCTGAACTCCTGCTCGCCGACGAGCCTGTCTCGAGTCTCGACCCGAAAGCAGCCCGAGATGTGATGGGCTACATGAAGCGGGCAGCAGAGGAACGGGACCTCACCACCGTTGCCTCTCTACACCAGGTGAACATCGCCCGGGAGTTCGGCGACCGGTTTATCGGTATCCGGGGAGGTCAAGTGATGTTTGACGGCAGCCGTGAGGAACTATCGATGGACGTCGTCGACGACCTCTACTATGGCAAGGACACCGCTGGAGCGTACGCCGACGATGAGCAGACGGTCGATGCCGCGGCGCCCAGCGGGGGTGCAGCCGAATGAACGACGACCGACGAGCGGACGGCGGCACGGCCGAGACACCTGCAGACCCATCTACCGACGGTCAAATCGCTAACACGCTTCAGCGCATCGAACGACGAACGCTATTCCGACGCATCGGCCTACTTTCGCTGCTCGTGAGTATCGCCGCTGCAACGTATTTCGGGCTGGGCTATCTCGCCGGTAGCTCTGTGAGCCAACTGTTCGCTGACCTCGGTCGGCAGATGCCGACGTTTATCGACAGCATCCGTGACTTCCTCTCGCCGAACTTCGTCGACTTCACCGTCTACTCACAGGAGAACGAGCTCAGCGGCTGGCAGGGACTCGTCGGCTCGCTCACGAACCCCGGAACGTTCGTTGCGACGGCAGCGACCGGCTCCAGTGGCCTGCTCGTCTCGGGGGCTATCCTCACGATTGTCATAGGCTTCACTGGGACAGTGTTAGGATTCCCGCTCGCACTCCTCTTCGGCGTACTCGGCTCCGAGCGAGTGACGCCGTTCCCGTTCAATTTCCTTTTCCGCGGGACGATGAGTACTATCCGAGCGGTGCCTGCGCTTGTCTGGGTGCTCATCTACATCCCTCTAGCCTCGATTTCCCCTATCGGCGCGATGCTGGCTATCGCGACAGATACCATCGGCAACCTCGGACGGCTGTTCACTGACGAGCTCGAAGAGATAGATGAGGGCCCAATCGAGGCCATAAGATCGACGGGGGCAAACTGGCCGCAAGTCATCTCTTTCGGTATGCTGTCACAGGTCTCGTCATCGTTCGTCGCCTGGACGCTGTACATCCTCGAAATAAACACCCGTATCGCCATCTCGCTTGGCGTCGTCGGGGCGGGCGGGATCGGCCAGTATATTAATGGCCGAATCGGTCTGCTCCAGTTCGACAAGGCTGTTGCTGGACTCATCATGGTCGTGTTCATCGTCCTCACCGTCGAGTTGACCTCCTCGCGACTTCGGGCCCGGCTTCGCCCAAGCGAACACGACTCGAAGGGATTCCTTGAGGGGCTGCGCGATCTCGCAAACCCGCGCAAGTGGCTCGGCGTTTAGAACTCGCCGAGCCGCGACTGGCCACTGTTGCCGTCGCCCAGCCCCGCAAGGTCGGCTGCCCTGGCGACAGCCCGTTCGAACGTCTCCTGCTGGCTCCGGTCGTATAGGGTCGCCGCCGGATGGACAGAGACGAGTACGCGACACGCCACCTCGTCGACGCGGGCATCGAATGTCTCGCCGGCTGCCTCGGTCACCGAGAGTGATCGTCCAAGCAGGTGCTCGGAGGGCACCTTCCCGAGCGTCACGACCAGCGACGGGTCAAGCCGCTGTAGTTCGGTTGCGAGGAACTCCCGACAGTTGTCGAGTTCCGCGACGTGTGGGTCCCGGTTGTCGGGCGGGCGACACCGTACGCAGTTCGTAATGCGGACATCAGCCCGCGCGAGACCGGCCTTGCGGAGTGCGGCGTCAAGCACGTCGCCCGACCGACCGACGAATGGCTCCCCCTCCGCGTCCTCGTTCGCACCGGGGGCCTCGCCGACAAATACGAGATCAGCGTCCGCTGGTCCGACCCCGTTGACGATGCGCGAGCGCGACTCACACAGCGCTGAACACCGCTCGCAGTCGGTCACCGAAAGTCCGTCCATGCTCATACGCGGAGGAGGGGCCGGGCCCCTATGAATCCGACCGAACGAGGGCATCGCCGGCTCGGGCGGCAAGCCGTGCGACCCGCAGCGGCTCTGGCCGACCGCCCTCTGGGGTGAACACGCGGACGGCCTCGCTCGCGCGGTCGGGCGGACAGCCGACTGCTCGTATCCACAGTTGATTGCCAGCCACACGGAGCTCATGGCGCGGCGGCTGGCGCTCGTAGACTGCGAGTCGGTCGGCCAGCGCGTCGCCATCGAACTCGCGGCGGAGCGCGCCGTCGAGTCCCGGGCTCGACTCGAAGGAGACGGAGATAACCGGGCGGTCGAGGCAGTCAGCGAGGGCGTGGAGGTCAAGCAGGTTGAACCACGCGGGCGCGATGCCGGCGACAAAGAGAAACTGCGCGTCGGGGCGCTCAAGATCGGCGACAAGTCGAACAATAGCGTCAGTCGCGTCAGTGCCGCCGACGGTACAGCGTGTAAACGCTAGCCCGTCGACCGCGCGGTCGCGGCGGAGGACAGCGGCCGCGAGCGTGCTCTCGGCGGAGTCGTACGACTCGGCGACGCCGACGACCCGACCGGGCGCAGCCACCGACTACTCCTCGGCTTCGGCCTCTGCCTGGTCCTCCTTCATCTGCTGGAACTGGTCGAGCAGTTCATCGCTGGACGTCTCTTCAAACTCGAACTCGACCTCCCCATTGTGGTCGTGTTCGGCGGCATTGATGCCGTCCTCGTCTTCGAAGTCCGTGTCGTAGTCCTGATTCTCCTGCTCTGACTCGTCGTAGCTCCCGAAGCCCATGGACATTCGTGACTAACTGGTACGCACGGAAAACTCCTATGTCCGGCCCGCCATCCTCAAGCGGCCGGCCGCCCACCCCCCAACATGGAGCCAATCAACGCCACGGCGGCGGCAGAGACGTTCACCAGCAACGCCTTCCTCGTGCCTGGCGAGCAGCCGACGCTCGTTGACGCCGGAGCGATGGACGGCGTCGCCGATGTCCTTGAGGAGCACGTCAACGACCTCGAGGCCGTCCTGATCACCCACCAAGACGCTGATCACGTCGCCGCACTCAAGGAGGTGGTCGAGGCCTTCGACCCGGCGGTATACGCGTACGCCGACCACGACTACCGCACCCATCAGCTTGCCGACGGTGACCGCGTGCCAGTCGGGAACGAGACGGCAGAGGTCGTGTTCACGCCAGGACACGGCCGTGACCACGTCGCATTCCTGACCGACACGCGGCTGTTCTCGGGGGACGCTGTCGTCTACAATGACGCGGCCTTCGACGACGGCAGCTTCGGCAAGACTGACCGGCCGACGGACGACCGCGAGCGGCTCATCGATTCCATTCGGGAGCTGCTCGACCGGATGGACGAGACCGTCGAAGGGCTGTATGCCGGCCACGGCGACGCCTTCCATGGGGATGTCCAGGCGGTCGTGGAGCGGGCGCTGGAGCGAGCCGAGCGGCGTGAGCCGAAGTATCCCGACTAGCCGCACAACCGTTCCCGCTAAGTGATGGAACCACAAACAGGGGGTATGGATTACCGCGAACTCGGCGATTCGGGGGTCGAGGTGAGCGAGATTGGCTTCGGTGCCTGGGTCGTCGGCACAGACTGGTGGGGTGACCGCGACGAATCGGACGCACTGGCGATGGTCGAGTACGCGCTCGATGCTGGCATCACCTATTTCGACACCGGCGACGTCTACGGGCACGGCCGCTCAGAGGAGCTGCTGGGCGAGGTACTCGCCGAGCGGGGCGATGAGATGACCATCGCCACCAAGGTGGGCTACGACTTCTACAACAACCCGCAGGCAGGCCACGGCGAACTCCCGAAGGAGTATTCTGTCGACTATCTCCGTGAGGCGGTCGACCGCTCGCTCGACCGACTCGGGGTCGACCACGTCGATCACCTACAGCTGCACAACCCAAATGTGGCTGAACTCACCGACGAGGTGCTGGAACTGCTCGACGAACTCCGCGAGGAGGACATTGCCGACGCGATTGGTGTTGCGCTCGGGCCGTCTATCGGCTGGCTTGCCGAAGGGGAGTTCGCCATCGAACGAGAATTCGATGCCGTCCAGTATGTCGGCAATATGCTTGAGCAGGACGTCCATCGCCACTTCGTAGAGACGGTCGCTCGCGAGGATAGCCCGACATCACTAGTTCCGCGGGTTCCGCACTCCTCAGGCCTTCTGAACGAGCAGGTCACGCCTGAGACGGAACTCGACGCCGGCGACCACCGTGGGTTCCGGCCCGACGAGTGGTACGAGACGGGCTGGGAGAAGGTCGACGCGCTTCGGTTCTTGGAGCGGGACGGCGAGCGTACGATGGGACAGGCCGCGCTCGCGTGGCTCCTCTCGTACGACGAGGTTGCGACGGTAACACCGACGTTCCGCTCGACGGCCGACATCGACGAGTGGGCCGCGACGGCGACGGTGCCACCGCTGTCGGACGCGGAGCGCGAACAGGTCGAACAGTTGTACGCGGAGAACTTCGGTGTCGACCGATTCGACGGGATGGAGGCAGAAGACTACCGGACGAGTGTCGACGGCGATGACCTCCGGAAGGCGGGCCTCCTCCCGGAGCGGGCCGCAGACTGACTACGCGAGAAAGACGTGACGCGGCCGGTCGGCCAGCACTTCCCGCCCCCACTGGACCGTTTCGCGAAAGTCGTCTGAACGGAAGAATGCCATCGCATCCTCCTCGCGTTCCCACTGACTGGCGATGAACATGTCGTTCTCGTCGTCGTCGTTTACCATCAGATCCGTCTCAAGATGGCCATCCATCTCCGCGAGCATCTCGCCGACCGTCTCGAAGCGGTCACGGAACTCCTCGCGGTACTCCGGCTTCACCGTGTAGAACATTCCCATCGTGCCGAAGTTCGATCCCTCGCCAGCCCGCCGGACGATACCGGGGAGGTCCGCGAGGTAGTCACCGGCGGTGTCCGCGGCGTCGCGTGTCTCCCACAGCGAGACGACGGCCGCACGGTCGGTGGCCGTCCCTTCGTATAGCGCCGTCCGGACGTGTGTATCGTAGCGGTCGAATCCGCTGGAAAGCGACGCTACCTCCTCACGCACGTCTGCGATGTCCGCCTCCGAGTAAAGCACCATCGCGTAGACATCCTCGCCGTGGGGCTGGCCCGCGTAGATATCGAGATCCGCAAGCGCGCCGCGGATGTCGTCATCGTCGGCGGTGCCCGCGGGATTGGTCGCAGAAGTGGCTCCGTTCACGGCGGCCTCCTGAGACCCGTCAGCTCCGGCAGCGGTCTCATCGTCGGCTGCGCGCTCGGGCGAGCTGTCGGCCGACCCAACGGGCCCGCCGAGCCCCTCACCAACGCCTGGCAGGTCTGCGAGGAAGCCAGAGGCGGTGTTGGCGGCCCGCTCATTTGCCCACAACGAGACGACCGCCGAACGGCCAGACTCCGCGCGTACCGTCGTTACCACGTGCGTATCATAATGATCGAAATTGCCGCGCAAGCCATCCACTTCTTCAACGAGCCGCTCGGCGTCTTCATCGCTGAAGAACAGGAGTCCGTACCCTGCGTCGGGGTGGTCGTCAACATCAATACCGACCCGCCGGAGCGATTCTGCGAGTTCTGCTGCGCTCGTCTCCTCGTGAGACGGTCCACCTGTGTCAGGACGACCGCCGTCGCCGGCGGCTGCGGCTCCGGTGTCGCTTGACGCAGTGCCGTCGTCGGGCTGTGCCGTCGCGACAGCCGTGTCGGTCTGTTCGTCTGTCCCGTCCGTATCTCCAGTCTCGTCTCCCTCGTCGGTCCCATAGGCAGGCAGTGGCTCGCCCGCGAATAAGGCCGAGAGGTGGGCGGGCGCGAACCGGCGGCCGAAGTAGAAGGGGCCGAACTCCGCGTACCGCGACGAAGAGGGGTCGAACCGCATCTCGGCGAGCAGCCGCTTGATAGCCGTCGCGTCGTCGGCGAACAGTGTGACACCCCACTCGTAGTCGTCAAGCCCCATCGAACCAGTGATAATCTGTGTCACCTGGCCGGCGTACTCGCGGCCAACCTCACCGTGGCCAGCAATAAGTTCCCGCCGCTCCTCAATCGGGAGATCGTACCAGTTCTGGTCTGGGCCACGGCGCTTGTCCATCGGGTAGAAGCAGACGTGCTCGGCGTCGGGAATCGACGGATAGAGCCGTTGTTGCATGTACTGGCGGGTACCATCGGACTCGATATTCTCTAGCCCGTCGGCTAACTCCTCCGTCAGGTAGCCAGAGACCTCCGTGACAGACAGATACGAGTAGGTTCGCTCGGTGAACGCCGCGAGGGCGGTCTGCTCGAAGGCCCGCTCGGCGCGATCAAGGTGTGCGGTTGAGGGCCGCAGGTGCAGCAGCATGATATCCGCTTCGTGGCCAGCAACGGTGAAGACAGCCGAACCGCCGGCGTCGGCGTCCTCGAGCGCCTCGTGGGCTTGCAGGAATGCCTCTCCCTCCTCGAGTGCGCGCTCGCGCTCGCGCTCGGTTGCCGCCCGCCACGCGTCCCAGTCGATTCGTCTGAGGTCGTGGAGCGCGTACCACCCCTCCTCCGTAGCCGGTGCTTCGCGTCGGTCCATACCCTGGATAGGCGGTCGGCCCAGAAGGGCGATTCGGTTCGCGGCCAGTCAGCCGAGCAGTTGCGGCCCGAACACCATCAATAGCAGACTGGCGAGCATCAACAGTCCAACGGAGACGGTCACCGCACGAGTGGCAGCGTGCTTGTCGTCGACGGGGAGCCGCGCGACGACAGCCTGCGTTGATGTCCGGAGGATGTGACCGCCATCGAGCGGGAATGCAGGCACGCAGTTGAATTGCCCGATAATGACGTTTATCCAAGCCGTCCAGAAGAGGAGGCTTCCGACCAGTAGCAGGAGGCCGGTGCCGAGGAACGATAGCGGCCCGTCGCCGGCCACGTAGAAATTCTCATAGACGCCGACGAAGCCGGGGAACGGGTGGTCGATGCCAGGGAACGTGACAGCGGCGAAGGGCAGCGATAGCGTCAGGTACGCCCGGGTGAGCGGCCCATCGACGGCGCCGAACCGCGGGTCATTGGTGTCGCCGCCCAGCGCGGCGAGGAACGTCGCGGCGGGGTACTCGTCGATACCGAAGTCGTCGACCGTCATCCCGCTGGTCCCTCGACGGATGCTAACGCCGAGGAAACCGGTTGGTTCCCGGGGGTTGTCGCCTAACCGTACCTCGTAGGTTCGCCGCTCGCCGTCGTGGTAGCCCGTCACGGTGGCCCGCTGGCCGGGCTCTGTGTCGTCAAGCGCCTCGCCGAGTGCCTCGCCGTCGACGATTCGCTGGCCATCGAACCGGGTGATGGTGAATCGTTCGCCGCCCAGTCCGCTAGCGTTCGCCAGCGGCGACTGGCCGCGTTCGGGGGGCGTGACCCGAGTGTACGCACCCGCCGGCGTCGTCGCTGTCTCGCCGTCGGCGGTCGTAATGCGGGCCACCTCGCGGTCGGACAGCGCCGCGCGGAACGCCTGCTCTGTGTGGACGGTAGTGCCGTTGATCGCGACGATAGTGGCATTCACCGGCAGTGGCGCATCGGCAACAGCGCCGGTAACGACCAGTGATCGCTCGACCGTTACCGTCTCGCCGGAGCGCAACTGGACCGCGACTGTCCGGGCATTTGTGCCGGCGAGGGCGGTATCAAGCGCCTCGCCGTCGGCGACGGGCGATCCCTCAACGCCGGTGATGACGTCGCCGCGGTCGATGCCGGCCTGCGCGGCCGCAGCGCCGGGGAGCACGCCTGCGACAGGTACCCCCGAGACGACGGCAATAGAGCCGACGACCGGTCCGAACAGGAGGGCGAAGGCAACGGCGGCGACCGCGAAGTTGTTGGTGACGCCGGCCGCAAACATCCGTGTCTGTGCGCCGCGACTCGCGGCGTCTCGTGATGCCTCGTCGGGTTCGACAAACGCGCCGATGGGGACAAACGCGAGCAGCGCGAGCCCCATCGAATCTACCTCGATATCCTCAACGCGGCACATCAGTCCGTGTCCCCCCTCATGGACGACGAGCCCAACCAGCAGCGCAGCAACAATCTCGACGGCCGCCGACAGCGGGAGAAAGTCGTTGACCCCGGGGATTGCGAGCACGTTGCGCGGCTGTGTAAGCGCGCTTGGCTGAGGGTTCGCAAGTGCCTGCAGGCCGGCGAACAGCACGAGCACGAACGATCCCGCCATCACGACGAGCGCGATGCCGACGCCGAGGTTCCCCCACGCCCGCCAGAGCCGCTTGGGCGCGGCGAGCCGGTCAAGCAGGACTCTCCCCCGCTCCGTATGGAGGGTCGTGATGGGGCCCGACAGCCGAACCCACCGCGGGAGCAAACCACGGCGCTTGACGGCTAGTCCCATCACCGTGTACCCCACCACGGCCGCAAGGACCAGCGTCAGGGTGTCTACCATTGTCGGGAGGAAGAACGGCCCGCGCAAGAGGGTTCCGGGTCCCGGCGCGGGACAGCGCCCTCGCAGACAATTATATACACCTCTATCCGCTTTCTCGGTATAGTGGCATCGACACGACAGTCGGACGTCCCGGCACTCATCGACGCGCTCGATGAGCCGTTCGTCGCGTTCGATGAGGCGGGGACGCTTCGCGACTGGAATCGTGCGCTCGAGGCAGCGACGGGCCGCACAGAGACGGCGCTGGCCGGCCTCGACGTGGCGCGGCTGTTCACCGAGGCGACCGCTGAGGCAGTCGCCGCGGCCGTCGAGGCCGTCGTCGAGGGGGCAGAGCGTCGTGTCGAGGCAGAGTTGGCTGGCTCAGACGGCCCCATTCCCTGCGAGGTCAGACTACGGGTGGTGCCCGACGCTGACGGGCTATACGCCGCCGTGATCCGTGACCTCGGCGAAGAGGCGGCGCCAGACCACGGCGTGCTCGACCGGATGTCAGACGGCTTCTTCGCCGTCG
The DNA here is from genome assembly GCF_042216475.1 of Halosegnis sp. NCBI lineage: Archaea > Methanobacteriati > Methanobacteriota > Halobacteria > Halobacteriales > Natronomonadaceae > Halosegnis > Halosegnis sp. The sequence continues at coordinate 132,370 of NZ_JBDGTV010000014.1, forward strand.
ATCATAACTGGTACGTAACCCAGTGTAACGAGAACGGCCGGCGTATCCTCGCTGAGGCGATGGACGACAGCGTGGCCAGTGTCGAGGGGCGACACCTCTGGGAGTCGATTCCCGACGCCGTTGACACAACATTCTACGAGAAATACCACGAGGCCGTCGAGACGGGAGAACCCGTCACGTTTGAGGCAGAGTATCCCCCGCTGGACGCTCACTTCGATGTGCGGGCATATCCGACGCCGTCGGGGCTGTCAGTGTACTTCTACGACGTAACCCGCTACCGCCGCCAGCAGGCAGCACTTGAGCAACGGCAGCGGGTGCTCCGGGAGATGTACGATATCATCTCCGACCGCGATCGGCCGTTCGATGAACAGGTGGAAGCGCTGCTCGCGCTCGGGCGGACAGAACTCGGCGCCGACTACGGCGTACTCTCCAGGATACGCGGCGAGGATTACCATGTCGACATAGTCGACGCCGAGGGCGACCTCGTGTCGGCTGGCGACGTGGTGCCACTGTCGGCGACATATTGCGAGACGGTGGCGACCGGCGAGCGAACGGTCGTGCTCGGCGATGTCAGCGACGATGAGCGAGAACGCCGCAGAGCGGCGTTCACCGAGTGGAACGTCGCCTGCTACATCGGCGCGCCCGTGTTCGGCACAGACGGCGTGTATGGCACGTTCTGCTTCTACGACGACGAGCCGCGGGCTGGCGAATTCTCCGAGTGGGAGGTGACGCTCGTTGACCTGATGAGTCGGTGGGTGAGTTACGAACTCCAACACAAGCAGACAACGGAGCGGCTCCGCCGGCAGAACGAGAAGTTGGAACGGTTCGCCTCCATTGGAGTCACGACCTGCGCAACCCGCTGAGCGTACTCGACGGCTGGCTCGAGCTGGCTGAGGAGACAGGCGACCCTGAGCAGTTCCAGCGGTGTTACGACGCTATCGACCGGATGAACGAACTCATCGATGACCTGCTGACGCTGGCACGAGCCGGTCGCGACATCGACGAGCTAGAGCCGGTCGAGCTCGAGGATGCAGTGGAGGCCGCGTGGCAGGGTGTCGCAACTGACGAGGCGACACTTACCGTTGAGACAGAGTTCACGCTATCGGCCGACAAGACCCGGCTCCGACAACTCCTCGGGAATCTCATCCGCAACGCTGTCGAGCACGCCGGGCCAGACGTGACCGTGACTGTCGGTGACACCCCGGGCGGCTTCTACGTTGCCGACAACGGACCAGGTGTGCCGGCCGAAGATCGCGAGCGAATCTTCGAAAGCGGCTACACGACAGCCGAGGAAGGGACGGGCTTTGGGCTGGCCATCGTGGAAGAGATTGCCGAGGCACACGGCTGGTCCATCGCGGTCGCAGAAAGCGAGTCGGGCGGTGCCCGCTTCGAATTCACCGGCATCACCCGGGTTAGCCCTCGAGCCTGAGCCGCTCGAGCACGAATTGCGTGTCCAGGGCCGCGAGGAACGGACCGAGCCGTGGCCCCTCTGATTCGTCGAGAAACAGCCGGTACCCGGCGGTGAAGAAGTCGCCCACATCGACGCCGTGTTCGCGAGCAATCTCGTAAATCTCGCCCTGGAGTGACTCCTCGTCGGGTGACTCCGCTTCGATAAACGCTGCAAGATCCGCCAACGCCGTGCGAGTCGTATCGTCGAAGCTCACGTCCGGGCGCTCCTCAGCGAGTCGATAGTTGTAGGCGTTGTCGGTGCGGAGAGCCCAGTTTCGGGCTTTCTCAACGCGGGCGAGTGCGGCCGCAACTTGGTCGGCGTCGGCATCCGCAGGGATGTGTCCAGAGCGGCGTGCCATCGTCTCGCGCAGGTCGTCGTTGTCGGTCATCCCGAGCACGGCCGCGAACCGGTAGGGTATCCGGACGCGGTTCGGGTCTGGATCGGCGACGACGAACGGGTACGCCCGCTCGGCGCGCCGCCGCTCTGTCTCGGTGCCGTCCGTCTCACCGAAATAGAGCCGCTCGAATCGGTCGAATTCGTCGACCAGCTGGTCGAGCCGCTCAATGTCGAAGTCACGGGCCCGCTTCGGATCCTTCGCGAAGAAGTAGCGGACCACCTCCGGCTCCAACAATTCCAGCACCTCCGAGACCATCACGACGTTGCCAGCCGACGAGGAGAACGGCTCGCCGTTGAGCGTGAACCACTCATATGTCATCGGGACGGGCGGCTCGTCGTCGAGCAAGGCACGCGCGATGTGTTCGCCAGAAGGCCAAGAGCCCTCGGCGTGGTCCTTTCCGAACGGCTCGAAGTCGACGCCGAGTACGCGCCACTGGGCGGGCCACTCGAACCGCCACGGTAGTTTCCCCTCTCGGAGGGTTGCCGTCCCCTCGTGGCCACACCCCTCAATCGTCTGGCCGCCAGCCTCCATGTCCGTACAGCGGTAGTCGACGGTGCCGGCTGCGGCGTCTACAGCTGTCACCGTCTCCGTCACCTTGCCACACGACGCACAGATGGGGTTGAACGGGACATATGACTCGTCGACGGTGCTCTGGTAGTCGGCGAGCAGATTGCGGGCCTGCTCACGCTTCTCAAGGAGCAGCTGGGTCACCGGCTCGAAGGTACCGTTCTCGTAAAGCGCCGTGTTCGACACCACCTCAATGTCGACGCCCAACAGGTCGGCCGACCGGCGGATGAGCGTCGAAAAGTGGTCACCGTAGGAATCACAGCAGTCGAACGGGTCAGGCACGTCGGTGTATGGCTTGCCGAGGTTAGTGCCGAGGGCCGCGGCATCCACCTCCCCCAATCCCACAATGTTCCCGTCAAGATCCGCGAGCTTCCGGGGGAGACTCCGGAGTGGATCACGGTCGTCGGTGGTGAAGACGTGTCGCACCTCATGGCCCCGCTCGCGCAGTACTTCCGCAACGAAGTGGCCCCGCATGACCTCGTTCATGTTACCGAAATGGGGCACGCCGGACGGTGAGATGCCCCCCTTGATGACGATTGGGGCGTCGGGATTCCGCTCCTCTATCGCGTCTGCAGCGGCGTCAGCCCAGAAATCGTAGCGGCGGTCTGCGAGCGTGTGTGGGGTCGTCACTGCCCACCACCGGCCGCATCGGGGACCACACGCGTGCCATCGAAGGTGTCGTCTTCGATGGTCCGTCTGACCCGTTCGGGGTCCGAGCCATCGAGAACGACCGTCTCGAGGCCGGCACGTTGTATCACCTTCGCCGCCAGCAGGTCAACCGGCACAGACGCGCCGGCGGTCATTTCCATCTCAGCGATGGTGGCGACGAGTTCGCCCGCAGACAGTTCGTCGTACCGCTCAGGGTCAGCCGCCTCGTTAGGGTCTGCCGAGAAGACACCGGGAACAGAGGTAGCATAGACGAGCCGGTCGGCGTCGACGTACTCGGCTAGCGCGGCAGCGACGGCATCGGTCGTCTGTGCGGGGACGACGCCACCCATGACGGCCACATCGCCACGGTGGAGTGCCTCGTCTGCCCCCTCGTAGTCAGTAGAGACGGTCGAGGCGGCCACCGCTTCGTCGAGAGCTGCCAGCAGGAGGCGGGCATTGAGCCGGGTAACGGCGATGCCTAGCTGGTCGAGCTCAATCTCATTGGCGCCTAACTCACGGGCGGCACCGATGTACTCACGAGCGACGCCACCACCGCCGACCACCACAGCCACTTCATGGCCGGCCTCGACAAGCGACTCGATGACGGCCGCGTACGGCTCAACCCGGTGGGTATCGGGGTCAGGCACCAGTACGCTGCCGCCGACGGATACGACGACTCTCATTAGTAACGACGACCCGCGTTCGCCGCTTAAGACTTGTCAACCCCTGGGCGACACCTACAAGCCCGCGGCGGCGAACCACCGGGTATGTACGCACTTGGCATCGTCGGTCCGGAGGCAACGCGGGCCGTCGGCCAGCTTGCAGGGGCACTCGACGGGCGGACGGCAGTCGTCAGGCGGCTGGTGGAGGATGGCGACGGGCCACGTCGTGGGCACCTGCACGCAGACGGCGGCCTCAGGCAGGTGCAGGCATCAACCACGTATAATATCGGCGACGGCTGGGACGCAACGAGCGACGTCGAGATGTCGTTAACGGATGCACTCGACCGGCTCGCCCCCGACCATGAGTATACGCTCGCCGTCGGGTTTCCTGACGCGCGGATACCGCAGGTGACACTGGGCAGCGTCGAGGCCGGCGACACGCTGGCGAGCGCACCCGACGCGGCCAGTCTCGATGTAGAGACGGTGATCGAACGGCTCCATGACCGCCCGGAACACGAGACGCTAGAGTCGCTCGTCGCGCAGGTGAAGGCCGCACCGTCTGCTGACCGCGCGGGTGCTATCGCGACGTTCACCGGACGAGTACGGGCACGTGACAGCGAGGAGGATGCTCCAACGGAGTACTTAGAGTTCGAGATGTACGACGGCGTCGCTCAGCGGACGATGCGGACCATTGAGTCGGAACTCGAGGAGCGCGAAGGGGTTCTCGAGGTCGCGATGCACCACCGACAGGGCGTTATCCCTGACGGCGAGGATATCGTGTTCGTTGTCGTGCTCGCAGGACACCGCGAAGAGGCGTTCGAGACTGTCTCCGACGGCATCAATCGGTTGAAAGACGAGGTGCCTATCTTCAAGAAAGAGGTCACCGCCGAGGAGACGTTTTGGGTCCACGAGGCCGAGCGCGACGGGTCGTGAGCGGCTGCTCGGAGGCAACTTCGGTACGCTCTCCGTAGGTACATTGCGGCCTGAGAACAATTTATAAAACGTCTAAGCGCTTCTCAGGTATTTGTAAAAGGTACCTTTCATCGCAATTCGACCCGGAAAAGGCCCGAATCGACTCGAAGCTTCCTTCGTTTATATGCCCCCGTAGGGCAATGGGGTGAATGAGGCGAAGCATGAGCGTCAAAACCCCCGCAAACGAGACCGACACGAAGGAGAGTCGCCTGAAGCGCTACCTGAAGCAGAAGGCGTCTGACGGCGAGATGTACTTCAAGTCGAAGTTCATTGCCGACGAGGTAGGACTCTCGCCCAAGGAAATTGGCGCGCTGATGGTGAAGCTGCGCGACTCCGCAAGCGACATCGAGATTGAAAAGTGGTCGTACACGAGCGCGACGACGTGGCGAGTGACGCCGGCGTAGACGCCTCACCGTTCTCTCCCGCCCTCCAGTAGCGGTTCGGCTCCGTGTCCGGGGATTTATCTGCCGGAGCCACTTTCCCACGGTGATGACCGACAGCGACGCCGCGGGCGCGGCCGCAGCGAACGTGCCGCCGCCTTCGGCGCTCGCCGGGGCGTTCCGTGTCGAGGAACGCCGCCGCGAAGGCGATCGCATCCTCTACGTCGGTGAGCCGTTGTTGCCGGCTGACGAATTAGAGCGGCGCGTCTGGCCGACATTCCGTGAGGCTGGCTACAGCGTTCGGCTCACTCGAGTGACTGACACGGAACCGGACCCGGTGTCAGGAGTCGAACTCCGGAGCCGTCGCTACGCGTTGGTCGCCGAGCCAGCCGGCGGCGGCATCGAGGGTATCCCATGGACGAACATCGTGATGTTCCTGCTCACTGTCGCGACAACGCTGTTCGTCGGCTCCTCGTGGTACTACGAGCAAGTTACGGGGCCGCTGGACCTGCTGACGGGCCAGAGTTGGCAGTTTAGCGCGGCCGTCCTCTCCGTGCTCGCAGTTCACGAATTCGGCCACTACGCGCTCTCGCGACATCACGACGTGAGCGCCTCGCTACCGTACTTTATTCCGTTCCCAAGCATCATCGGAACGCTCGGGGCCGTCATCAAGATGGACGGGCGCATCCCCGACCGGCGAGCGCTGTTTGACATCGGCGTCGCTGGGCCGCTGGCGGGGCTCGTCGCCGCGGTGATGGTAAGCATCGTTGGGCTGAGTATGGAGCCAATCACCGTGCCCCAGCGCATCCTCGAGAGTTCGAACGCTGTCGCCATCGAATTCGGTTACCCGCCGCTATTACAGCTGCTGGCGGAGTTGACGGGGCGGCCACTGGAGTACTCTAATCCTCAACTTGCGGTGAATCCGGTGGTGTTCGGCGGCTGGGTGGGGATGTTCGTCACCTTCCTTAACCTCATCCCTGTTGGCCAATTCGACGGGGGCCACCTCATGCGGGCGATGGTCGGCGAACGGGCGGCGTCGGTCGCCGCGCTGGTGCCGGCCGCGCTGTTCGGCCTCGCGGGCTACCTGTACGCGTTCGCTGACGTCGGCATCAATGCGCCCGCCCTCTGGGGGTTCTGGGGGCTGTTCACGCTCGGGGTCGCCTACGTCGGCCCCGCCGACCCTGTCTACGACGAGCCGCTGGATCGCCGCCGCATGGCTGTTGGCGTCCTCACGTTTCTGTTGGGCGGGCTGTGTTTCGTCCCTGTCCCGTTCCAGATACTCAGCTAATGAGTGTAACCACGGTCCGCAAGTGGCGCCTCGTCAAGCCGAACACCGCCGGTCGTCGTCTCCCCGACCACCGACACCGGTACGGGCGCGACCGACCGCGCACGGTCCGGATCAGGCGTCGTGAACACTAATTCGAAATCCTCGCCGAAGTGGACCGCAAGCTCTCGTTCGTCATCAGCGTCCTCAGCCACACGCGGAACGGTCTCGTGGACGGGAAGCCGATTGCTCTCGACGTCAAATCCGCAGTCAGACGCCTCCGCGAGCTGGTGGAGCGAGCGTGCAAGTCCGTCGCTCGAATCGAGCATCGCAGTGGCATGGGAAGCAAGCGCACGGCCGGCCGCGATCCGCGGCTCGAACCGGAACAGCGCGTTCGCCTGCTCCGCATCCGTCTCGAATAGCCTGAGGGCAGCGGCGGACCGGCCGAGCGTTCCAGTCACGCAGACCGCCTCACCCGGCGCGGCGCCGGACCGCAACACCGGGTCGTCGGTCTCGCCGAGGGCGGTTGTCGCAACGGTGAACTCGTCGTGGCCGTCAAGATCGCCGCCGACGTACTCGGCGCCGACGGCTGCACACACCTCACGGGCGCCACACAGGAACGCGCGGAGCTCGTCGGCGACGAACTCGGGGGCAGCATAGACGGCGACAGCTGCGGTCGCGTCTGCGCCCATAGCAGCCACATCTGACAGGGAGGCACCGACAGCTCGCCACCCCGCCGTGTAGCGGGTCGTCCCCGCCGGGAAGTCCGTCCGGTCGTGGAGCATGTCCGTCGTGACGACCGTTGAGTCGACGACGGCACAGTCGTCGCCAGCGGCTGGGAGTTCCTCGCCCACGAGCGCGAGCGCAGCCCGTTCGTCCATACGCCACCGCGGGCGGCCGGAGGAAAAGCCGTGTCGGCTGCGACCGAACCCGATAAACGCGCTCCGCCGGAAGCCCGGGTATGAACGTCGACCGCCGGGCATCACTGGTCGGGTTCACCTTGGCGGCGCTCGTGCTCGCCGTCGTCGGCTGGCTGGTCGGCCCCGGCCGGGTGGCAGACGCTATCGCCCGCGCGAACCCGCCGGCGCTGGCGGCGGTCTTCGGCGTCGCAACCCTGTGGCTCACGGCCTGGGGGCTGGCGCTCCGGACGGTGCTCGGCGGACTTGGCGCGACTGTCCGGGGCCACGTCGCCGTGCTGGTATTCGCGGCTGCAACGTTCGCCAACAACGTGACGCCGTTCGGACAAGCTGGCGGCGAACCGGTAGCCGCGCTCTTCATTTCTCGGACTGCCAACACGGAGTACGAGACGTCGCTGGCAGCTATCGCGTCGGTCGACTCGCTCAATTTCGTCCCTTCTATCGGGCTGGCAGCCGCAGGGATTGCCTACTTTTCGACGCGGCTCACTTTTGGCTCACGACTCCGCGTAGCTGCCCTCGCGGTCGGCGCGCTCGCGCTGGCAGTGCCGGTGCTGGCGGTGGCTGGCTGGCGCTACCGCTATCGAGTCGAACGGGTCGTCATCCGGGCAGTAACACCGGTTGTTCGGGCAGTTAGTCGCGTCGTCCCCGGCCGATCAGCACCTGGCCAGTCTGCCGTCCGGGGGCGCGTTGAGGGGTTCTTTGCGGCCATCGAGCGGGTGAGCGGCAATCGCCGACGGCTCGCGGTCGCGCTTGGGCTCTCAGCGACCGGCTGGCTCTGTCTGGCCACGTCGCTCTGGCTCTCGCTTGTGGCGTTAGACGCGGCAGTCGCCTACCCGGTCGTGCTGGTTGTCGTTCCTGTCGGCGCCATCGCAGGCATCACGCCGCTACCGGGTGGGTTGGGCGGTGTCGAGACGGTTATCATCGCGCTGCTGGTCGCGCTCGGGGTAGCTGCCGACACCGCCGCGGCTGCGGTGGTCATTCACCGGGTCGGGACGTACCTGCTGCCGACGGCCGTGGGCGGCGGCGTGGCGGGTGTGCTCGGCTCGGACCGACTGGGTGCCTGAGCCGCCCGCGGGCGGCTAACGTCAGTCTTAAACGCCACGGGGCGGATGTGATGGTAATGGCGACACTCTACGACGCCCCTGCCGACGAGCTTATCGAGGCCGTGGCGGCCGAGCTGAGCGATGAGTTGGATGAGCCCGAGTGGCTCGAGTACACGAAGACTGGTACCGCAAAAGAGCTCCCCCCTGAACAGGAGGACTTCTGGGCGCGCCGCGGCGCGTCGCTGCTCCGGAAGGTAGCTGTCGACGGGCCGGTCGGCGTCGAGCGACTGTCGACGGCCTACGGCGATGCCGAGAAGGGGTCGACTCGCTACCGGGTCCGCCCAAGCGCACAGCAGGACGGCTCGCAAAATGTCATCCGAACACTGCTTCAGCAGCTCGACGACGCCGGTTACATCAACACCAACGAGAAGCGCGGCCGCGAAGTCACCGGTGAGGGGCGCGCGCTGCTCGACGAGACGGCGACCCGGCTCATCGAAGAGGACCTCGACCGGCCGGAACTCGAGCGGTACGCCTGAGGGCGAAACCGTTTTTCGCACGGCACCAAAACGTAAGACCATGAGCGACGAGCCCACGGACGACGAACTCGAGGAGCTGCGGAAAAAGAAGATGGAACAGCTGCAAGACCAGCAAGCCGGCGGTGAAGAGGCCCGCGAGGCCCAGCGCCAGCAGGCGGAGGCCCAGAAGAAGGCTGTGCTCCGCCAGACGCTGACGGACGGCGCCCGCAAGCGGCTCAACTCCGTGAAGATGTCCAAACCAGAGTTCGGTGAGCAGGTCGAACAGCAGGTGGTCGCACTGGCCCGCAGCGGCCGTGTCCAGGGGAAAATTGACGAAGAGCAGATGAAGTCACTCCTCCAGGAGCTCCAGCCCGACAAACAGGACTTCAACATTAAGCGGCGGTAGATGCGGGCGGGAGTCCTCTTTTCGGGGGGGAAGGACTCCTCGCTGGCGGCGCTACTACTCGACCGGTTCTACGACGTGCGGCTTGTCCACGCCGGCTTCGGAGTCGGCGATGCAGCCGACCATGCGGCCGCCACTGCCGAGGAGCTTGGCTTCCCGTTCGAGCGGCTCACCCTCGAGACGGCGGTGGCTGATGAGGCCGTCGCCCGAATGGCCGAAGACGGGTTCCCACGCAATGGCATCCAGACCGTCCACGAGGCTGCGCTGGAAGCCGTCGCAGACGGCGAGTTTGACGCCGTTGCGGACGGTACCCGTCGTGACGACCGGGTCCCGACGGTGTCGCGAGCGTGGGCCCAGTCGCTCGAGGAGCGACACGACATCGACTATCTCTCGCCGCTTGCGGGCTTCGGCCGTGGGGCCGTCGACCGGCTGGCGGCTGACACACTCGAGATAGAGGAGGGGCCCGCCAGGACGCTCGCGAAAGGCGACTACGAGGCGGAGCTGCGGGAGCTGCTCCGCGAGGCAGAGGGAGCGTCGCTCGTCGAGGCGGTGTTTCCCGAGCGGGTCCAAACGCGGGTCACCGGCCGCCGGTAACGGCACCGTAATCGGGTAACAGACCCGTAACGGGAGCCGGACGGAAACCCTGATACGCGCCCGTCGGGTATCGAGGGGCATGACAAAGCGGCACGTGTCGCTGCCTGCAGAGGCAGAGGAGGGACTGTCCGCATTCATCGAAGAGGTCGACGCCCGACTGACGGCCGCCGGACCGGACGCAGCAGAGAGTACCTGCGAGGTCGTTCAGGACGTACTCGTCGACCTGTATGGTGATCGCGAGGCCTACGAGCGGTGGCAGACCGGCAAGGAGGTGTCGCCGGCCGCACGGGTGCGTCTCCAGGGGTACGACCCGTGCAACGCCACTCTCGAGGCGGAGTACTATGCTGAGAAGGACGAGACTCGCTTCGAGCGATCGAAACACCTCCAGTGGCTCTGGCGTCAGTTCGATGCCACACCGATGGCGGATAACATCGCCTTCGCGCTCCGGTTCCGGCAGATGCTCGCAAACCACCTATTCGAGGAGGCTGGCGACAACCTCCGTATTTTCAAGGGAGTAACCTTCTCCTACGGCCACAACATCACGATGGGCGACAATACAGTGGTCCACGACGATGTCCATCTCGACGACCGGGGGCGACTTACCATCGGCGACCGCGTCTCTATCTCCGATAATGCCCACGTATACAGCCACGACCACGACGTGGTTGACCAGACAGAGGTGCGCAACTATCACACGATTATCGAAGACGACGCGCGGATCACCTACGATTCGATGGTGACCGCAGGTGTGAAGATAGGCGAGAACAGTCTCGTGGGCGCGCGCGCTACTGTCACCGGCGACGTTCCGGCTCACCACGTCGTCGTCGGTCAGCCGGCAAAGCCAGTCCGCGTCAAACCCGGCTTTGAGGGCGCCACCGAGAAGCAGGAGGGACGCCTTGTCGACAACAGCGACGAGCGCGAACTCGGCTACGCCGTCGACGAAGATGTCGACCGCTTCGACGAGTTCGGCCGCCCGCCAGAGCTCTCGCGGCCTGTCCAGCCACACCGCGAGCCCTAGCGGAGTTCGCGGGCGAGCAGCAGTGCCGCGGTCACGTCTCCAAGCGCCACCACGAGCCCAAGCGGCCCCATCCACGCCGGGAGAATGAAAGAGAGCCACGAGTCAAGAGTGGCGTATGCGTCGACCAGCGGCCCGCCGGTCCGGCTGGTAAGGGTACCACCCGACTGGGCGACGTCAGGCTCTTCAGGCAGGTGTTCGCCGGTCAGTCGAATCCGGTCAGCCTCGTAGATAATGGCGCGTCTGCCCAACTCTGCCCGGGAATCAAATGACCACGCGACGCTTCCATTGGGCGTCACCTCCAGTACGCGGAATCGTCGAGAATCCGTGATGAGTGTATTCCCGTTCGGGAGCCGGTCGGCGTCGCGCGGCCATCGGAGCGTGGCGGGTTCGACGCCTGAAGACGCCGGTACTCGCTCGTAAGTCCAGACAACCTTGCCCGTCTCGGCGTCAAGTTCGACGATGCGGTCGTTCTCCGAGTCTGCGACCAACAACGTTCCTGCCTCCTCAAGCAGATTCGGATTGTGCTGTTCGTTCATTTGCGTGTGGTCATCGGGAGTACCGTACGTCTCGACGATGGTCCCCGACCGGTCGACCTCGAGCACCACATCGAAGTTGCGAATCGAGAGCGTGAAGTGGCCGTTCGAGAGCCGGTCGATGTCGTTCATGTGCGTCCAGTCGGACTCTGAGCCCGAGCGGGTGAACGCCTCCGCCTTATCACCGGGGACATGCTCCTCGAACCACGGTGTCCCTTGGGCAATATGGTCGGTCGCGTTCCACCGCCACGTCACCTCACCAGCCTCGTTTACGGTGAAAGCGCGGTCGTTACCCATATCGATTATCGCCGTCTCACCCGTCGAAAGGCGGTCGGCATCGTGAACCTCGTGGTGGGTTGGGAATGCGTCGTACCAGTCGTACTCCCAGACGATGGTCTTCGTCTCGTAATCGATCTCGACGACACGGTTATGGACGCATGCCTCACGGTTCGTCCGGTCCTGGTACCGCTGCGGACAGTCAGCATTAGGGACGACGACAGCGACGCTTGCGAGCACGTTACCGTTCGGCAGGTGCTCGACGTCGAAGACTCGGCTGTTCGGCACAGACCAGCGCCAGACGACGCTCCCGTTCGGAGCGACGACGGCAGCGTAGCCGTTATTATTCCCGAACCAGCCGACGGCTTGCACGCCGATGAGCGTATGACCCGGATAGGCATCTGGCTCAGCGGCAGCGCCGGCTGCTTCGTGGCTGGCCGCGAGGCCGACCAAGAGTGTCGACGCAAGGACGAGGACGACCACGAGCGCGACCACCCGGGCGGCGTTCATACGCGTGCCTGCGCTGACGTGAGTATAGGCGTGATGGTTCCGACTACAGGTCGAGCTCGTCGGCCAGTGCGGTGAACGAGTCTACCTCGAGTGACGGCTCCGGCCCGAAGTTGGGGTACGGACCGTCGTCGCGGTTCACCCATACACCCTGCATTCCCGCGGCCTCCGCACCCGCAACGTCGAACCAGCCGGCGGTAACGTGGGCAATCTCCTCGATTGGCATCTCGAGGCGGGCAGCAGCGTGGCGATAAATGCCCGGATCTGGCTTGAACGTCTCCACCTCGTCGGCGCTGATGTACCCCTCAACATCGTCGTGGAGGTCCGCGACATCGAACATCGCGTCGAGCATCTCTGGGTTGCCGTTCGAGACGACCCAGAGATCGTACCCCTCCGAGAGCCGCTCGACTCCCTCTGCGACGTCCTCGAACACATGGAGATCCATGTACACCGAGAGGATATCCTCACGCACCGTCTCGGTGACATCGACGCCCGCCGACTCCAGCGCGTAGGTGAGCGCGTGACGGTTGAGTTCGTAGAACGTCTCGTAAGAGTCGGTATCGTTGGCGGCCATCGAGTACATCAGCGAGTGCGAGCGCCACCGCTCGGAGATGAGTTCAGGGTTCTCGACGTAGTCGTTGAGCGCCTCGGTCGCGGAACCGACATCGACGATAGTGCTATACGAGTCGAAAGTGAGCACGGAGACGCGCTCGTCGTCGAACGACATATCCGCGGTCACACGCCCGACCCTCTTATCGGTGCGGGTCGACAGTCCGTCAGGCTGCCTCGCAGGGCCGGCGAGTCGCGTCGAGCACGTCGAGATCGTCGTCAAGCGCCACGACCAGCCGCTCGTCCTCCAGTGGGACTGTGACGGTAATACGCCACGCGTCGCCGGGGCCGTCGCCGCCGACCTGCTCAACGGTGGTGTGCTCGTCAGTGACACACCACTCCAGCGTCCAGTAGGGGACGGCGTTTAGGTCGATTCCGTGGTCCCGGTAGAATGAGACTACCTCCGCGTCGTCCAGCAGCACCAGCCCAACGGATGAATGGATGGTATGGTGACACCGCTGGCACTCGTGTTCGACTCGGACATCGAGGTCAGCGTCGGGGTCATCGCGCGTGTCGAACAGATGCGTCTCCATTCGACCAGAACACTCCGGGCAGACGCCGTCCGCCGAAAGACACGAGAGGTGCCGCGCGCGCTGGTTGAACGCGTCCATCAGTTCCTCGCGAGTGCGGTCGGCCAGTCCCCCCGGAGGGAATGCGTAGCTACCGTGACCGCGGCCACACTCGCCACAACGGACCCGGACTTGCTCGTCCTCGTAGCCGGCGACAAGCGAGGCCCCGCAGTCGACACACTCGCCGGTCACCTCGAACGGGCGAAGCCGGGGATCCTGGTTCAGTGTTCCCGAAAGGACGGCCGCGATGACCGACCGGCCGGCCGCGCGGAACTCGTAGCCGTCGTCCGTCTTGCGGACGAACTGGCCGCGGAGCTTCGAGAGGTGGTAGTTGAACTGCGCAGAGTCAGCCATCCCCACCTCGCGGCGGATGTCTGAGAAGGCCGCGGGACGGTCGAGTTCCCACAGCGCTTCCAGGATGGCGAGGCGCGTCTCGTTGCCCACAACCGCGAAGGCTTCGGCAGGCGCGAGACACTCCTCGCAGGCGAGAATCGAGTCGGCCTCGTTCGTCTGCGAGTCGCTCATAGATACCACAGCGCGGAAACCCACCCCTTCAGGGGTGGGAGGAAGCGCGTTCGCTTGACTACACTACTGGCGTTGCCGGTGGCAGGCTGACTCCCCCACCGGACCATATTAATGTTTTTAAGCATGGGTTGTGTTGTGATTAGTATGGAGGTCCGCCGCACCGTCCCGGTCAAACTCGACGTGACCGACGAACAGGCGGACCTGCTTCACGAGACGATTGACGAGTTCCTGTGGGCCGCCAACTACGTCGTAGACGCCGCGTGGGACGGTGAGTGGGCCGAAACCCGTTCGTCGGTCCTTCACGAGATGACCTACGACGAGGTGCGCGAACAGACGCGACTCCACAGTAACCACGTCCAATCGGCTCGTGACCGTGCTGTCGATGCACTCGATAGTGTGGTCGCCA